>NZ_JBHXTC010000024.1:33773-110467 GCF_042677605.1 Streptomyces sp. NPDC127106 | reverse complement strand
GGGGGTCCTCAGCTGGCCCCCGTTAGCGTAAGAAGCCGGGGGCGGGGGGTTGGTTTGGGGCTTACTGGGCGGTTGCGGGGGGGGGGGGGGGGCCGCCGGCCCCCCCTTCACCGGTGCGCGCGGTGGGGGAGCCGACGGGGTGGTGTGCGTACCGCCCCGCGGGTGCCCCGGCGTGTCCCGGGGGCCGGCTCAGCCGTTGGTGGCCGGTCGGGCTGCGGCGCGTCCGGCCGGGGTCCGCTCGGTGTGCGCCGGGCGCCGGGCGCCGCCCGGCGCGGCCGGCACCCGCTCGGAGCGGACCAGGTGCGTCCGGCCGGCGTGGTGCGCGGGTCGGGGTACCGCAGCGTGCCCGGTGCCGGCCGCGGATGCCGCGGCCTGGGCTCCGGCCTGCGCGGATGCCGGGGCGTTCGGCTGGCCCGGCACCGCAGCGCCGGCCGCCGTCCCCTCGGCCCGGGCTGCGGCCGGGGCTTCCGCCGCAGCCGGGGAGCCGCTGGTTCCGGGGGTCTGCCGGAGCTGCCACTTGCCGCCCGCGGAGAGCAGCGGGACGAGCGCGGTGGCGACCGGCGCGGGCACCGTTCCGGCTTCCACGCGGCGCCGCATCCGCTCGCGCCGCTCGAACACCCAGGCCTCGACGCCCGCGATCAGCGGCTCGAACCAGGGCAGCGCCAGCATGATCAGCAGGCCCGCGGACCAGCCGAGCAGGACGTCGCTGACCCAGTGGGTGCCGAGGTAGACGGTGGTGGCGCCGACGCTGAGCGAGACGACCGCGGAGACCACGGAGAGCACCCGTCGGGTGACCACGGTCGAGGCCAGGTAGGCCAGGATGCCCCAGGTCACGACGGCGTTCGCGGTGTGGCCGGAGGGAAATATGTCGCCGCCGGCGAACAGCTCGGCGGAGCCGATCGTGGTGGCGTAGTGCGGGCCGAGGCGGCCGAGGCCGAGCTTCACCGAGCCCACGGTGATGTTGAGCAGGAGCAGCGCCACGCCGAGGGTGATCAGCGGCCGAAGGGTGTGCTGCCGCCAGGAGCGCCAGCCGAGCCATGCGGCGACCATGACCGCGGTGGGCCCGCGCTGCCCCAGTACGACGAGGTAGTCGAGGAAGGCGTGCAGCTGCGGCCACTGGTCGTACGGCCGGAAGAACATGACCTGCCAGTCCAGGCGGACGAGCCAGGACGTGGTCAGTACGGCCACCACGATCGCGAGATAGAAGGCGAGGGTCGCTCCGAAGAGCACGACGCGGTGCCGGCTCATCTGCGGCGTTTGCAGATGAGCCGGTCGCTCGGGTTCCCGGTCCAGTCGGGCGAACACCCGCTCCAGCCGGGACAGGATTTGGTCGGTACGCACGTCAATCGACGTTACCGCGCGCCGCTGGTCAGCCCGGGCGAATCACCGGGTTTGTGATGACCATGTGATGTGGAGTTGGTCTCACGCGGCACTTAATTCCTGGGATTAAGGCATTAGTTGGAGTGTCCGATCCATTGGCCCGGCGATTGTTTCGCGCTCGCGCCCGTGATTTATCGGCGACGCTCAATTCTTTTGCCGAAAGATGGCTCGGAATGATCCATTCCATTGCCGGGCGGGGGCGTCCCGAGCCCGGCGCCCCGCCCGCCGATGCGTCGCCCGTCAGCGTCCCGGGCCGCCCCTGTCCGGCCCCGACCGCTCGCCCGCCGCGCCCTGCTCACGGGGGGCCCGACCCGTTCAGCCAGAACGCCCCGTACACCGCCGACGCAACCGCCACCGCCCCCAGCACCGCGGCCGCCCGGCCCGGCCGCCGGCGGGCCAGTGCCACCGCCGCCGGCAGCAGCAGCGGAAAGGCCGGCAGCAGCAGCCGCGGCTTGGACCCGAAGTACGCCGACGCGCCCAGCGCCAGCGCGACGACGATCCCGGAGTACACCAGCAGGGCGGCCGGCTGCCGCTGCCGTACGCACAGCGCGTACAGCCACAGCACCAGGACCACGCCCGCGATCAGCCCGAGCCCCGCCGGGGCGGCCCCCGAGGTGAGCTTCGCGCCGATGAACCGGGCGAAGGCCAGGCCCCCGTCGAAGCCGTTGCCCCAGCCGCCCTGCACGTCGAGGTACCCGAGCAGCCCGCGCCCGGTGTGCCCGCCCACCCACAGCACGTACGCCGCCGCCCCCGCCGGGGCCAGCACCGCCCCCACCGCCATCCGCCAGGAGCGCTCGCCGCGCCGCCAGGCCAGGGCGAGCGCCACCCAGACCGCCGCGACCACCGCGGCACCGACCGGGCGGGTCAGCCCCGCCCCCGCCGCGAGGAGGCCCGCCACCGGCCACCGACCGCGCAGGGCCGCGTACAGCGCCCAGGCGGCCAGCGCCGTGAACAGCGACTCGCTGTACGCCATGGACTGCACGATGCCGACGGGCAGCGCGGCCCAGACCCCGGCCGCGAACACCCCCGCCCGGCGCCCGTCGACGCCGAGGTCCCGCCGGGCGCACATCAGGTCGGTGACCGCGAAGATCCCCCAGGCCGCGGCGAGTCCCGCCACCGCCGAGACCACCAGGCCCGCCGAGCCGTAGCCCAGCCCGGTCGGGGCCGCGACCAGCCGCTCCAGCCAGGGCAGCAGCGGGAAGAAGGCAAGGTTCGAGTGGACCGCCCCGCCCGGCAGGACCACCTCGTAGCCGTACCCCTCGGCGGCGATGCGGGCGTACCAGAGGGAGTCCCAGCGCGCCGACAGCAGCGTGTGCGGGCTGCTGCCCGCGGCCGCCCCCCACGCCGCCAGCACGCCCAGCCCGAGCAGCCGGACCGCCGCGAAGACGGCCAGGGCGGGCGCGGCCCGGCGAAAAGCATGATCTTTCACAGGCATGATTATCGGTGGCGTCCGCGCCCGTCGACGGGGGTGGGGCCACGCGCCGTGACCGGGTGCGTACGCGGAGGAAGTGCGGGGAGGGGACCGGGTGGGGCGAGTGGCGTACACCACACCGCGGCCGCCGCCGCGATGAGAGCTTGACCACGTGCCGGACAAGCGGACTCGCGTACGCTGACCGTTCACTCGCATGTCGATGCCGGACCCCGTAGGACGCCGCCCCGTGCACACCCCGGCGGCTCCGCCGAGACGTTGGTCCGCCGAGTGCGAGCGATTCATCTGGGAGGTACATGCATGTCGGGGACCAACGCGGCCGACCGCAGGACCGCCGACAGCAGACACACCCCCGGCGGGGCCGCCGACCGCGCGCCCCTCGGGGCGCGGCTGCGCGCGGCCTCCGGCGGGGCCAACCGCTGGGTCGTCCTCGCGGTGCTGTGCATCAGCCTGGTCCTCGTCGCGCTCGACGCGACGATCCTGCACGTCGCCGTCCCCTCCGTCACCGAGGACCTGCGTCCCGGCTCCGTCGAGCTGCTGTGGATCGTCGACGCGTACCCGCTGGTGTGCGCCGCGCTGCTGATCCTCTTCGGCACCCTCGGCGACCGGGTCGGCCGCCGCCGGATACTCCTGCTCGGCTACACCCTCTTCGGCGCGGCTTCCGCCATCGCGGCCTTCGCCGACGACGCCCAGGTCCTCATCGTCGCCCGCGCCCTGCTCGGCGTCGGCGGCGCGATGATCATGCCGGCCACCCTGTCGATCCTGCGCCAGGTCTTCCCCGACCGGCGCGAGCGGGCCCTGGCCATCGGCATCTGGACCGCCGTCGCCGCGATCGGCGCGGCCAGCGGCCCGGTCCTCGGCGGCTTCCTCATCGAGCACTTCTGGTGGGGCTCGGTCTTCCTGATCAACATCCCGCTGATGGCGCTGATCCTGCCGGTCGGGCGCTGGTTGCTGCCGGAGTCCAGGGGTACCGCCGACGGGCCGTGGGACGTGCTCGGCGCGCTGATGGCCGCCGGCGGTGTGCTCGGCGTGGTCCTCGGGGTCAAGCGGCTCGGCGCCGAGCGCCGGCTCCTCGACGCCGAGTCACTGCTGCCCCTGCTGCTCGGCGTGGCCCTGCTCGTGCTGTTCACCCGCCGGCAGAAGCGCCGCCCGCACCCGCTCATCGACATGCGGATGTTCGCCCGCGCCGCCTTCTCCACCTCCGTCGGCTGCATCGTGCTCGCCATGCTGGCCCTCGTCGGCCTGGAGCTCCTCGCGGTCCAGTACCTCCAGCTCGTGCTCGAACTCAGCCCCCTGGAGACCGGCCTGCGCCTGCTGCCGCTGACCTTCGCGGCCATGGCGGCCGGGGCCACCGGCTCGTACACGCTGGCCCGGGTCGGGCCGCGCACGATGGTGTCGCTGGGCTTCCTGCTGACCGCCTTCGCCGTGCTGCTGCTGACGCTCATGGGGGAGCACGACCGGCCCGTCCTGCTGACCGTCGGCTTCGTGCTGCTCGGCTTCGGGCTCCAGACCACCCTCTTCGCCGCGTACGAGTCGATGCTGAGCGAGGCGCCCGCGGAGACGGCCGGCGGGGCGGCCTCCATAGGCGAGACCTCGTACCAGCTGGGCGCGGGCATGGGCATCGCCCTGCTCGGCAGCGTCATGAACGCCGCCTACGCGCCGGGGCTGCTGCACGTGCCCGGCGTGTCGCCCGAGGACGCCAAGGGCGCCGCGAACTCGCTCGGCGAGGCCTACCAGATCGCCGGGCAGCTCGGCGGCGCCGCGGGTGAGTCGCTGTTCGACGCGGCGCGCCACTCGTTCGTGCAGGGTCTGCACATCACGCTGGTGGTCAGCGCCGCCCTGCTGCTCGCGGGGGCCGTGATGGCGCTGAAGCTGCCACGGGTCATGGAGTGCACCGACGCGGACGGGGACGCAGGCATCGGCGACTCCGGCACCGGCGACTCCGGCATCGGCGACTCCGGCACCCACGGCGTCCCGGCCCAGGCCCCGTCCCCGGAGCCGGACGCCGAGCGCGCCGGCCGTCCCGCCCGGACCGCGGCCGCACCGGCGGGCGAGGGGCCGCGGATCCCCGGCCCGGCGCGGCCCGGCCGCGACGCGCTCGCCGGCCCGGCCGGGGGTGGACCGGGGGCGGCGGCAAGGTCAAACTTGCACCGCTAGGTTCACCCTCTGGCCCGCCGGGAGGCCCCGTGTCCTTCGTACCCACCGATCCGCTCGGGCTCGACGAGCTCCTCAGCCCCGAGGACCTCGCCATCCGCGACACCGTCCGCGGCTGGGCCGCCGACCGCGTCCTCCCGCACGTCGCCGAGTGGTACGAGACCGGCGAGCTACCGGTCATCCGCGAGCTGGCCCGCGAGCTCGGCGCACTCGGGGCCCTCGGCATGTCCCTGGAGGGGTACGGGTGCGCGGGCGCCACCGCCGTGCAGTACGGGCTCGCCTGCCTGGAGCTGGAGGCCGCCGACTCCGGGATCCGTTCGCTGGTCTCCGTCCAGGGCTCCCTGGCCATGTACGCGATCTGGAAGTACGGCTCGGAGGAGCAGAAGCAGCGCTGGCTCCCCAGCATGGCGGCCGGCGAGCTGATCGGCTGCTTCGGGCTGACCGAACCCGACATCGGCTCCGACCCCGCGGCCATGCGCACGTACGCCAAGCGCGACGGCTCCGACTGGATCCTGAACGGCCGCAAGATGTGGATCACCAACGGGTCCGTGGCGGCGGTGGCCGTGGTCTGGGCGCAGACCGACGAGGGGATCCGCGGCTTCGCCGTGCCCACCGACTCGGCCGGCTTCTCGGCGCCGGAGATCAAGCACAAGTGGTCGCTGCGCGCCTCGGTCACCAGCGAGCTGGTGATGGACGACGTACGGCTGCCCGCCGACGCGGTGCTGCCGGGGGTCACGGGGCTCAAGGGACCGCTGGGCTGTCTCAGTCACGCGCGGTACGGGATCGTCTGGGGATCAATGGGTGCGGCGCGCGCCAGTTTCGAGGCCGCGCTCGACTACGCGCGGACGCGGGAGCAGTTCGGCCGGCCGATCGGCGGCTTCCAGCTCACCCAGGCCAAGCTCGCCGACATGGCGCTGGAGCTGCACAAAGGCATCCTGCTCGCCCACCACCTCGGCCGCCGGATGGACGCCGGAACCCTGCGGCCGGAGCAGATCAGCTTCGGCAAGCTCAACAACGTCCGCGAGGCCATCGACATCTGCCGCACCGCGCGGACGATCCTCGGTGCCAACGGGATCTCGCTCGAGTACCCCGTCATGCGGCACGCCACCAACCTGGAGTCGGTGCTCACCTACGAAGGCACCGTGGAGATGCACCAGTTGGTGCTGGGCAAGGCGCTCACCGGGCTCGACGCCTTCCGGTGAGGCCCTGCCTCAGCTCTGGTTGAAGAAGTCGCGGGACCGGCCGCCGGACTCGCCGCTCACGATCTGGGTGTCGGCCGGGGTCAGCAGGAAGACCCTGGTCGCCACCCGCTCGATCGAGCCGCGCAGACCGAAGGTCAGGCCGGCCGCGAAGTCGACGACGCGCTTGGCGTCGGCCGGGTCCATCAGCGAGAGGTTCACGATCACCGGGACGCCCTCACGGAAGAGCTCGCCGATGGCGCGCGCGTCGCGGAAGCCGTCCGGCGTGACCGTGGCGATCCGGCGGCCCTGCTCGACGGCCGACTCCGACGCGACCCTGACCCGGGGGTCGGTGACCCACTGGTCGCCCGGTCCCGCGACGGAACCGTGCGGGGCCTCCGCGTAGTCGTCGTCGTAGTAACGCTCGTCGTCGCTGTCCTCCACGAGACCCAGCCAAGCGCTCGCCTTGCGTACCGAACCCATGGACGCCTCCTCTCTCACCGCGGTCAGTCTGTTTCTCTCCGCTGTCCCTATGGTCGTCCATGATGCTGACAACGCGCCAAGTGGATAGCCGCCGCGCAGGGTTTTCGTGACGGTACTGGTGCAGAACATCCGTTGCACCGTCAGGATCGTGGAAGGCCCCAGTGCTGACTGAGTGAAAATATGATGAGTGCCGCCGTCTGGGTGGGCCGCAGGAGCGTACGGGTGACTGATCCGGCTCGATACGATGCCCATCTCGCAAGCGATTGACACTCGGGGGACCTGGTTTGTTCGGCATCGTCAGACCCTGCGCGCACCGGCTCGGAGAGCGCTTCAAGACGGAGTGGATGGCCCATCTCTGCGGGCTCTGCCTGGCACTTCGCGGAGATCACGGACAGTTCGCCCGGATCGTGACCAACTACGATGGGCTGCTCATATCCGTTCTGACGGAGGCTCAGTCCGGCCCCGCTGCCGGCGCCCGGCGCACCGCCGGCCCCTGCCCGCTGCGCGGCATGCGCACGGCCGCCGTGGCCAACGGCGAGGGGGCGCGGCTCGCGGCCGCGGTCTCGCTCGTGCTCGCCTCGGCGAAGGTGCGGGACCACGTGGCCGACCGGGACGGACTGTTGGCCCGCGCCCCGATCGCGGTCGCCGCGCGCCGGGTGGCCCGGGGCTGGGACCGCGCGGGCGCCCGCACCGGGGCCTCGCTGGGCTTCGACACCGCCGTCCTCGTCGACGCCGTGGACCGGCAGACCGGCATCGAGGCGCTGGCCGGCCCGGGCACCCCGGTGCTCGTGGTGACCGAGCCGACGGAGACCGCGACGGCCGCCGCCTTCGCCCATACCGCTTCGTTGGCCGGACGGCCGGGCAACGCCGCCCCGCTCGCCGAGGCCGGCCGGTACTTCGGCCGCCTCGCGCACCTGCTGGACGCCGTCGAGGACCAGGCCGCGGACGCCGAGAAGGGTGCGTGGAACCCGCTGACCGCGACCGGGACCCCGCTCGCCGAGGCCCGGCGGTTGTGTGACGACGCCCTCCACGGCATCCGGCTCGCCCTGAAGGAGGTCGAGTTCGTGGACGGGGGCCTGGCCCACCGGCTGCTGGTGCACGAGCTGCGGACGTCGGTGGACCGCGCCTTCGGCACCGGCTCCTGCCGCCACGCGGCCATGAACGCGGCCGGGCAGGGCGGCGGCTTCGGAGCACCGCCGCAGGGCTACGGCCCCGGCGGCGGGAACCCGTACGGCGGCGGTCCCTACGGCGGGAACCCGCCCGCCGGTGGCCCGTACGGCGGCGGTCCCTACGGTGGTGGCCCGTACGGCGGGGGTCCCTACGGCGGCGGTCCGGGCGGCCCGGGCGGTCCCGGAATGCCGCCGCCCATGGGGCCGGGCGGTCCCGGGAGGCCCCCACAGAAGCCGCGGCGTGGACTGCTGGCCGGCTGTGCGGTGGCCGTGGGGCTGTTCTGCACCTGCCAGTTGTGCTGCACGGACTACGAGGGCCCGTGGTCCCGGAAGAAGCGGGACGCGTGGTGCGACATCTGCGAGTGCTGCGACTGCAGCTGCTGCCGCGGCTGCAGCGGCGGTGACGGCGGCGGTAGTGGTGGCGACGGCGGCGGCTGCTGCGACTGCAACTGCGACTGCGGCTGTAGCTGAACCCGGAGGACCGGGGGAGGACGGGCCGGGCAGGGGAGGACAGGGCAGGACAGGGGAGGACAGGGCAGGACAGGGGAGGACAGGGGAGGATAGGGGGCCGGGTGGGCCGCCTGTAGGGCACGGCGGCCCGCCGAACCCCCGTCAGGCGCCGTACGCGCAGGCGGACACAGGCCCCCGGACGGCGTACGGCGCGGTTCCCGCCCGGGCCGGTGTGGAAGGGGTGAGCGGCATGAACGATGTCGCAGACGCTCCCGCGACGGCTCGGCGGCGGGCGGACGGAGGCCGAAAGATGCCCTTGCCGCCCGTGTCCGGTGCCACGACACTCCCGACAGCGACTGTCCGGGAGTTTGTCAGGGGCACGACGAAAACCAGTGCGCCCGCCGTACCCCCGGCTGCGCTTCACGGGCCCCGGCTCCCCCACGTCCGCCGGGCCCCCGATCCCTCCCGGGAGGACGAGAAGTGAGGATCAAGAGCATCACCCGTACCCGGCTGCTCGCGCTGGCCGCCGGCCTGGCTGCCGTCGCCGGGCTCGCCGCCCCCACCGCCGCGAACGCCGACAGCGGCTTCAGCGCGGCCCGGCTCGCCTCGGCCGGCGCAGCCGTCGAACGCGCCGACGTCGCCGGAACTGCCTGGTACACCGACCCCGCCAACGGGACCCTGGTGGTCGCCGCCGACTCCACCGTCACCGCGGCGGACCTCGCCAGGATCCGCACCGAAGCCGGAGCCGACGCTGCCGCCCTACGGATCGAGCGCATCCCCGGCACCCTGCGCAAGCTGATCTCCGGCGGTGACGCGGTGTACGCGTCGAGCTGGCGCTGCTCGCTCGGCTTCAACGTGCGCAGCGGCAGCACCTACTACATGCTGACCGCAGGCCACTGCACCGACGGCGCGGGCACCTGGTGGACGAACTCCTCGCGCACCACGGCGATCGGGGCGACCGTGGGCTCCAGCTTCCCGAACAACGACTACGGCCTGGTCCGGTACGACAACGCCTCCCTCGCCCACCCCGGAACGGTCGGCAGCCAGGACATCACCAGCGCCGTCAACGCCACCACCGGCATGTCCGTGACCCGGCGCGGCTCCACGACCGGCACCCACAGCGGGTCGGTGACCGGCCTCAACGCCACGGTGAACTACGGCGGCGGCGACATCGTCTACGGCCTGATCCGCACCAACGTCTGCGCCGAACAGGGCGACAGCGGCGGCCCGCTCTACTCCGGCACCCGCGCCGTCGGCCTCACGTCCGGCGGCAGCGGCAACTGCACCACGGGCGGGACGACCTTCTTCCAACCGGTCGTCGAGGCCCTGAACGCCTACGGGGTCAGCGTCTACTGACGCCCGCCCCACCCCTGACGGCACCCGCCCGCACCGGGCACAATCATGAGCCCCCGCCCGAACCCCCGGGCGGGGGCTCGGCATTGACGGAAAGCGAGGCCGTTCGTGAGCGACACGCGACCCGGCCGGGACGGCCCCGGCCCCTACCTGGAGCAGCGGCGCATCCGGCGCAACCCCTGGCTGTTCACCGCCCCCATCGTTCTGCTGGGCGCACTCGCCCTGATCCTCGTCTGGGAGGCCGTCCGCGCCAACCTCCCCGAGGCCACCCGGGCCCACTGGCCGTGGCGGTTGCAGCTGATGAGCGAGGAACCGCTGGCCAGCCTGCTCGCCATCGCCGCCGGCGCGGTCCTCGCACGGGCGCAGTACGCGCGGACCGTCCGCCCGGTGCTGGGATGGCGGTCCGCGTTCACCGAGGGGGATCTGGCTCCCGGGGAGCCGTGCTGGCGGGTGGGCCTGTTCAACGGAGGCCAGCACAACGTGGTGCTGGACCGGGTCGACTACCGGCTCGTGACCGCCGCCGGCCCGGAGCGGGAGCCCGGGCCGGACGAGGGCTGGTCGGGCATCGCCGCCGTCGCCGAGCAGCTCTCGGCGGCCGGCCTGCGGGCCGGGGTCGACATTCGGATCGCGTCCTTCGGCGGCGGGTTCCCCCTGGTCGCGACCGGTACCTACGAGACCATCGAGATAGGGGTGTTCTCGAAGCGGTTCGTCGACGAAGTGCGCTCCTTCCAGGTGCGGGTCCAGGTCGAGGACAGCGTGGGTGACTCCCACGAACGGGTCGTCGAGTGCCTCAGGGGAGCCCGGGAGGCGATGGTCGCACCCGCCGGCTGGACCCTACCGGCCCAGCAGGGCTCACAGCAGCCAGCCCAAGGCGTCTGACAGCGCGTACTGCGCGGCGAAGTGGCCGGCCCCGGGCACCAGGACGGTCGTACTCCCCGGGATGTGCGCGGCCAGCCAGCGGAAGTGGCCGGCGGGGGTGAAGCAATCCTCGGCCCCGTGCCAGAGCAGGGCCCGGCAGGTGATCGACCCGGGCTCGAAGCCCCACGGCCGGCAGAACGCCAGCGAGTCGTCCAACCAGCCGTGCGCGGACGTACGCAGCGCCTCGCGGTAGTTGTCCAGCAGCATCCGCCGCACCTGCTCGTCCTCCAGAACGGGAAGGTCCACGTCCGCGAGGTCCCGGCGCAGTTCGTCGATCAGCCGCCCCGGATCGCGCCGGATCTCCTCGGCCCGGGGCGTGATCCGTCGTTCCAGGGCCGCCGGGTCGCACATCGCCAAGGAGTAATACGCCACGTTGTACGGGGTCATGCCGGCGAACCAGTCCAGCCTGGCCGCATCCCGGGGAGCGAGACCGACCAGGACGGCCACCGCCGTCACCCGCTCGGGCAGCAGCGCAGCGCAGGCGAGGGCGTGCGGACCGCCCCCGGACCGGCCCACTACGGCGAAGGCCCCCACGCCCAGGGCGTCCGCGACGGCGACCGCATCGGCGGCGGCGTCCGCCACCCGGCGGCCCGGCCGCCGGTCCGACTCCCCGTACCCGGGCCGGTCGTAGGAGAAGAACCGGAACTGCGGGTGCCGGCGCACGACATCGGCCAGGGCCGTGCCCAGCCGGCTGCCGGGCGTCCCGTGGTGCAGCAGGACCGGCAGTCCGTCCGGCTCCCCCCATTCCTCGGCGACCAGCTTCCGGCCGTCGCCGGTCTTCACCTCGACGCGCACTGTGACCTCGGCTTTCCGCGGCACGGCCCGGCTCTCCGGGCGGTGGTGCGCCCGAGGCGGTCTTCCCTGCCCGGGCATCCGCCCCTAGCCTCCCGATCGAAGCACATACGCGACGCAGAGGGGGAACCGTGGACACCACCGGCAAGCAGTCGTCAGCCGCACGGCCGCAGCGGACCGCCCGCCCGACCCTGGCCGCGCTCGCCGCCGAGTGCGGCGGGGGAACGGCCGCCCCCGGAAACGCCGACCGGGAACGCCGGATCGCCCGGGTGCTGCCCGGGGCGGCCGTGCCCGATGCGCGGCGGGTCAGCTTCAACTCGGCGCTCTGACCGGGCCCGCCGGGGCGCCGCCCCTGATCCCGTTCCGCGAGTTCGTGGTCAAGGTGCACAGCCGGTGCGACCTCGCCTGCGACCACTGCTACGTCTACGAGCATGCGGACCAGAGCTGGCGGGCACGGCCGGCGGTGATGCCCGAAGCGGTGATGGAGCGCACCGCCGAGCGCGTGGCCGAGCACGCACGGGCCCACCGTCTGCCGTCCGTGACCGTGATCCTGCACGGGGGCGAACCGCTGCTCGCCGGGCCAGCCCGGCTGCGGCGGCTGTGCGCGGCGCTCGTCCACGGCCTCGGCTCGGCGACCGCGCTCGACCTGCGCATCCACACCAATGGCGTCCGGCTGGACGAGTCATTCCTCGACCTGTTCGCCGAGTACGGGGTCAAGGTCGGGGTCTCCCTGGACGGGGACCGGACCGCGAACGACCGCCACCGCCGGTTCGCCAACGGCCGCTCCAGCCACCCCCTGGTCGCCAGGGCCCTCGGCCTGCTGAGGCAGGACCGCCACCGGCACCTGTACCAGGGCCTGCTGTGCACCGTGGACCTGGCGAACGACCCGGTCGCGGTGCTCGACGCGCTCGCATCCTTCGAGCCGCCCCGCATCGACCTGCTGCTGCCCCACGCGACGTGGGACGTCCCGCCGCCCCGGCCCTTCCGGTCCGGGGGCGCGGAAGATCCCCTCGCGGACGGTGCCTTCGGGGACGACGCCTACGGCCGCTGGCTGCTACGGGCCTTCGATCACTGGGAGGCCCGGGGCAGGCCGGTGCCCGTCCGACTGTTCGACTCGCTGCTGAGCACCCTGCGCGGCGGCCCCGCCCTCACCGAGTCCCTCGGGCTCGCCCCGGCCGATCTGGTCGTGGTCGAGACCGACGGCACCCTGGAGCAGGCCGACTCCCTCAAGACCGCCTACGAGGGCGCCGCAGCCACCGGGTTCGACGTCCGCGTGCACCGCTTCGACGAGGTCGCCGCGCACCCGGGCATCCGGGCCCGGCAGCTCGGCCTGGCCGGCCTCGGTACGCAGTGCCGGCGCTGCCCGGTCGTGCGTTCCTGCGGCGGCGGCCTGTACGCCCACCGCTTCCGCTCCGGGAGCGGCTTCACCAACCCCTCCGTCTACTGCGCCGACCTGCGGACGTTGGTGGCGGGGGTTGAGGCCCGGACCGTCCGGGAGACCACCGCCCCGGAGGTGCGGGATCCCGCCGTGCGGGCCGCGTCCCAGCGCGACCTGACCCGGCTGCTGCTGGCCCGGCTGCACGCCGAGCTGTCCCGGGGGCCCGCGGCGGCCGGCCCGCAGGGGCGGGACTGGCAGCACGGCTGGGCTCTGGTGGAGGCCGTCGAAGAGGCCGCGCCCGACGCCCTGGACGCCGTACTGGGTCATCCGTACACGCGCACCTGGCTGCTGGCTGAACTCCGGCAGGCCCGCAGGGCGCGCCCCCGGGCCGGGCGCGCGTCCCGGCGGCTGTCCGCCCTTGTGGCCGCCGCCGTGGTCCGCGGTCGGCTGGAGCTGCCGGTACGGCTGGTCCACCGGGGCGGCGGAGGACTGTACCTGCCGGCGCTCGGCATGCTGCTGGCCGGTGCGGCGGACGGCGACGGGCCCGGCGAACTGCGCGCCACCGCCGACGGGTTCACCGTCAGTGGCTGTCCCGGCGGGCCCGTCCGGACCGCCGTGGAGGACCCCCGCTGGCAGCCGGTACGCACCTGGCGGCCGGGCGGCGCCGACGGGGCCCGGGCGGTGGCCCTGGACGACCTCGATCCGGACCGCGACTGCCATGGCCGGCAGCCCCGGCCCCGGCTGGAGCCCGCCGAGGCAGCCGCCTGGCTGCGCCGCCTCGACGCGGCCCGGGAGCTGCTGCACCACACCGTTGCGGATCTGGTGGCCGAGGCCGTGCTGACCACGCTCACGCCGCTGGCGGGAGCACGGGCTCCGGCCGGGCGTACGGCCGGCCGGCCGGAGCGCGGTTGTGGGCCCGGGGCACTGGGCCTGCCCCTGGCGGGCGGCGTGCGGGAGACGGCGCTCGCGCTGCTGACCGGGTGGCGGCGGGCCCGGCTGCGGGAGCTGACCGAGGTGGCGGACCTGTACGCATTCGACGAGCAGTGGCTCCACCCTTCGCCTTGGCAGGGACGCCCGGTCCCGGTGTCCCGGCTGCTGGCCGAGACGGACGGACAGCTGGCCCTCGCGGCCTTCCGGCGGGCGCAGGCCCGGGCCGGAGAGGGCCGGGAGCGAGCGGCGGCAGGGGAGCGGGCGGCCCGGAAGCGGGAGGAGACCCGGATCGGGCAGGCGCTCGACGCGCTCGGCCGCGCGGCGGAGCTCACGGTAAGCGGCAAGGTCGTGGTGGGCCGGCTGCGGGCGGAGTGGGAGCTCCTCCTCGCAGACTGAAGCCGCGGCGGGCGGGCCCTCGTGTGGCGCGGGTGTGACTGCGGGGCGAAGGGCTTGTTTCGGAAGTGGTGTGGCGGATTGGGGACGTTGTCACGGTCTGTGGCGGCTGGTTAGCGTCGGGGCGCATTGCCGGTGCACCGTGTCGTCCTCAACCAGGAGTGTCCGTGAAGCCGTCCCGCTCTGCCCTGCTGTCCCTCGGAGCCGCTCTGGCGCTGGCCGCCACGGCCGCCGCCCCGGCCGCACAGGCCGCCCCGGCCCCGGCTGCGGACGGCGGGGCCGTCGTACGCGCGTGGTACGACACCACCGCGCAGACCGTCGCCGCCGCGGGGACGGCGACCCAGATCACCAACAGCCGCACGTGGGCGATCAGTTGGCTCGCCGCCGCCCGCGCCGCCCGGGAGGCCCCCGCCGGCCGCGACCGGGCCGCCTTCCAGGACGCCGCGGTCGCCTCCGCCGTGCACGACGCCCTGGTCTCCCTCGCCCCCGCCCGCGCGCCGCAGCTCGACGCCGCCCTCGCCGTCACCCTCGACCGGATCCCCGACGGCCCCGCCGAGGCCCGGGGCGTCGCCGCCGGGGCCCGGCAGGCCCGGGCCGCCCTCGCCGAGCGCGAGGGCGACGGACTCGACCCGGAGTCCGTGAACGCGCCCTTCACCGTGCCGCCCGCCGGCCCCGGTGTGTGGCAGCCGACGCCCGACGGGTACGCCCCCGCCGTCCAGTACGGCAACCGCGTCGCGAAGCCCTTCCTGCTGGACTCCCCGTCCCAGTACCGGCTCGGCCCGCCGCCCGCGCTCGACTCCCGCCGCTACCGGGCCGACCTCGCCGAGGTGCGCGCGTACGGGAAGGCCGACAGCACCGTGCGCACCCCGCGCCAGACCGAGACCGCCGAGTTCTGGTACGGCTCTTCGCTGACCCTCTACACCGAGCCGCTGCGGGTGGCCGTGACCCGCTCGCACCGCTCGGCCGCCGGGCGGGCGGAGCTGGTCGCCCTCTACCACGCCGCCCTGGTGGACACGCAGATCGCCACCTCCGACAGCAAGTACGCCCACACCCGCTGGCGCCCCGTCACCGCGATCCGGACCGGCTCCATCGCCCCCGACCCGGCCTGGACCCCGCTGCACCAGACCCCGGCCCACCCCGACTACCCCAGCGGCCACACCACCTACGCGGGGGCCTCCGAGGTGATCCTGGGCGCCCTCGTCGGAGCCCGCACCGCGCCGTTCTCGCTGACGAGCCCGACCGCGCCCGGCGTGCGCCGGACCTACACCGGCTGGGCGGAGTTGACCCGGGACAACGTCGACGCGCGCGTCTTCTCGGGCATCCACAGCCGCTCGGCCGACGAGGCGGGCGTCGTCCTCGGCAAGACGGTCGCGCTGCACGCCCTGCGCCACGCCGACCGGCTCCTCGAACCGCGGGGCGTCGGGCGCCCGTAGCGGCTCAGCGGCTCAGCGGCTCAGCGGCCGGCCGCCGGTGCGGGGTGGTCGTCCGCACCGGCCTCGGGCCGTCCGGCGTCGTCGGGGAGCCCGCTGCCCACGGCGGCCCCCGGGCGGCCTCTGCGGAAGGCGGCGCAGACCAGGGTGACGGCCGTGCCGGCCACCGCCCAGGCGGCCAGTACCAGCACCGGCCCGGCCGCGCCGTTGCCGTCGAAGTACGCGATCGAGCGTGCCGCGTACGTGGCCGCCCCCGGCGGCAGGGCCGGCCCGACGGCGCTCCAGAACGGCGGGAGCAGCGGGTACGGGTAGGCGCCGCCCGCGCTGGGGTTGCCGAGCACCACCACCAGCAGGATCGCCAGGCCGATGCCGACGACCCCGGCCAGGCCCTGGCAGGCCAGGGTGAGCGCGCCGACCGCGAAGACGACGAGGGTGCCCAGCCCCCACAGGGCCGCGGTGCCGCCGGGCAGGGCGTCCAGGACCGGGCCCGCGATCAGCGCGCCGAGCAGCCCGGCGACGACCGCGTACAGCAGCAGCGCGCCGAGCCGGATGGCTGCGCGGGCGGTGTTGGCGGGCCGGGCGCCGGCGCTGACCGCGAGGATCGCGGCGCACAGGTAGCCGCCGACGCACCAGCCGACGACCAGGTAGAAGGAGCTCAGGCCGCGCGCGTCGCCCGGGGCGGCCGGGGCCGCGTCGACGATCTGGAGGCTGCGCCCTTGGGATTCCTCGGCGAGGCGGACGACCTGTTCCAGGTCCTGCGAGAGCGAGGCGCCGGCGCCGCTCGCGACCAGTAGGCGGTCCGTCGTGCCGGCGGGGTCGATGATCAGGGCGCCGTCCGCGTCCCGGTGCTCGATCTGCCGCAGCGCGGCCGCCTCGTCCGGCACCGTGTGCGGGGCGAGCGGGGTGCCGGCCAGCGTGCGGAGCTGCTGCACCGACTGCTCGGCGGTCGCGGGGGCGGCGGGGGCGGTGACGGCGAGGGGGATCCCATGGGGCCGGGGCTGGTGGAAGGCCCCGACGTACGAGGTGATGAAGGCGAGCTGGAGGGCCAGTACGCCCAGGACCAGCAGGGCTGCCCGGATGGTCACGGCGTCCTTGATCTCGGCGGCGAGTCCGCCGGACCGACCTGCGTCGGTGCTCTGGGTCATGCTCACACGCTGGTCGGGCCGGGGGCGGGCCGCAGCAGGGGAAGGCCGAACGGGCTAGCGGCAGACGACCCGTGGATGATCGAACAAACGTTTCGCACGAATATTCGAATTGCCTTATGGTGGAGACGGGGGAGGTGTCCGACGAACGAAGCAGGAGGCTGCGGGTGCCCGGTTTTACGCATCTGCACACCGTTTCGGGGTTCTCCATGCGCTACGGAGGCTCGCACCCCGAACGGCTGGCGGAGCGTGCCGCCGAGCGGGGCATGGACGCCCTCGCCCTGACCGACCGGGACACCCTCGCTGGTGCGGTGCGGTTCGCGAAGGCCTGTGCGAAGGCCGGGATCCGGCCGCTGTTCGGGACCGACCTGGCCGTGTCGGGGGGGCGGCGGGGGGGGGGCGGGGGGGCGCGGGGGGGGGGGGGGGGGGGGCCGCGGCGCGCGCCCCCCCCCCGGGGGGGGGGGCCCCCGCGGGGGGCGGGGGGGGGGCGCGGGGGGGGGGCGGGGCGGGCCCGCGGGGCTCCGGCGGCTCCGGCGGCTTCGGCAGCTCCGGCGCTTCCGGCGCTTCCGGCGCGGAGGCGTCGTACCGGCGGCGGACCCCGGTCAGGGGCGGGGCCTTCGTGGACGAGTCCGCGCCCCGGGCCGTCTTCCTCGCCCGGGACGGAGCCGCCGGCTGGGCCGAGCTGTGCCGTATGGTCACCGCCGCCCACGCCGGGCAGGCCGCCGACGCCACGGGAGCCCCGGAAGGCCCCGGCTTCCCCGGCGCCCCCGGCATCCCGAGCGGCCCGCCCGTCCTGCCCTGGGACGCCTTGCACGGCACGGGCGTGTACGTCCTGCTCGGCCCCGGCTCCGAGGTGGGGCGGGCCCTGGCCGCCGGCCGGCCCGACCGGGCCGCGCGGCTGCTCGCGCCCTGGCGGGAGGTCTTCGGGGACTCCCTGCGTCTGGAGGCCGTCCACCACGGCCGCACCGGGACCGGCCCCGGCTCGCTGAGGTTGGCCGCCCGCACCGTCGGCTTCGCCGCCGAGCAGGGCGTCCCGGCCGTGCTGACCAACGCCGTCCGCTACGCCGATCCCGGCCAGGGCCCGGTCGCCGACGTCCTCGACGCGGCCCGCCGCCTGGTCCCCGTCGACCCCCGCGGCCCCCTCGACAGCGGGGAGCGCTGGCTCAAGCCCCCGACCGCCATGGCCGAGGCCGCCGACCGGATCGCCCGGGCCGCCGGCCTCGGCCCGGGCGACGCGCGCCGGCTGCTCGCGGAGACCCGGCGCACCGCCGAGGCCTGTGCGGTGGACCCCGAGGACGACCTCGGCATCGGCTCCGTGCACTTCCCCGAGGCCCACCTCGTCGGCGCCGCCCACCGCACCGCCCAGCGGGTCCTCGCCTCCCGGGCCTCCGCCGGCATGGTGCTGCGCGGCTACGCCGACGACCCCGCCTACTGGGAGCGGATGCACCACGAGCTCGACATCATCGCCTACCACGGCTACGCCTCGTACTTCCTGACGGTCGCCCGGGTCGTGGACGACGTACGGGAGATGGGCATCCGCGTGGCCGCCCGCGGCTCCGGCGCCGGCTCCCTCGTCAACCACCTGCTCGGCATCGCCCACGCCGACCCCGTCGCACAGGGCCTGCTGATGGAGCGCTTCCTGTCCAAGCGCCGCCACGTCCTGCCCGACATCGACATCGACGTGGAGTCCGCCCGCCGGCTGGAGGTCTACCGCAGGATCATCGACCGGTTCGGCACCGAGCGCGTCGCCACCGTCTCCATGCCCGAGACCTACCGCGTCCGGCACGCCGTCCGCGACGTCGGCGCCGCCCTGTCCATGGACCCAGCCACCGTCGACCGGCTCGCCAAGGCCTTCCCGCACGTCCGGGCCCGCGATGCCCGCGCGGCCCTCGCCGAACTGCCCGAGCTGCGCGGCGTGCGCGAGGAGGAGCACGGGCGGCTCTGGGAGCTCGTCGAGGCGCTGGACGCGCTGCCGCGCGGGATCGCCATGCACCCGTGCGGGGTGCTGCTCTCCGACGCCTCCCTGCTCGCCCGCACCCCCGTGGTGCCCACCAGCGGCGAGGGCTTCCCCATGTCCCAGTTCGACAAGGACGACGTGGAGGAGCTCGGCCTGCTCAAACTCGACGTGCTGGGCGTGCGGATGCAGTCCGCGATGGCGCACGCGGTCGCGGAGATCCGGCGCACCACCGGCGAGGAGCTCGACCTGGACGACCCCGCGCAGGTGCCGCCGGGCGACCGGGCGACGTACGAGCTCATCCGCTCGGCCGAGACGCTGGGCTGCTTCCAGATCGAGTCGCCGGGCCAGCGCGACCTGGTGGGGCGGCTCCAGCCGGCCACCTTCCACGACCTGGTCGTCGACATCTCGCTGTTCCGGCCCGGCCCGGTGGCCGCCGACATGGTGCGGCCGTTCATCGAGGCCCGGCACGGCCGGGCCCCCGTCCGCTTCCCGCACCCGGACCTGGCGCCGGCGCTGGAGGAGACGTACGGGGTGGTGGTCTTCCACGAGCAGATCATCGAGATCGTGCACGTCCTGACCGGCTGCGGGCGGGACGAGGCGGACCGGGTCCGCCGCGGACTCTCCGACCCCGAGTCGCAGCCGCGGATCAAGGCGTGGTTCGCGGCGCTGGCCACCGAACGGGGCTACTCGGCGGAGGTGATCGGCCGGACCTGGGAGATCGTGGAGGCGTTCGGCAGCTACGGCTTCTGCAAGGCGCACGCGGTGGCCTTCGCCGTGCCCACGTACCAGTCGGCCTGGCTGAAGGCGCACCACCCGGCGGCGTTCTACGCCGGGCTGCTCACCCACGACCCCGGGATGTACCCGAAGCGGCTGCTGCTCGCGGACGCGCGGCGGCGCGGCGTGCCGGTGCTGCCGCTGGACGTGAACCGGTCGGCGGTGGCCCACCGCGTCGAACCGGTGTCCGACGGGCCTGCGGTGCCCGGCGAGCCTGCGGTGTGGGGGCTCCGGCTGGCCCTGTCCGACGTCCACGGCATCAGCGGGGCCGAGGCGCTGCGCATCGAGGAGGGGCAGCCGTACGGATCCCTGCGCGACTTCTGGGACCGGGCCCATCCCGGCCATCCGGTCGCCCAACGACTCGCCCAGGTCGGCGCGTTGGACTCCTTCGGCGCCAACCGCCGCGACCTGCTGCTGCACTTGGCCGAACTGCACGGCGCGCAGCGGCCTGCCGGAGCCCGCGGCGGCGCCCAGCTCCCACTGGAGGGCGGGCGGTCGACGGCCCCGGTCGGCCTGCCCGACCTGACCGACGAGGAGCGGCTCAGCGCGGAGCTGGGCGTCCTCGGCATGGACGCCTCCCGGCACCTGATGGGTGACCACCACGCCTTCCTGGCGGAGCTGGGCGTGGTACCGGCCCGCCGGCTGCGCGAGGTCGAGCACGGCCGAACCGTGCTGGTCGCGGGGGCCAAGGCGGCCACCCAGACCCCGCCGATCCGGTCCGGGAGGCGGGTCATCTTCACGACCCTGGACGACGGGACGGGCCTGGTCGACCTGGCCTTCTTCGACGACAGCCACGAGGCCTGCGCGCACACCGTCTTCCACTCGTTCCTGCTGCTGGTCAGGGGCGTCGTGCAGCGGCGCGGGCCGCAGAGCCTGAGCGTGGTCGGCGCGGCCGCCTGGAACCTGGCCGAGCTGGTGGAACTGCGCCGCTCCGGCGGCCCGGCCGCGGTCGCGGCCCGGCTGGCGGAGCCACCGCCGGGCACGGCCGGATCCGGGCGGGAGGCCGGACACGGGACCGGACACGGATCCGGACACGGGCCCGGACACGGGTCCGGCGCCGGACCGTCCGGTTCGGCGTCCGCCGACTCCGGGCGCCGCATCCACCTGCCCACCGGCTACGAGATGAACCCGTGGGCCGATCTCCAGCCCGCCGGCGACCGCGCCGCGACCGGCCGCAAGCTGTGGCACTCCAGCCCGGGGAGCGCGGGATGACGGCCCGGGAGAACGGCGTCCTGCACGTACGGTGCGCCCCGGCGGTGTCCGAGGAGGGGTACCGCGAAGTCCTGGAGCTGCTGAGGGAGTTCTCCCCGACGGTCCAGGCCCTGCCGCCCCGGGCGGCGCTGGTCCACGTACGCGGGGCCCGGCGCTACTTCGGCGCGGACGCCCGCCGGATCGCCGAGCTGGTGCGGCTGCGCGCCGTGGCCCGGCTGGGCACGGACGTACGGATCGGGGTCGCCGCCACCTGGGCGGTGGCGGCCACGGCCTCCGCGCGGGTGCCCGCGCCCGGCGGCGTCCTGGCCGTGCCGGAGGACGGCGTGGACGGCTTCCTGGGACCGCTGCCGGTGGAGGAGCTGTACGGCATCGGCCCCCGGCAGGCCGAGGCGCTGCGCGGGTACGGACTGCATACCGTCGGCGCGGTGGCGTCCGTCTCCCCGGGCACCGTCGAACGGATCCTGGGCCGGCGGGCCGGCCGGCTGGCCGCGGAGCGCGCCCGCGGGATCGACCCGCGCCCCGTCACCCCGAAGGACCTGCCCGCATCGGCCGCCGTCCGGAGCGGATTCACCCGGCACGAGCTCGACGGCCCGCACGCCCGGGCCGTGCTCCTCGGCCTGGTGGTCCGGCTGGGGGCGGTGCTGCGCGGCCGCCGCCAGGCCGCCCGGGCCCTGTCGCTGACCCTCCAGTTCGCCGGCGGCGGCCACTGGGAGAAGGCCCGCCGGCTCCCGGAGGCGTCCGCGCACGACGAGGACCTGCGGGCGGCGGCGTACCGCCTGCTGGACGCGGCCGGACTGCAACGGGCCCGGCTGACCGGCATGGTGCTGCGCGCCGAGGACCTGACGGATTCCGAGCGGGTGTCCCGACAGCTGTCGCTGGACCCCGTCCGCGAGGCGCGGTTGACGGTGGAGGCGGCCGTCGACCGCGCGAACGCCCGTTTCGGCCCCGGAACGGTCCGCCCGGCCGCCACCTTCCGCAGGGCGGCGTAGCCGCGGCCGGGGCGCGGCGCAGATTTTTTACTGACGCGTAACTTCCCAGTTTTGCTACTCGACCGTAATTTGGCGTCAGCAGCACGCCTTGTGATCCGGATCACGGGCTGAGCCCCCACGTCCTTTCCCCTTGAGCCGCAAGGAGATCACTCGATGCTGCCCTGGCTGCGACGCCTGCTCCGCCCGCTGGCCGTCCTCGTCCTCACCGCCGCCGCCCTCGCCGCCCCCACCGGCACGGCACAGGCCGCCTCCGCACCGAGCAGCGGCTGGAACAACTGGTCCTGCAAGCCGTCCGCCGCCCACCCCCGGCCGGTGGTCCTCGTGCACGGCACCCTCGGCAACTCCGTCGACAACTGGCTCGGATTCGCCCCGTACCTCGTCCACCGCGGGTACTGCGTCTACTCGCTCGACTACGGCCAGCTGCCCGGCGTCCCCTTCTTCCACGGGCTGGGCCCCGTCGACAAGTCCGCCGGACAGCTCTCCGTCTTCGTCGACCGGGTGCTCGCCTCCAGCGGCGCCGTCGAGGTCGACATCGTCGGCCACTCCCAGGGCGGCATGATGCCCAACTACTACCTCAAGTTCCTCGGCGGGGCCGCCAAGGTCAACGCGCTGGTCGGACTGGCGCCCGACAACCACGGCACGACCCTGGCCGGCCTCACCGCACTGCTCCCGTACTTCCCCGGCGCCGAGGAACTGATCAGCTCCAAGACCCCCGGCCTCGCCGACCAGATCGCCGGATCCCCCTTCCTCGCCAAGCTGAACGCGGGTGGGGACACCGTGCCCGGCGTCCAGTACACGGTGATCGCGACGAAGTACGACGAGGTGGTCACGCCCTACCGCAGCGGCTTCCTCCAGGGCACCGGGGACAACGTGCGCAACGTCGTCCTGCAGGACCTGTGCCCGCTGGACCTCTCCGAGCACGTCGCCATCGGGCTCACCTCCCGCATCGCCTGGCACGAGGCGCTCAACGCCCTCGACCCCGCGAACGCCGAACGGACCACCTGCGCCTCGGTCTTCGACTGACCGCGACCCCGTTAGCCGCGGCCGGCAGTCGCCCGGCGGCGGGCCACCGCGAACAGCACGGCCGAGCCGACGGCCAGCACGCCCGCTCCGGCGATCGCGATCGCCGGGGTGGCGCTGCTGCCGCCGGTCTGTGCCAGGTCGGTGCCGCCGCCCGGGGGCGTGTCCGTCGCGGCCGCGCCGAGGGCGGTGACGCCGTTGGTCTTCGGGTCGTCGTCGCCGTGCCCGTTGTGTTCCACCGAGGACTTGTCCTGCCCGTCGGCGATCTGGCGGTCCGTCGGGGCCTCGGGGGCGGGCGCCTCGGAGGGGCGGGTGTCCGGCTTGGCGCCCGGCTTGCCGCTGGGCTCGTCGCTGGGCCGGGCACTCGGGACGGTGCCGCCGCTGCCGCCGTTTCCGCCCTTGCCGCCGCCGTCGTCCTTGCCGAACACCACGTCCGAGCAGGTGTAGAAGGCCTCCGGGCTGTCCGAGCGCTGCCAGATGCTGTAGACGAGGTGCCGGCCGGACTTGTTCGGGACCGTGCCGGAGAACACGTAGTCGCCGCCCTTCATGCCCGGGTCGGTGGCCTTCGCGAACGGGGCCGGCTCCAGGTCCGACCAGGTCAGCGGCTTCGACGGGTCGTAGCCGTCCTTCGTGACGTACAGCTCGAAGGTGCCCCGGTGCGGCGCGGTCCCCTTGTAGCGGAAGGTGTGCGGGCCCGCCGACATCGGGCTCGCCGGCCAGTCGGCGCGCGGCAGGTCCAGGCCCCGATACTTGTCGTTGCCGGCGGAGCACAGCTGGCCGCCCGGGATCAGCGACCGGTGGTGACCCGCCGCGTTGGCGATGTTCACCGCGTTCCAGTCGTAGAAGGCCTGCGTACCGCTGGAGGCCACGGCCGCCTTGCAGGCCGCCGACTTCGGGGACTCTGGGCCCTCCGCGTAGCAGGCCGCGACCCGGCTGACCGGGTCCGTCATGGATCCGTGGGCGGTCGCGGGCACGGCTGCGGACACGGCCACCGCGAGCGGGGCGAAGCCGGTCGCGGCGACACGGGCCAGGGCCAGGGTCAGGGTCCGGGGGCGTGCGGGCATGGGTGACTCTCCTCGGAGCGGGCGGCGGAGCCCACGGGGGTGTCCCGGGGCGGCGGACGCGCATGAACGCGCACGGACGCGCACGGACGCGCACGAACGTGCCGGGAGCCGGGCGGTGCGGTGCCGCCCCCCGTGGGCTCGGCACCGCCTGCCGGTCCTCCCCGGCCCCGCCAAGCTAGCGGCCCCGACGCCCCGTTCCGCCTGCCCCGACCCCCTCCCGGAGATCCTTAGGGTTCGTTTAAGCCACCGGTAAGCGGCCCCTGAGGAAAGCCGTTCCCGTCAGGCGAGGAGGGCGGTCAGGCCCGCGGGCGCGTGGGCCTGCTGTTCCAGGGCGTCGAGGGCGCGGACCGCCTCCGCGGCCGCCGCCGGGTCGGTGGCCGCGAGACCGCTCGCCGCGAACTCGTCCTCGTCCAGCCGCAGCACCGAGGAGCCGTCCGCCGACACCCACAGGTCGAGGTCGAGGTCGGCCACCCGGATCTCGCCGTCCTCCACCACGGCCGGGCGGGTGATGTCGCAGTACCAGCCCTTGAGGACCCCCTCGCCGGTCCGCACCTCCTTCACCGCGTACCAGCGCGTCCGCCAGAAGTGTTCGGTGAACACGTCGCCCGGCTCGAAGCGCACGAACCCGAAGTCCCGTACGCCGTCCGCCGCCCACGGGGCCCGTACGGTGATCCGGTCGCCGGTGTCGGCCACCACGCCCGCCGGGTATCGGATCTTGGTCCGGCCTGCCTTGGAGAGGGCCACCGTCACCGCCCCGCGCTCACCCACGGAGTTCCCTCACGAAGCGGACCTCGCTCGCGCCGACCTCGTACCCGAACCACCGGTTGACGGCGAGCATCGGCCCGTTCTGCGCGTCGTTGCCGGTGAAGGCCACGCGGTAGCCTGGCGCGCGCGCCCGGTGCAGGGAGTCCGTCTTGGCGAGCTTGGCCAGGCCGCGGCCGCGGAAGCCGGCGAGGGTGCCGGTCATCGCCGAGGCGTAGCGGGTCTCGCCGTCGGTCCGGGCCGCGGTGAACGCGGCCACGGCCCCGTCGACGAGCACGACCGAGGTCAGCCCGTGGTCGAGCTGCGGATCCTGCCAGACGGTGCGCACCCAGTTCTCGTAGTCGTCCAGGACGACCGGCACGTCGCCCGGCTCGTCCGCGGTCACCGCCGCGTCCGCCTCGAACAGCGGGTGCGGGTCGCCGGCGAAGGCGGAGCCGGGGCGCAGCTCCACGCCGGGCGGGAGCTCCTGCGGGTACGGCGGCAGCTCGGCGGTGGTCAGGTCCAGGCGCAGGAAATGCGCGGAACGGCTCGGACGGTAGCCGCGTCGCTCGGCGTAGGCCCGCGAGGGGGCCTCGTCGGGCACCCAGGAGAACACCTTCACCGCGCCCAGGGCCGAGACGTGCTCCTCGGCCGTGCGCAGCAGCGCGGTGCCCGCGCCGCGACCGCGGTGGCCGGGGTCGACGTGGACGTTGGCGAAGGACCGGCCCGGCTCGGCACCGTCGTGGGCGATGCCGACCTCGGCGGTCCCGATGACGAGGCCGTCGCCGTCCTCGGCGACCAGGACGCGGTGGTGTTCCTCGGGGTGGGCGCCGGCCAGTTCGAAGGCCACGCCGTCGGCGGTGGAGATCATGAACGGCAGCGTCGCGCGGCGCACGCGGACGACGGCCTCCACGTCCGACGGATCGTCGGGACGGAGGTCGCGGATGGATACGGTCATGGGGCCGACGGTAGGCGCGGGGCGGGGGCGGACGCCTCCGAATTTCCCGCGGGATGGGGGAGAATCAACCAGGTGACCTCGACGAACCTGAACATCCGGATCGACGGATCGGCCGGCGCGGCCGCCCCGTACGAGCAACTGCGCGCGCAGATCGCCGAGGCGGCGAGGGCGGGACGGCTGCCGACGGGATTCAAGCTGCCGACGGTGCGCGGCTTCGCGGAGGAGCTCGGGCTCGCGGCGAACACGGTGGCGAAGGCGTACCGGGTGCTGGAGGCGGACGGGGTGATCGAGACGCGGGGTCGGCACGGGACGTTCGTCGCCGCCGCCGGCGACTCCGCCGCGCGGGAGGCGGCCGCCGCGGCGCAGGCCTTCGCGGAGCGGGCGCAGCGTCTGGGCCTCACCTTCGACGAGGCGACGGCGACGGCATTGGACGCCCTGCGCGCACGGTACGGCGCCTGAGCGCTCCGCGGGAGGTGCTGTGACGGGCCGGCGATCGTCCGCAGGCCGGTCGTGGCCGGTCGCGCAGTTCCCCGTGCCCCTTCGGGGCGCCGCCGGACCACAGCCGCTTCGTCACGGCCGTTCGGAGCAGGGCGGGGGCTCAGGGCTGGTGGGGGCGGAGCCGGGCGCTGAGGTGGTGCTCCAGCGGGAGGCCCATCGCCGCCATGTCCTGCTCGACCGACAACTCGCCGTCGCGCAGCACGTACCGGCGCCGCATGCCGGTGACCTCCTTGGCCCGGGGGGTGCACGCCACCGCGTCCGTGGCGAGCTCGACCACCAGCTCGGCGCCCGGCGCGGCGCCCGTTCCGGTGCCGCCGCCGGTGATGCGGCCGAGGTAGGTCTCCACGATGCCGGTGGGGTGGGCCAGGACCACCTCCAGGGAGGCGTCGGGCAGCACCCGCCACCAGCCGCTCTCGCGCCCCGACGGCCGCAGCGGCGAGCCCGCCTCGTCGACGATCCAGGCGCGTGACTCGTAGCGCAGGAAGGGCCGGCCGTCGTGGCTGAAGGCGATCTCCTGCCGGTACCGGAAGCCCTGCTCCAGCGTCGGGTACTCGCCGCTCCCGCCGCCCTGCCAGCGGCCCAGCAGGGTGAGGACCGGCTGCAGTTGCGGGTGCGGTTGGGGGCCGTCGCCGATGACGTGGGAGTCGGGGTACGGGTTTTCCTGCGGCGCGTCGGGCACGGTCGGCTCTCCTGATCCGGTGGTTCGGGCTGCCCCCGGGGCACCGGCCGGATCCGGGGCGACTCGGGGCCGACTCCGGCCCGCCCGGGACGCGGGTCCGCGCCCATTCTCGCGGCCCCGCGGCCCCGCGGACGGGAGACACCGCCGCACAGTCGCACGCCGCCGCATACCGCCGTACGCCGCCGCACGCGCCGCGGGGCCGCGGCGACCCCCGGCAGCGGCCCGCCGGCAGCCTCAGAGGTACAGGCCGGCGTCCGCGCCGTGGCCCTGCGGCGGCAGTACGGCCGCCGGGCCGGTGCCCCGGCGCAGGGCGAACAGCTCGGCCAGGGTGGCTCCCTCGCGGGAGACGCCCTCGTCGGTGCCCAGCCACTCCACGGCCTCGCGGTGCGTCAGCTTGCCGACCTCGATGCGGGCCAGGCAGCGGCCCGGGCGGACCACCGCCGGGTGCAGCCGCTCCAGGTCCTCGTTCGTGGTCACCCCGACCAGCACGTTGCGGCCCTGGCCGAGCAGGCCGTCCGTCAGGTTCAGCAGCCGGGACAGGGCCTGGCCGGCCGTGTGCCGGGCCTCGCCGCGGATCAGCTCGTCGCAGTCCTCCAGCAGGAGCAGCCGCCACCGGCCCTTCGCCGTGCCCTCGTCCTCGCCGATCGCGATGTCCATCAGGTAGCCGACGTCGTTGAACAGCCGCTCCGGGTCCAGGACGCAGTCCACCTGGCACCAGTCCCGCCACGACCGGGCGAGGGTCCGCAGCGCCGAGGTCTTCCCCGTTCCCGGCGGCCCGTGCAGCAGCAGGAGCCGCCCGGCGATGTCGTCCGGGGTGACCTTCATCAGGCGGTCCATCGCCGAGGCCACCGGCGCGGTGTAATGGGGCCGCACCTCCGCCCAGGTCCCCGCGCTGATCTGGCGGGTCGTGCGGTACGGGCCCCGGCGCGGGGAGACGTACCAGAACCCCATGGTGACGTTCTCCGGCTGCGGTTCGGGCTCGTCCTGCGCCCCCTCGGTGGCCTGGCCGAGCACCCCGGCGGCGAGTTCGTCGCTGACCGCCGTCACCGTCACGTCCGCGCCCCGGCTCCAGCGGGACACGAGCACCGTCCAGCCCTCGCCCTCCGCCAGGACGGCGCTGCGGTCGGAGTCGCGCGCCGAGCGCAGCACGGTGGCCGCGGCCGGCAGCAGGGTCGCATCCGCCTTCACCCGCTCGATGGTGACGCTGCGCGAGAACGGCTGCTCGCCGGACGCGAACCGGCCGAGGAACAGCGCGTCCACGACGTCCGAGGGCGAATCGCTGTCGTCGACGTTGAGCCGGATCGGCAGCGCATCATGCGGGTTGGCTGGCATGGCGCCCATGATCCGGCACGAACTGCCCCTGTGCACCCGTGTTTCGCCGGAACGGGTGCGTGCCTTCCTCCGCCAAACGCGGAGGTGGTGAAGATTCGGGGCGCAACTCTGCGCCACATCTCCTTGGCATGGACACTTCCAGCCACCCCGGGCTCCTTGTACCACGGACTCAGGAGTAACCCCGACTCCTGAGTACCCCCCACACCCCCACGAGGAGCCGCACCATGCCTTCGGGACGCCTGCCACGCCTTGCCGCCTGGACCTCCTCCCTGTTACTCGCCGCGGGCGCCGCCCTGTTCGGCGCCGGCCAGGCTTCCGCCGCGGCCGACTTCGGCTACGTCGCCCTCGGCGACTCGTACTCCTCCGGCGTCGGCGCCGGCAACTACGACAGCTCCAGCGGTGCCTGCAAGCGCACCAACCGCGCGTACCCGGCCCTGTGGGCCGCCGCCAACTCCCCGCAGACCTTCGCGTTCACCGCCTGCTCCGGCGCCCGTACGGGCGACGTCCTCTCCGGCCAGCTCGGCCCGCTGAACTCCGGCACCGACCTGGTCAGCATCACCATCGGCGGCAACGACGCCGGCTTCGCCGACGTCATGACGACCTGTGTGCTCCAGTCCGAGTCCACCTGCGTCAACCGCATCAACCAGGCCAAGGCGTACGTCGACTCCACCCTGCCCGGCCAGCTCGACCAGGTCTACAACGCCATCCGCGGGCGGGCGCCCTCCGCCCGCGTCGTCGTCCTCGGCTATCCCCGCTTCTACCAGCTGAACGGCACCTGCGTGACCGGCCTCACCGAGGGCGAGCGCTCCGCCATCAACGGCGCGGCGGACCACCTGAACACCGCGATCGGCAAGCGCGCCACCGCCCACGGCTTCACTTTCGCCTCGGTCGTGAGCGCCTTCACCGGCCACGAGATCTGCTCCGGCGACGCGTGGCTGCACAGCGTCAACTGGCTCAACATCGGCGAGTCGTACCACCCGACCGCGGCCGGACAGTCCGGCGGCTACCTGCCCGTCTTCCGCAGCAAGGCCTGATCCCCGGGGCAGGCCTCAGGCCGCGGGCTCCGGCTCCGGCTCCGGCGACGCCGCCGGGGCCGGCGACCCGCTCGCACCGGGGGAGGGGGCCCCGCTCGTCGGGGCCCCCTCCTCGCAGGTCACGGAGAACTCCACCCATTCCGAGACCACGGGTACGGGCCCCTGCACCTCCAGACGGACCGCGTCGGTCAGGGTCCCGTCCGCGCGGTACCCGAGCGCGGTGTGCTCCAGCTGCCGGCTCGCCGGCCCGTCCGCGGTGTACGCGAGGGACCGCCAGCCGGGGCCGGAGGGGTTTCCGCTCCGCGTCACCCACCGGTACTCCAGCACGGCCGGCCGGGGTTCCACCTCGACGGCGGCCGTGAAGGAGGGCGCCCGCGAGGCGTCGGGCGGGCATGTCCCGCGGTACTCCCCGCGCACGGCGTGCACGGAGACCGCGACCCGCGGCGAGGGCGCGGCCGACGGCGGCGCCGAAGCGGAGGCGGAGGAGGAAGCGGATGCGGACGCAGGCGCGGACGCGGAGGCCGAGGCGGAGGCGGGACCGGGAGCCGCGGCGTCCGCCGTACCGGAGGAGCCCGCCGACGCCGACGAGGTCGCACCGCCCGCGGCGGCCGGCCCGCCGCCCGATCCGCCCTCCCCGGCCGAGCGCTCCCGCAGCAGCAGCCAGCCCAGGGCCGCCACCGCCAGCAGCAGCACCACGATCCCGGCGACCAGCACCACCCCGGCCCGCCCCGGTCGCTGCCCGGAGCCGGACCCCGGGCCGGGATCCGGGAACGGAGGAGCCGGCACGGTCACCGGCGTTGCCGGTGTCGCCCGGGCCGCCGCCCCGGGAGCCGCAGCCGCAGCCGCAGCCCCAGCCGCGGCCCCCGCCGCAGCCCCTGTCCGTGCACCCGCGCCGTTGTGTGCCGTCGCCGCGGGGGAGTCCGGTCCGGACCGTGGCCCGCCCGGGTCCCGTACGGACCCGCCCGCCCCGACGATCCGCAGCATCCGGGTGGCCTCCGCCGCCGGCAGCCGCTCCTCCGGGTCCTTGCGCAGCAGCCCCTCCAGTACGGGCGCCAGCGGCCCGGCCCGGCGCGGCGGCGGCAGCTCCCCGTCCACCACGGCCCGCAGCGTGGTCAGCGGGGTGGCCTGGCGGAACGGCGAGACCCCCTCGACGGCGGCGTACAGCATCACCCCCAGCGACCACAGGTCCGAGGCGGGTCCCGGCTCGCGCCCCATCGCCCGCTCGGGGGCGAGGAATTCGGGAGAGCCCACCACCTCGCCCGTCCTCGTGATCGCCGTGGAGCCCTCCAGGCGGGCGATTCCGAAGTCGCTCAACACCACCCGCCCGTCGTTCGCCAGCAGCACGTTGGCGGGTTTGACGTCCCGGTGCAGCACGCCCGCCCCGTGCGCGGCCCGCAGCGCGGCCAGTACCTGCTCCCCGAGGTGCGCGGTGCGTTGCGGGGTCAGCGGCCCCTCCACCTCCAGCACCTCGGCCAGCGAGAGCCCCCGGACCAGCTCCATCACGATCCACGGGCGGCCCTCCTCGGTGACCACGTCGTAGACGGTGACGACCCCGCGGTGCGAGACCCGGGCCGCCGCCCAGGCCTCCCGTTCGAGCCGCCGGTACAGCCGCCCGACCTCGGCCCCGTCCAGCTCCGCCGGGGCCCGTACCTCCTTGACGGCCACCTCGCGGGCCAGGACCTCGTCCCGGGCCCGCCACACGACGCCCATGCCGCCGCGGCCCAACGGGCCGAGCAGCCGGTACCGGCCCGCGACGACCCGGTCGGCGGCCGCGCCCGGCCCGGCGCCCGTGCCCGGCCCGTCGTCCGCGCTAGGCCCATCCGTCCCACCCCGGTTGTCGGTCACGCGCGCCCCCTGTGCGTCCAATGCATCCACACACCCCCTGCGTCGGAGCCGCGGCGATGCGTCATCGGGTGGTCACTCCACGTTACCGCAGTGCGGGCCGACTGGCCCTCGTTGTGCAGGCGGGAATCACCTCAGGCCTCCCTGAAACACCCTCACCTTGCGGAGAGTGACTGTCGACTCCGCTGAGTAATCGTCAACTCCCCGACACACAGGGGTAATTCACACCACCGGGATACCCGAGCGCATCCCGGGGGCGATAGGGTTAACCTGCCCGGGCCGGGTGCCTTCGTACGGGTGGGGAGAGAAAGATGGAACAGATAGCAATGCGCAGCAGGCCGCCCCGCGTGCCTGCCATCACCTGCGGCAGCAGCGCGACCAGCTCGCGCCTCGACCGCCACCTCGCCGTGCTGGGCGGACCCGCCGTCCCCCACCGGGAAGTCGCCGAGGCCACCTCGCTGATGCGCGAGCTCACCGCTCGCGACCACACGCACCGGCTGCGCAGCCGTAGCGCGCGCGTCTCGCTCTTCGCGCCGCTCCGCCGCCTGCGCCGCTCGCTCTTCGGTAGCCGCCGCTCGTAAGAACCGTCCCCGACCCCGAGAAGTTTCGCCCCGGCCCTACGCAATCACTCCATCCCGGCGCAGCGTCGTGATCTGCGCGCCCGACATCCCCAGGGCGCGCAGCAGGGCCTCGGTGTGTTCGCCGAGTGCGGGCACCGCGCCCATGCGCGGTGCCGTGCCTCCCGGGAGCCCGATCGGCGGCAGCAGCGCCCGCAGCAGGCCCACCGGTGAACCCACCTCCCGCCAGCGGTCCCGGGCCGCCAGCTGCGGGTGCCCCGCGAGCTGTTCCACCGAGTTCAGCCGGGCGCAGGCGATGCCCGCCGCCTCCAGCCGCCCGATCGCCTCGTCGGCGTCCAGCAGGGCCAGCGCCTCCGCCACCACGGCATCGGTCTTCTCCCGTCCGCGGGTCCGCGCCGCGTTCGTCGCGTACGCCGGATCGTCCGCCAACCCGGGCCGCCGGAGCACCTGCTCGGCGAGCCGGCGCCACTCCCGGTCGTTCTGCACCGACAGCAGCACCCGGTCGCCGTCCGCCGTCGGATAGGCGTCGTACGGGGCGATCACCGCATGCGCCAGCCCCGCCCGCGCCGGCTGCCGCCCGCCGTGCATCGTGTGGTGCAGCGGATGCCCCATCCACTCGGCGAGCGCGTCGAGCATCGACACCTCCACCCGGCCCCCGCGCCCGGTGACCCCGCGCCGCACCAGCGCCGCGAGGACCCCCGAGAAGGCGTACATGGCCGCCGCGATGTCCGCGGCCGGGACGCCCGCCTTGACGGGCTGCTCCGGCGTGCCCGTCACCGAGACCAGGCCCGCCTCGCACTGCACGAGCATGTCGTAGGCGCGCTTGTGGGCGTACGGGCCCTCGGCGCCGTACCCGGAGACGTCCACCGCGACCAGCCGCGGGTACCGCGCGCACAGCGCCGCCGAGTCCAGCCCCAGCCGGGCCGCCGCACCCTGCGCGAGGTTCTGCACGAACACGTCGGCCCCGTCGAGCAGGTCGTGCAGGACCTCCAGGCCGCGCGGATCCTTCAGGTCCAGCGCGATCGACTCCTTGCCGCGGTTGGCCCACACGAAGTGCGAGGCGAGGCCGTGCGCGGCCGTGTCGTACGCGCGCGCGAAGTCGCCGCCGTCGGGGCGCTCCACCTTGATCACCCGGGCGCCGAGGTCGGCGAGCTGGCGGGTGGCGAAGGGCGCGGAGACGGCCTGCTCGACGGCGACGACCGTGATGCCGTCCAGCGGCAGGGGTTCGGGCGACTGTTCCATGAGTCGATGCCTACCGGGTGAGGGCGGGTCCTGTCACCCCCGTACCGGCGGGACGTCCGGCCGGACGACCGGTGGGCACGGCACCCCACGCCACTACGTACGATGTACGTAACTACGATGGTGGCGAGGTGATGACCGATGACACCCAGCGGGCGCCCCGCTGAACCCGAAGTGATCTGGACCCGCCCGCAGCGCGCCGGCCGCGGACCCCGGCCCGCCCACACCCGCGAGTCGATCGCGGCCGAGGCGGTGCGGATCGCCGACGCGGAGGGGATCGACGCCGTCTCCATGCGGCGCGTCGCCGCGGGCATCGGCGCGGGGACGATGTCCCTGTACAACTACGTGCCCCGCAAGGAAGACCTGTACGAGCTGATGGTCGACGCCGTGAGCGGGGAGTACGAGCTGACCGCCCCGACCGGCGACTGGCGGGCCGACCTGCTGGCGCTGGCCCGCCAGACCCGGCAGCTGATGCACCGCCACCCGTGGCTCCCCCGGCTGCTGACCCCGGTCTACGGGTTCAGCCCGAACGCCCTGCGCTACCTGGAGCACAGCTTCGCCTGTCTGGCCCCGCTGCACCTGCCGGGCGCGGAGAAGCTGGAGCTCATCGCCGCGGTCAACGGCTCGGTGGCGACGTTCGTGGCGGGGGAGCTCGCCATGGCCGAGCGGGCCCGCGCGCTGCCCTGGAGCGAGGCCGAGGAGGCCGCGGTCCGCGCGGCCTGGCTCGGCACGGCGCTCGCGACCGGCCGGTACCCGCTGCTGGGGGCCGCGCTGGCGGACGCGTATCCGGTGGCGGAGGCGGCCGCGGACATGGGCGCGGTGTTCGACCGCTCGATGACCCGGCTGCTGGGGGGCTGGGAGACCGCCTGAGGGCGGGCGGCCCCGGGATCCCCGGGGCCGGCCCCGGTCCCGGGGGCAGCCCCCGGGTCCCGGGCCCGGGTCAGAGCAGGGCGAACTGCCCGCCCGGGCCCTCCTCCTGGTGGTCCAGTACGGACGCCGGCCGCCGCGACCAGTGCGGCGCCGGCAGCACGCCCGCCGCCGTCAGACCGGCGCGGGCCAGCAACGGCCCCGGCGTGAACGCCTCCCGCTCCGGTGCCAGATCCGCCAGCAGAGCCAGGGTGGTCACCAGGGCCAGCAGCTCCGAGGTCCAGGCCTGCGGCCACTCGGTCGGGCCGAGCGCCTCCAGCCCCTCGGCGGCGGGGTCCCGGTGCGCGCAGCGGGCGTCGAACCAGGCCCGGAGCACCCGCGTGCCCGCCCCCGCGCCCCCGGTCCCGGCGGGCGCGCCCGGCGCCTCGTACTCCCAGGCGGTCCGCGGCACCGGGGACACGGTCCCGGACCCGAGGCTCAGCGTCCCGGACTGCGGATCCCAGTCGATCCCCTCGGGCCAGCCCTGGATCGCCGAGCGCACGTACGGCCGCCGCCCGCCCGGCAGCCGGGGCGGCTCCCCGCCGTCCACCCCGCGCAGCCGGACCGCGAGCAGCCGCCGGCCGAGATCCAGCCCGGCGCGCCAGCGCTCCGGGTCGGCGGTGAGCGGTACCTCGTGGCCGCGCGGGCCCGGCCGGCCCGCCGCGAGGATCCAGCACAGCACGTCCTGCGCCGTGACCGGGCCGCCGTACCGCTCGGCCAGCAGGGGCAGCAGGCCCGGCGCGAGGTTCGGCTCGGTGCCGCCGGGGCGGCGGTACAGCGGGCGGATCCCGCCCAGGCGGCCCGCCGGGAGATGCCGGGTCACGAGCAGACCGCCCGCGCCCGCGCCGTTCGCCGGGTTGCCGGCCGTGTCGTTCGTCGTGTTGCCCGTCGGGGTTTCGACGGTGAAGAGCTGGTGCTCGTCCAGGACCCGCCACAGCTGCGGCCGGGAGGCGTCGATGAGTCGCTGGTCGGGCAGCAGCCACTGCTCGTCGAAGGGCGTGTACAGCACCCGGACCGGATCCGGGCAGGGGCCGGGCGCGTCGGCGAAGCCGGCGGTGGAGGCGGAGCGCTGGCCGGGCAGGGCGGCAGCCCCGGTCGTGGTCGACCGGAGCCGGCTCGGGCGGAACAGCCGCTCCCGCTCGGCGCCTTCGGCCCCGACCAGGGCCGACCAGCGGGTCCGCAGGGCTGTCGGATCGGGGGCGGCGACCCAGGTGCGGCCCAGGCGCAGGCTGCTCACGGCCCAGGGCATCAGATCGTCCAGCAGCGGTACGTCGTCGCTCACCCGGCAGATGGTAGCGAGGCGCCGCAGGGGCCGGGCGGCCCGCGCAGCTGTGCCCGGGCCTAAGCGTTACGCTCCTTATGTACGGAAACATGCGGAATGTACGGATGCGGGGAGTGGTCATGAGTCAGTACGACGAATACTCGACTCCGTCGCAGGCCGAGGGCGAGCGGCTCGACGAGGACATGGACGAGAAGGAGTACGCGGCCCACCACCACCCGGACACGATGCGCACCACCCCGTCACAGGCGGAGGGCGAGCGCACCGCGGACGACGACGAGAAGTAGTGCTCCGGTCCGGGCCGTACCGGACCGTACCGGGCCTTACTCGGCCGTACCGGGCCGTGCCGGGCCGTGCCCCGTCTTGCTGGCCGTGTACCGGCCGCTGCGGGTGCCCGGGGACCGTGTTCGGGTCAGTGGGCCTCGACGGTCACCGTGAACGAGAACCGGTCGCCCCGGTAGCGGATCCGCGCCACGTCCACGACCCGGCCCTCCTCGTCGTAGGTCACGCCCGTGTAGTGCAGGATCGGGCTCAGCAGCGGCACTTGGAGCAGCTCGGCCGTCTCCGGATCGGCGAGCCGCGCCTCCACGGTGTCCGTGATCCGGCTGATCCGCACCCCGACGACATCGCGCAGCACCTTGGTCATCGGCCAGCGCGCCAGGTCCTCCAGGTCCACCGCGGCCGCGATCTCGGCGCGGACGGCGTTCTCCGCCCAGTTCGTCGGCTCGCCGCTCTCGCCGTCGTGCCGCAGCCGCCGGTACGTGACCACCTCCGCCGTGTCCGGGAAGTGCTCCAGCAGCTCCCCGGACACCGGGGTCCGCTCCCGGCCGAGCACCGTCGTACGGTCGCCCGACTGCTGCGCCACGATCGCGTCGACCGAGCCCAGCAGCCGCACCGGGGCCCCGCGCCGCGCACCCGGTTCGATGAAGGTGCCGCGCCGCCGGTGCCGGCTGATCAGCCCCTCGCCCTCCAGCTCCTTCAGCGCCTGGCGCATCGTCAGCACGCTCACCCCGTAGTGCTCGGCGAGCTGCTCCTCGGTGGGCAGGCGCAGCGAGGCGTCCGGGGTGCGGCCCAGTATCGAGGCGCGCAGCGACTGTGACACCTGGTACCAGAGCGGCAGCTTCCGGTTGAGCACCAGAGAATCGGGAGCGAAGGCGGTCACGGTCGGTCTCCGTACGGACGGGGCGTCGGGGTGTCCGGTCCCTCCCCCCGCGGCGGGCGCCGGGGGAGGGTCCGGGGGCATTTTAGGCGCGGAAGTGGCGCTCCAGCCCCTGCCAGACATCGTCGTACGCGGGCTGGAGGTGGCCGGCGCCGGCCGCCTGGGCGGTGACGGCGATCGGCCAGCGGGTCTCGAACATGAAGGCCAGCCCGTCCTCGATCTTCTGCGGCTTCAGCTCGGCGGCGCTGGCCTTGTCGAAGGTCTCCCGGTCCGGGCCGTGCGCCGACATCATGTTGTGCAGGGAGCCGCCGCCGGGGACGAAGCCCTCCGCCTTGGCGTCGTAGGCGCCCTCGATCAGGCCCATGTACTCGCTCATCACGTTGCGGTGGAAGTACGGCGGGCGGAAGGTGTCCTCGCCGACCAGCCAGCGCGGCGCGAAGACCACGAAGTCCACGCCCGCCAGGCCCGGGGTGTCGGAGGGCGAGGTCAGCACCGTGAAGATCGACGGGTCCGGGTGGTCGTAGCTGATGGAGCCCAGGACGTTGAAGCGGCGCAGGTCGTAGACGTACGGGGTGTGCGTGCCGTACCAGGCGACCACGTCCAGCGGGGAGTGGTCGTACGTCGCGGACCACAGGTTGCCGCAGAACTTGTTGACCACCTCGGTCGGGCGGTCCTCGTCCTCGTACGCCGCCACCGGCGCCCGGAAGTCCCGGGCGGCCGCCAGGCCGTTGGCGCCGATCGGGCCGAGGTCCGGCAGCTCGAAGGGGCGGCCGTAGTTCTCGCAGACGTACCCGCGGGCGGTGTCGTCGAGCAGCTCGACGCGGAAGCGGACGCCGCGCGGGATCAGGGCCACCTCGCCCGGCTCCGCGGCGAGCAGGCCCAGCTCGGTGCGCAGCAGCAGGCCGCCGCGCTCGGGGACGATCAGCAGCTCGCCGTCGGAGTCGCTGAACACCCGGTCCGTCATGTCGGCGTTGGCGGAGTAGAGGTGGATCGCCATGCCGGAGCGCTGCGTGGCGTCGCCGTTGCCGCCGAGCGTCCACAGGCCGGAGAGGAAGTCGGTGCCCGGGGCCGGGTCGGGCGTCGGGTTCCACCGCAGGCGGTTGGGGTCGGCCGGGGCGTCGGTGAAGGGGGCGGTGCGCAGGGCGCCGTTGTCGATCCGGGTGAACGGCGGGTGCGCGGCCGAGGGGCGGATCCGGTAGAGCCACGAGCGGCGGTTGTGCTTGCGCGGCTCGGTGAACGCGCTGCCGCTGAGCTGCTCCGCGTACAGGCCGAGGGGGGCGCGCTGGGGCGAGTTGCGGCCTGCGGGGAGGGCGCCGGGTACGGCCTCCGAGCTGTGCTCGTTGCCGAACCCGGTGAGGTAGTCCAGGGCCTCGGCCGTCTTCCTGGCCTGCTCGCTCATGGCTGCTTCCACTCTGTCGAAGGAATCCTATGGCTGACAGTAGGATTCCGCGCCCGTGTGCGTCAATGGCGCTCTGCGTCGCGGGGCGGGGACGGTGCCGGAGATTGGGCGTGTCGCGGGGGCTCACAAAACATGAACATTGCTCTACTCTCGCGCGCATGTCGTGGACCCCGAGGAACCGCAGGTTCCCAGCCGTGCCGGCGGCGCCCCGGACCGCCCCCGCCGCTGCCCTCCGCACCCCCCACCTCACGCCCCGTCCCACGCCTCGCCTCACGCCCCGTCCCACGCCCCGCTTCACCGCCGTCCCCGCCCTCCTCCTGGCTCTCCTCCTGCCCTTCCTGGCCCTCCTCGCGGCCGCGCCCGCCGCCCGCGCGCACGAGGAGCGCCCCGTGACCTTCCCAGACGGCTCCGGATCCGTGCCGCAGTACCGCGCGGCCGAGCCCGACCTGATCGTGTGCAAATCCGACCGGCCCGCCTTCGAACGCCGGATCGCCGCGTTCCCCGAAGCGCTGCGGCAGCGCAACCTCAGCCTGTACGAGCGGTGCGAGAACACCGGCTACCGGCACCTGCAGGAAGCCGTCGACGCCGTCGACCGGCCCGGCATGAACATCGCGATCCTCCCCGGCCTGTACGAGGAGGAGCCGTCACTGCCGCAGCCGGCGGGGGAGTGCGCCGTCCTGAAGGCCCCCGCCTCCGCGCTCGGCTACCAGATCCTGTCCTACGAGCAGCAGGCGCGCTGCCCGCACAACCAGAACCTCGTCGCCATCCTCGGCAAGAAGAACCTGCAGATCGAGGGCACCGGCGCCACCCGGCTGGACGTGATCGTCGACGCGAAGTACCAGAAGCTGAACGCCATCCGCGCCGACAAGTCCGACGGCATCTACTTCCGCAACTTCACCGCCCAGCGCACCACCTTCAACTCCCTGTACGTCCTCGCCGCCGACGGGTTCGTCATCGACGACGTCCTGACCCGCTGGAACGACGAGTACGGCTTCCTGACCTTCGCCAGCGACCACGGGCTGTACAAGGACTGCGAGTCGTACGGGAACGGCGACTCCGGCATCTACCCCGGCAGCGCCTCCGACATCAACGACGGCCGCGGCTACGACGTCCCCCGCTACTCGATCGAGATCACCGGCTGCCGCAGCCACCACAACATGGTCGGCTACTCCGGCACCGCCGGGGACTCGGTGTGGGTGCACGACAACGAGTTCGACCAGAACATGGGCGGCGCCTCGATGGACAGCGCCTTCCCCGGACACCCCGGACTCCCGCAGAACCACGCCAAGTTCGAGCGGAACCTGATCCACGACAACAACCAGGACTACTACCGCCACGTGGCGGACGGCACCTGCGCCAAACCGCCGATCGAGCGCGGCTACGAGCAGGGCGTGGTCTGCCCGCAGATATCCATGCCGCCGGGCACCGGCATCATCACCGCGGGCGGCAACTGGAACGTCTACGAGCAGAACTGGGTGTACGCGCACCGACGCGCCGGTTTCTTCCTCTCGGCCGTGCCCGCCTTCATCCGGGGCGAGCGGGCATGGTCCAAGCAGACCGACACCTCGCACCACAACCGGTACGCCGCGAACGTGCTCGGCAGGGACAAGTCCGGCACCGTCCGCCCCAACGGCATGGACGTCTGGTGGGACGGCCAGGGCCGCGGCAACTGCTGGCAGCCCGGCCCCGACGGCTCCACCCCGGGCACGCTCCCGGAGTGCGGGGAGCGCCGGGGTGACGTGTCCGGCGGCTCGGCCCGGCTGATCGGCGAACCGGTGAAACTCGCCCAGCTGCTCGTCTGCGCCGACTACAACGTGCAGGCCCGCAGGCTCCCGGCCGGCTGCGACTGGTACGGGGCGCGCGGCCCGGCCCGGGTGGAGACCCAGATCGCGCTGGCCGCGGCCGTGGTGCTGCTGCTGGTCGGCGGGGTGCTGTGGTGGCGCCGCCTGAGGCACTCCCGCCTGGGCACTGCGGCCTCGCTGCTCGGCCTGGCCGGGCTGGCCCTGGACGTGGCCGGCTCCACCGGCCCGCTCACCCCCACCGCCGTCCCGGCACTGGCCCTGCTCCTGCTCGGCCTGTGGTGGACGGGCGCCGGCCTCGCCCTGCGCGCCGACCGCCCCTGGCTGGCGCGGCTCACCCTGCTCCTGGCGGGGCTGACCCTGCTCGACGCCTTCGACAAGGCCGTCCTGATGATCCCCTGGACCCCGGTCGGCCCCGCCTGGGCCCGTGCCCTGACCGCCGCCGTCTGGATCCTCTGGGCCGCCGCCGCCTCCACCCGCCGCCCCACCACCCCCGAGCCACCCCCAACCCCCGCCCCCGCCGCCACCCCCGCCCCCGCCTGACGGCCGCCCAGCGTCCGGGCCGGGCCGCCCCCGCCTGACGGCCGCCCAGCCCGGGCCGGGCCCGCCCGCGCCCGCCGCCCGGCGTCCAGACCGGCCCGCCCGCGCCCGCCGCCGGGCGGCGTCCAGACCGGCCCGCCCGCACCCGCCGCCGGGAGGCCCCGCCCACCCGCATCCCGCCGAGCCGCCGCCTACCGGGCCGCACCCCGGGGGGTCCCCCGCCGGGCCTCGCCGCACAGCACCACCGCCCAGCCACCGGCGAGGGACTCCCGCTCACAGCTCGCCGCGGGAACCCCACCGACCCCGCACCCGCCCCCGCCGAGGCAGGACCACCACCTGCCGCGCACAGCCCGCCGAAGCGGATCCGGCCGGGCCGCAGCCCCAGCCCGGCCGGGCCGGCCGCCACCGCACCCCTGCACCACTGCCGAGCCATCCGCCAGGAGGCCGAGACCCAGCCCAGGCCCACACGCCGCCCCCGCCCGGCCCGCAGGCCAAGTCGACGAGACGGGCGCACGCACATCGCACCCCGGCCCGCCCAAGCGCCCCGACCCCAGGAGACCGCAGTGACCACCCACCCCGCAGCCCCCTCCGAACTCTCCGACCGCCCTGCCGCAACCGCTCCGGGCGCCGCGAGGGACGACCGGGGTGCCCGCCCCCGGTGTGTGGACCCCCTCAGGTCGGTTGGCGGCGCCTCGGCCTCAGCCCCGTCAGGCCCGCCCGACGTCGGCCGGACGGGCCGGCACCGCCGGCTCGGCGGTCCCGCCCGGGCCACGGGCGCGGGCGGGGAGGCACGGGTCGGCCGGTCGGGCGCGGAGGAGCAGGGCGGAAGGGCGGAGCCCCTGCGGCAGTCGGCAGGAGAGGGCGGCGGGGCCGTGTGGGCCGTGCCGGCGGGCGGTGGCGGCGGGGCGGCGCAGGGCCGGGGTGCAGGCGTCGGGCAGCGGTCGGCGGGCGGTCGGGCCGCGGCGGTGGGGGCTCGGCGCCGGTTTCGGCGGCGCGCGGTGCTGCTCGCCGTCGGGATGCTGCTCGGCAGCGCCGTGATGGGCTGCGGAGGCCGGGCCACGACCCACCACAAGCCCGGCACCAGCCACGAGCAGGCCACCGGCTCCGCCGGGACGCTGCTCGACGTCCGCGACGGCACCGGTCACCGCCTCCGCGAGGTCCCCGCCGAGGGCGCGCCCCAGGTGCGGATGGCCGCCCACCCCGACTCCGAGGACGGCTGGAACCTCCAGCTGACGGTGGAGAACTTCCGGTTCACCCCCGGCAGCGCCGGCGGTGCGGCCCTCCCGGGCGCGGGCCACGCCCACCTGGAGCTCGACGGCCGCAAGCTGGCCCGTCTCTACGGCCCCTGGTACCACCTGCCCGCGTCACAGGTGCCCGAAGGCCCGCACACCCTCACCGTCCGCCTCTACGCGGACGACCACACCGCCTGGGCGATCGCCGGAAAGCCGGTCGAGGGCACCGCCCAGCTCTCCGCCACCGCCCCGGGCGTGTCCGGGGGCCACAGTCACCCGGCACCCCCGCCCGGGCCCCCGCCCGCATCCGCTCCCGCGCCTGCGGACCGCACGGTCACCATCACCGTCCGGGACGGCAAGGTCGTGCCCGCCCCCGGCCGCACCGAGCTCAAGCGCGGCGAGCGCGTCGCCCTGCGCGTCACCAGTGACCGCGCGGACACCCTGCACGTCCACGGATACGACAAGGAACTCACCCTGCCGGCAGGCCAGGAGGCCACCCTGGTCCTGACGGCCGACCGCACGGGCCTGTTCGAGGTCGAGACCCACGAGTCCCGTCTCGTGCTGACCCAGCTCCTCGTCCGATGACCCCGCCCCTGTCCCCGCCTCCGGCTCCGGATCCGCAGGCGGTGACCTGGCCGGGCGCCGTCCCCGGCGGCCGGGACGTGGTCCCGGACCCGGCCGCCGCGGACCGGCTCACCGCGCTCGCGCACGGCATCGGCTCCCAGCACGATCTCCCGATCTCTCCCTTCTACGCGTTCGCCGGCGCCTTCACCGCACTCTTCGTCTCCTTCCTCGCTCTTGGCCTGCTGTGGTCCTCCTCCCGGTTCCGCGGCGACCGGTCCGGCCTCGCCCTGCCGGCCGGCCCCCAGCGGATCGCCGACGCGCCCGCGACCCGCGCCGCCCTCCGCGGGATCGGCCTCGCCGCCTTCCTCGCCCTGCTCGCCTCCCTCCTCCTCGCCCCCGACGACCCCGACCGCAACCCCGCTCCCGGTGCCGTCTACGTCCTCTTCTGGGTCGGCCTCGTACCGGCCTCCCTTCTCCTCGGTCCCGTCTGGCGCCTCCTCAACCCGCTGCGCACCCTGCACCGGCTGCTGCACCGCATGCGGCTGACTCCGCGCCGGCCCGCCCCCCTCCCCGCCCGGCTCGGCCAATGGCCTGCCGCCGCCGGGCTGTTCGGCTTCACCTGGCTCGAACTCGCCGCTCCCGATCCCGCATCCACCACATCCCTCCTGATCGCCCTCGCCGCCTACACCGGCGCCCACCTCGCGCCCGCCGCCCGCTTCGGCGAGCGCTGGTTCGACGACGGGGACGCCTTCGAGGCGTACTCCGCCCTCCTGGCCCGGCTCTCCCCCCTCGGCCGCCGCAACGACGGCCGTCTCGTGCTCCGCAACCCCTTCCACGGACTCGACGCGACGCCCGAGCGGCCCGGACTCGTCGCCACCGTCTGCGTCCTGCTCGGCTCCACCGCCTACGACGGCTTCAGCGACCACCCCGCGTGGATCGACACCCTCCAGACCTCCCCCCTGGGCCGCACCCCCACGGCCACCCTCGGACTGCTCGCTTCCGTCGCCCTCGTCGCCACCCTCTACTGCCTGTGCGCGGCGGCCACCCGCCTGGTCAGCGGCCCGCACCCCGGACCGCTCACCGCCTTCGCGCACTCACTCGTGCCGATCGCGCTCGGCTATCTCACCGCCCATTACTTCTCCCTCCTCGTGACCGAAGGACCACGCACGGTAAGCATGGCACTCGGCACTGACAACGGCCCCGATCCCTTGCCCCCCTTGGGATCCGGAGGTCTCGCCGCCCTCCAGCTCATCGCCGTCGTCACCGGCCACGTCCTCGGTGTCGTCGCCGCCCACGACCGTGCCGTACGCCTCTTCCCGCCGCACCGCGCCGTGACCGGACAGCTCCCCATGCTCGCGCTGATGATCACGTACACCCTGGGCGGCATCGGCCTCCTGCTGAACTGAGGCCGCGCGGAACCGCACCCGGCGCGACGGCTGAAACCACGCGCCCGGAGCGGCATGATGGACCCCGTGCCGCCCACCCACCCCTTGCGCCGTACGCCCGTCCAGCAGCGCAGCGCCGAACGGCTCGCCCGGATCCTCGACGCCTGCGCCGAACTCCTCGACGAGACCGGGTACGAGAACCTCAGCACCCGGACCGTGGCCCTGCGCGCCGGCGTTCCGATCGGCTCGGTCTACCGCTTCTTCGGCAACAAGCGCGCCATGGCCATCGCTCTCGCCCACCGCAACCTGGACCGCTACACCGACACCATCGCGGAGCTCCTCGCCGACCTCCCGGCCGACGACTGGCGGCCGGTCGTCGACGCCGTACTCGACGAGTACCTGGCCATGAAACGGACCGTCCCGGGTTTCGCGCTCGTCGACTTCGGCGTGCCCGCCCCGCCCGAGGAGGGCCCCGCCGCCGACCCCAACCGGCTGGTCTCCGTACGCCTCACGGAACTCCTCGGCGGCCACCTGGGCCTGAGCCCGGACCCGGACTTGGAACGGGCCGTCCTCGTCGCCGTCGAGGCCACGGACGCACTGACCAAGCTGGCCTTCCGGGCCGACCCGGCCGGTGATCCGGCGATCGTGGCGGAGATCCGCGCCATGATGCACGCCTACCTCGCGCGCGTCCTGGACTGAACCCGTCGACGCGCCCCGGCGGGCCGTCCGGGACTTCCGCCCGCGCGGATCTCCCCGACCTGCCTACCGGTCGGTATGCTCGGTGCTCCCGCGTGCCCGTGCCGCAGCCTGACGCCCCTGGAGGGCCCATGCCCCGCACCGCCCTGCGCATCTGCCCCCTCTGCGAAGCCACCTGCGGCCTCACCCTCACCATCGACGGGGCCGCCGTCACCGGCGCCCGCGGGGACCGCGACGACGTCTTCAGCCGCGGCTTCATCTGCCCCAAGGGAGCGGCCTTCGGCGCGCTCGACTCCGACCCCGACCGGCTGCGCACCCCTCTCCTCCGCCGCGGCGGACGGCTCCGCGAAGCCGGCTGGGACGAGGCCTTCGAGGCCGTCGCCACCGCACTTCCGGCCCTCGTGCAGGAGTACGGGGCCCAGTCCGTCGGCGTCGTCCTCGGCAACCCGAACGTCCACACCATGGCCGGCGCCCTCTACCCGCCCCTGCTCCTCAAAGCCCTCGGCACCCGCAACCTCTTCACCGCCAGCACCCTCGACCAGATGCCCAAGCACGTCTCCAGCGGGCTCCTCTTCGGCGACCCCTTCGCCATCCCGGTTCCCGACCTCGACCGCACCGACTTCCTGCTCCTCATCGGCGCCAACCCCGTCGAGTCCAACGGCTCCCTCTGCACCGCCCCCGACTTCCCCGGCCGGCTCAAGGCCCTGCGTGCCCGCGGGGGCACCCTCGTCGTCGTGGACCCGCGCCGCACCCGCACCGCCCGCCTCGCCGACCGCCACCTCGCGCCCCGCCCCGGCAGCGACGCCCTGCTCCTGGCGGCCCTGGCGCACACGCTGCTCGCCGAGCGGCTCGCCGCCCCCGGTGCCCTCGGGGAACACCTCCTCGGCCTCGGGGAACTCGCCGACGCGCTCGGGAGTTTTCCCCCCGAGGCCGTCGCGCCCGCCTGCGACCTCACGGCCACCGAGATCCGCACCCTCGCCCGCGAGCTGGCGGCCGCGCCCACCGCCGCCGTGTACGGGCGGATCGGCAGTTGCACCGTCGCGTACGGCACCCTCGCCAGCTGGCTCGTCGACGTACTCAACATCCTGACCGGCAACCTGGACCGGCCGGGTGGCGCCCTCTTCCCGCTCCCGGCCGCCGGCCCGCGGCCCCGCCCCGCGGGCCCCGGCAAGGGCTTCGCCGTGGGCCGCTGGCACAGCCGGGTCAGCGGCCACCCCGAGGCCAAGTCCGAACTGCCCATCGCCGCCCTGGCCGAGGAGATCGAAACGCCGGGGGAGGGCAGGATCCGAGCCGTGGTCGCCATCGCCGCGAACCCGGTCCTGTCCGCCCCCGACGGGCGGCGCCTCGACGCGGCCCTGGCCGGGCTCGACTTCATGGTCAGCGTCGACCCGTACCTGAACGAAACCTCGTGCCACGCCCACGTCGTGCTGCCGCCCCCGCCGCCCTCGCAGAGCGCGCACCACGACTTCGCCTTCAACGGCTTCGCCATCCGCAACCAGGCCCGCTACACCCGCGCCGCCGTCCCGCTGGGGGCAGGACTGCTCGACGAGTGCGAGATCCACGCCCGCCTCGTCCTCGCCGTCGCAGGCCTGCACGGTGCCACCGTCCCCGACGCCGCTGCCGCGGTCGACGAGCCGGTCATCCTGGCCGCTCTCGCCCAGGAGACCGCCGACCGGCACTCACCGCTGCACGGGCAGGACCCGGCGCGCCTCGCCGGGCTGCTCACCGGGCAGAGCGGCGCCGAGCGGCGGCTCGACCTGATGCTCCGACTCGGGCCGTACGGCGACCTGTTCGGCATCGCGGGAGATGTCTCCACGGGGGTCGGGGCAGCCCCTGGCGAACGGCCGGGCAACGAGGGGTCGGGCAGCGAGGGGTCGGGTAACGAGGGGCTGCCCGGCGAGGGGCTGGGCCTGGAGCAGCTGCTCGCGCACCCGCACGGCATCGATCTGGGCCCGCTGCGCCCCCGGCTCCCGGGCGTGCTGAAGACGCGCAGCGGCAGGATCGAGCTGCTGCCCGCCCCGATCGCGGCCGAGCTGCCCCGACTGCGCGCGGCGCTCACCGAACGCCCCGCCGCCCTGGTGCTCGTGGGCCGCCGCCACCTGCGGTCGAACAACAGCTGGTTGCACAACGTCCCGGCCCTCACCGGAGGTTCCAACCGCTGCACGCTCCAGGTGAATCCCCTGGACGCCGAGCGGCTCGGCCTCACCGAGGGCGGCCGCGCCCTGCTCACCGCCGACGGCGGCAGCCTGGAGGTCCCGGTCGAGGTGACCGACACCGTCCGCACGGGCGTGGTGAGCCTCCCGCACGGCTGGGGACACGACCGCGACGGCGCCCGCCTGTCCGTGGCCGCCGCAGCGCCCGGCGCCAACGTCAACCAGCTCCTCGACGGCACCCTGCTCGACCCGCTGTCCGGCACGGCTGTCCTCAACGGGTTCCCCGTCGACCTCACGCCCCTGCCCTGAGCTGGGGTTTTGCTCGTATTGCTCACACGTGGACGTCTTGTTGGGCTCCGGAGGCGCCCCCTACGTTCCCTGCATGCTGACCTTCCTCGGCTTCGCCATGATCGCCACCTTCCTGGTCCTGATCATGATGAAGAAAATGTCGCCCATCGCGGCGCTCGTCCTCATCCCCGCGCTCTTCTGCGTGTTCGCAGGCAAGGGCGCCCACCTCGGCGACTACGTCATCGAAGGCGTCGGCAAACTCGCGCCGACCGCCGCCATGCTGATGTTCGCCATCGTCTACTTCGGCCTGATGATCGACGTCGGCCTGTTCGACCCGATCGTGCGCGGCATCCTGCGCTTCTGCAAGGCCGATCCCCTGCGCGTCGTGGTCGGCACCGCGGTCCTCGCCGCGATCGTCTCCCTCGACGGTGACGGCTCGACCACCTTCATGATCACCGTCTCGGCCATGTACCCCCTCTACAAGCGGCTCGGCCTCAGCCTCGTGGTCATGACGGGCGTCGCCGCCACCGCCAACGGCGTCATGAACACCCTGCCCTGGGGCGGCCCCACGGCACGGGCCGCCACTGCCCTCAAGCTCGACGCCGCCGACATCTTCGTGCCGATGATCCCCGCCCTGGCGGTCGGCCTGCTCTGCGTGTTCGTCCTCGCCTACGTCCTCGGGCTGAAGGAACGCCGCCGGGTCGGCACGCTGGTGATCCCCGGCGACGCGGAGCGCGCCGACGCCGACGCCGACGCGGAGCGCGCCGACGCCGACGCGGCGGGGCAGCACCTGGTCGCCGTCGGCAAGGGATCCGGAGACGCCCGGACCGACACCCACACCCATACCCACGCTCATGCCGGTGCCGGTGCCGGTGCCGGTGCCGGTGCCGGTGCCGACCCCGGTCCGGGCTCCGGGGCCGCCGACGGCCCCGGGCCCGCCACCACCCCCGGTTCCGGCGGCGACACCGCGGCCGCCGACGGGCCGCAGGACGGCGGCTTCCAGGGGCTCGACCCCCTCCGGCCGACCCTCCGCCCCCGTCTCTACTGGTTCAACGCCGGCCTCACCATCGCTCTCCTCACCGCGATGATCATGGAGCTGCTGCCCATCCCGGTGCTCTTCCTCCTCGGCGCAGCCCTCGCCCTCACCGTCAACTTCCCGCACATGCCCGACCAGAAGGCCCGGATCGCCGCCCATGCGGACAACGTCCTGAACGTCGCCGGCATGGTCTTCGCGGCCGCCGTCTTCACCGGCGTCCTCAGCGGCACCGGCATGGTCAAGCACATGGCCGACTGGCTCGTCGACGCCGTCCCCGAGGGCATGGGCCCGCACATGGCCCTGGTGACCGGTCTGCTCAGCCTGCCGCTCACCTACTTCATGTCCAACGACGGCTTCTACTTCGGCGTGCTGCCCGTCCTCGCCGAGGCCGGCGCCGCGCACGGCGTCTCCCCGCTGGAGATCGCCCGTGCCTCCCTTGTCGGCCAGGCCCTGCACATGTCCAGCCCGCTGGTTCCGGCCGTCTACGTCCTCGTCGGCATGGCCAAGGTCGAGTTCGGCGACCACACCCGCTTCACCGTGAAATGGGCGGCGCTCACCTCCCTCGTCGTCCTCGGGGCGGGGATGCTTTTCGGCATCATCTGACCGGGTCCGAGCCCGGCGCCCGGAAATCCGCCGACGCCGGTTTGTAGGGTGTCCACGCGAGGTCAGGTTCTACGCGCTCGTGCGTGCTCGGGAGGAATGGCATGAAGGCCCACGACGGGATGTACATCGCCGGCGAATGGCGGCCCGCGGCCGGTCGCGACCGGATCGAGGTCGTCAACCCCGCCGACGAGCAGATCATCGGCGGGGTCCCGGCGGGCACCGCCGAGGACGTGGACGCGGCCGTACGGGCCGCCCGTGCGGCCCTCCCCGGCTGGGCGGCCACGCCCCCGGCCGAGCGCGCGGCCCTGATCGGGGCCCTGCGCGACGTACTGGTCGCCCGCAAGGCCGAGTTCACCGAGATCGTCACCGCCGAGCTCGGCGCCCCGGTGGGCTTCTCCGAGATGGTCCACGTCGGGGCGCCGATCGCGGTCGCCTCCTCCTTCGCCGAGCTGGGGGCCTCGTACGCCTTCGAGGAGCGGATCGGGAACTCGACGGTGCTGCTGGAGCCGGTCGGAGTCGTCGGGGCCATCACGCCCTGGAACTACCCGCTGCACCAGATCGTTGCCAAGGTGGCGCCCGCTCTCGCCGCCGGCTGCACCCTCGTCCTCAAGCCGGCCGAGGACACCCCGCTGACCGCACAGCTCTTCGCCGAAGCCGTGCACGAGGCGGGCATCCCGGCCGGCGTGTTCAACCTGGTGACCGGGGCCGGCCCGGTCGCCGGGCAGGCGCTGGCCGCGCACGAAGGGGTCGATCTCGTCTCCTTCACCGGCTCCACCGCGGTCGGCAAGCAGATCGGTGCCGTGGCCGGTGCCGCCGTCAAGCGCGTCGCCCTCGAGCTCGGCGGCAAGTCGGCCAACGTCATCCTGCCCGGGGCCGACCTGGCCAAGGCCGTAGCGGCGGGTGTGGGCCACGTCATGAACAACTCCGGCCAGAGCTGCAACGCGCTCACGCGGATGCTCGTCCACCGCGACCAGTACGAGGAGGCGGTCTCGCTCGCCGCCGCCGCCGTCGCCACGTACCCCTGCGGCGACCCCCGCGAACCGGGCACCCGCCTCGGCCCGGTGGTCAACGCCAAGCAGCGCGACCGCGTACGCGGATACATCGCCAAGGGCATCGAGGAGGGCGCCCGCCTCGTCGCCGGTGGCACGGACGCGCCGCACGAGGGCGGGTACTACATCGCCCCGACCGTCTTCGCCGACGTCACGCCCGAGATGACCATCGCCCAGGAAGAGATCTTCGGCCCGGTGCTGTCGATCCTCCCGTACGAGAACCAGGACGACGCCCTGCGCATCGCCAACGGCACCGTGTACGGACTCGGCGGCGCCGTCTGGGCGGCGGACGAGGAGACCGCGGTCGCCTTCGCCCGCCGCATGGACACCGGCCAGGTGGACATCAACGGCGGCCGCTTCAACCTGCTCGCGCCGTTCGGCGGTTACAAGCAGTCCGGTGTGGGGCGCGAGCTCGGCCCGCACGGTCTGGCGGAGTACCTCCAGACCAAGTCCCTGCAGTTCTGACCCGCCGGCTCCCGCCCGCCACCCGCCCCACCTCCGAGCCCGAGAGACGGAATCGACCATGGTCCGCGCCGCCATCCTGCCCGCCGTCGGAGCCCCCCTGGAGATACGGGAGATCGTGCTGCCCGATCCCGGTCCGGGGCAGGTCCGGGTGAGGCTCGCCGCAGCAGGGGTCTGCCACTCTGACCTCTCCCTCACCAACGGCACCATGCGCGTCCCCGTCCCCGCCGTCCTCGGCCACGAGGGCGCGGGCACGGTCATCGCCGTGGGCGAGGGGGTCACCCATGTGGCACCCGGCGACGACGTGGTGCTCAACTGGTCCCCGTCCTGCGGGGAGTGCCACCACTGCTCGATCGGCGAGGTCTGGCTCTGCGCGAAGGCCCTCACCGGGGTGGGCGCCGTCTACGCCCAGGACGCCGGGGGCACGCCGCTGCACCCGGGGCTCAACGTGGCGGCGTTCGCCGAGGAGACCGTCGTCGCGGCCAACTGCGTGCTGCCCGCACCCGCCGGGATCCCGCTCGCCGAGGCCGCCCTGCTCGGCTGTGCGGTGCTCACCGGATACGGCGCCGTCCACCACAGTGCCCGGGTGCGGGCCGGCGAGTCCGTCGCCGTCTTCGGGGTCGGCGGCGTCGGCCTCGCCGCCCTGCAGGCCGCGCGGATCGCCGGCGCGGGCCCGGTCGTGGCCGTCGACGTCTCCCCGGCCAAGGAGGAGCTGGCCCGCGCGGCCGGAGCCACCGAGTTCGTCCTCGCCTCCGACGCCACCGCCAAGGAGATCCGGGGGTTCACCGGCGGGCAGGGCGCGGACGTCGCCGTGGAGTGCGTGGGCCGGGCGGAATCCATCCGTGCGGCCTGGGAGTCCACCCGCCGCGGCGGCCGCACCACCGTCGTCGGCATCGGCGGCAAGGAGCAGCAGGTCACCTTCCATGCCCTGGAGATGTTCCACTTCGCCCGCACCCTCACCGGCTGCGTCTACGGGAACAGTGACCCGGCCCGCGACCTGCCGGTGCTGGCCGAGCACGTCCGCGCCGGTCGCCTGGACCTGGGTTCGATGGTCACCGACCGGATCACCCTCGACGGCATCCCCGGCGCCTTCGACGCGATGCTGGCCGGCAAGGGCGGCCGCTCCCTCATCGTGTTCTAGACCGCCGCCGCAAGATCGCCGCCGCAAGACCGCCGCCGTCGTCTTCCGGCCGCGGTCTTCCGGCCGCGGCGGCGACGTCCCGGCCCGGTCGCGCGTCAGTCCGCCTGCCGCGCGGTCAGGGCCTCGTACTGCAGGGCCAGGCCGTCCAGCAGGGCGGTCAGGCCCGTTTCGAACGCGCCCTCGTCCACCTCGCGCTGCCGCTCGGCCAGCAGATGGGCCTGGCCCAGGTGGGGGTAGTCCGCCGGGTCGTACGCGGCCTCGTCGTCCACGAAACCCCGGGCGAAGGACCCCATCGCCGAGCCCAGGATGAAGTACCGCATCAGAGCCCCGATCCGCGTCGCCTGCGCGGGCGGCCAACCGGCTGCCGTCATGGCCCCGAACACCGCGTCCGCCAGCCGCAGCCCCGCCGGGCGTCGCCCCGGGCCGCGCGCCAGTACCGGCACGATGTTGGGGTGGTCGGCCAGCGCGTCCCGGTACGAGTGCGCCCACGCCCGCAGCGCCTCCCGCCAGTGCGGGCCGACCCCCGCCGGGCCCTCGAACGCCGACAGGTCGACCCGCGCGCTCACCGCGTCGGCCACCGCGTCCAGGATCTCGTCCTTGGTGCGGAAGTGGTTGTACAGGGAGGGGCCGCTGACGCCCAGTGCGGCCGCCAGCCGGCGCGTGGAGACGGCCTCCAGCCCCTCCGCGTCCACCAGGGCGCCCGCCGCCTCCACGATGCGGTCGCGGCTGAGCAGGGGCTTGCGCGGTCTGGCCATGCGCCACATAGTAGGGCCTGCCCACCCGAAACTACCGCTGCTAGTTAAAGGCTCGGCGGCCTGCCGCGCTCCGATGCTGCCGCCGCCCCACCCACCACCCCCGGAGGTGCCCGGTGAACCTTGAGCTCAGCGCGGAGCAGGCCGCGGTGCGCAGCCTCGCCCGCGAGTTCACGACCCGTGAGGTGGCCCCGTACGCCGCCGAGTGGGACCGCGCCGAGAGCGTGGACCGGGCCATCGTGAAGAAGCTCGGCGCCCTCGGCTTCCTCGGCCTGACCGTCCCCGAGGAGTACGGCGGCTCCGGCGGGGACCACCTCGCCTACGTGCTCGTCACCGAGGAACTCGGCCGTGGCGACTCCGCCGTGCGCGGCATCGTCTCCGTCTCCCTCGGCCTGGTCGCCAAGACCCTCGCCGCTTGGGGGACCGAGGAGCAGAAGCGCGCCTGGCTGCCCCGTCTCTGCTCCGGCGACGCGCTCGGCTGCTTCGGCCTGACCGAGCCCGGCACCGGCTCCGACGCCGCCGCCCTGACCACCCGTGCCGAACGCGAGGGGGACGCGTACGTCCTCACCGGCAGCAAGATGTTCATCACCAACGGCACCTGGGCCGACCTCGCCCTGGTCTTCGCCCGCACGGGCGGGCGGCCCGGCCACCGCGGGATCTCCGCCTTCCTCGTCCCCACCGACACCCCCGGCTTCGCCCGCCGCGAGATCCACGGCAAGCTCGGGCTGCGCGGCCAGGCCACGGCCGAACTCGTCCTCGACCGGGTCCGCGTTCCCGCCTCCGCGATGCTCGGCCCGGAGGGCAAGGGCTTCTCGGTGGCGATGTCCGCCCTGGCCAAGGGGAGGATGTCGGTCGCCGCCGGGTGCGTCGGCATCGCCCAGGCGGCACTGGACGCGGCCGTCTCGTACGCGGCCGGCCGCGAGCAGTTCGGCAGGCCCATCGCCCACCACCAGCTCGTCCAGGAGCTGATCGCCGACATCTCGGTGGACGTGGACGCGGCCCGCCTGCTGACCTGGCGGGTGGCCGACCTGATCGACCGCGGCCGGCCCTTCGCCACCGAGGCGTCCACCGCCAAGCTCTTCGCCTCCGAGGCGGCCGTGCGCGCCGCCGGCAACGCCCTCCAGGTGCACGGCGGTTACGGTTACATCGACGAGTACCCGGCGGGCAAGCTGCTGCGCGACGCCCGCGTGATGACCCTGTACGAGGGGACCAGCCAGATACAGAAGCTGTTGATCGGCCGCGCCCGCACCGGGGTCTCCGCCTTCTGACCCCGCCGGCCCTTCCGGGCCCGGCCCCTCGGCCCGCCCGTCGCTCACCACAAGGCGCTAAGCGCTTGCTCACCCTCCGGTAAGGTATTCCTTCCGACAGTGACGAGAAGGTGGGCGAGCGATGGACAGCGCGGCGGAGACGACGGGCGGCTACCGGCCGTGGTCGGAGGTCACCCCCGACGCCGCGCGGCGGCTGCTGATCGCCGCCGTCGAGGCGTTCGCCGAGCGCGGCTACCACGCCACCACCACGCGTGACATCGCCGGGCGGGCCGGCATGAGCCCCGCCGCGCTCTACATCCACTACAAGACGAAGGAAGAGCTGCTCCACCGGATCAGCCGGATCGGCCACGACAAGGCGCTCGACATCCTGGAGACCGCGGCCGCCGGCCCGGGATCCGCGGCCGACCGGCTCGGTGCGGCCGTTCGGTCCTTCGTGCTGTGGCACGCGGCGCACCACACCACCGCGCGCGTGGTCCAGTACGAGCTCGAAGCCCTCGCTCCGGAGCACCGCTCCGAAATCGTGGCACTGCGCCGGCAGAGCGATGCCGTGGTGCGCCGGATCCTCACCGACGGCGTGGCGGCGGGGGAGTTCCAGGTTCCGGACATCCCCGGCACCACGCTCGCCGTCCTGTCCTTGTGCATCGACGTGGCCCGCTGGTTCAACGCCGCCGGCCGCCGCACGCCGGAGGAGGTCGGCGAGCTCTACGCCGGCCTCGTCCTGCGCATGGTGGGCGCGGCCGCGGCGCCCGCTCCGAAATAGTACGGCCGGCCTCCGAAGTAGTACGGCCGGCCTCCGAAGCCGTACCGCCTCAGAAGTAGTACCGCGACACCGACTGGGCCACGCACACCGGCTTGTCGCCGCCCTCGCGCTCGACCGTGACCGTCGCCGCGACCTGTACGCCGCCGCCCGCCTCGGTCACGTCGGTGATCACGGCGGTGGCACGCAGCCGGGAGCCGACTGGCACCGGCGCCGGGAAGCGGACCTTGTCCGTGCCGTAGTTGATGCCCATCCGCATGCCCTCGACCCGCATGATCTGCGGCACGAGGCTCGGCAGCAGCGACAGCGTCAGATAGCCGTGCGCGATCGTGGAGCCGAAGGGTCCGGACGCGGCCCGCTCCGGGTCCACGTGGATCCACTGGTGGTCCCCGGTGGCGTCGGCGAACAGGTCGATCCGCTTCTGGTCCACCTCCAGCCATCCGCTCGGACCGAGCGGACGGCCGATTCCGGCGCGCAGTTCCTCGGCGGACGTGAAGATCTTCGGCTCGGCCATGCCTCTCCCTCTCCCAGGACGAATAAGCGCTTGCTCAGCATGCGGGGACCGCATGTATCTGTCAACGGATTCCGGCAGGGCCGACTACCCTCGGCCTCGTGCCGCAGATTCCCGAGAAAATCCATGAACTCACCGTCGGCCAGCTGTCCGCCCGCAGCGGCGCGGCCGTCTCCGCGCTCCACTTCTACGAGACCAAGGGCCTGATCAGCAGCCGCCGCACCTCCGGCAACCAGCGCCGCTACAGCCGCGACGCCCTGCGCCGGGTGGCCTTCGTGCGCGCCGCCCAGCGGGTCGGCATCCCCCTCGCCGCGATCCGTGACGCACTCGCCGAGCTGCCCGAGGAGCGCACGCCCACCAGGGAGGACTGGGCCCGGCTCTCGGACATGTGGCGCAGCGAGCTCGAACAGCGGATCACTCAACTGGAGAGGCTGCGCGATCATTTGACGGACTGCATCGGCTGCGGCTGCCTGTCCCTGAAGACCTGCGCCCTGTCCAACCCGGACGACGTCTTCGGTGAACGGCTCACCGGCTCGCGGCTGTAGCACCGCCACCGCCGGCCCCACCGCCATCTCCAGCCCCATCGGTATCGGCCCGGCGGCCCGCGGCCCCAGCGCCGGCAGCCTCCTGCGCCGCCGCCACCAGCGCGGCGTTCGAGCCGGCCGGCCGCCCGTCGGGCAGTCGCAGTACGTCGCCCAGGCCGATCCGCGCGTCCGCGCCCCAGCGCACGGCCATCCGCAGCACCGGCCAGGCCGCGGCCTCCCGCCCGTACAGCAGCACGGGCCCCGCCGCGGGCCGGCGCAGCGCAGCCACCAGCCCCACCAGCGCAGCCGGATCGGCTGCCGCGGGCACCACTGCCACCTCCACCGCGGGCCGGACCCGCGCGGCACCCGCCGGCTCCGGCCCCCGAGAGGCGAGGAACCGCGCCAGCAGCCCGAGTCCGGCCACCCCGACGGCGCCGCCCGCACCCACGGCACCACCCACACCCACAGCACCACCAGCACCCACAGCACCCACAGCATCGGCCGCGTGGCCCGCGGCACCCTCCTCGGGCACCGCGCCCCCCACGACCACCGCGTCCACCGCCACGCCCCGCGCCAGCAGCGCCCCGGCCAGCGCCGCCGCCCCCGGCTCCGCGAAGTGCACGCTGGCCCGCTGCGGGAGCACCGTCCAGGACCGGACCCGCTCCAGCCGACCCGCCGGATCAGGCTCGGCGGCGAGGCTCGCGCACACCGAAAGCGGTACGGACACCCCCGCGCCCCGCAACGCCTCCAGCAGCGGCCCCACCACCCGGGGCGACAGACTCTCCCGGCCGCACGGGGTCCGCGGGTGCACCAGCACCTCCGTGGCCCCGGCGGCGACCGCCTGGAGCGCAGCCCCCGCCAGGTCCCCGGGGGACAGCGGCACGACGGCACCGTCGGCGGCGCCGCGCGCACCGTTCAGCGACACCTGGAGCCGCAGGCTCACGCCGCCCCGGCCGAGGCCGACACCGACGCGCGCATCCCGTCCGCCGGCGACGCCCAGGCCGAGTCCGCGAGCGCCGGCCTGGGCACCACGATCCCGCAGCCCGCGCAGACCGGGCCGTCCCAGGCCCACGCTCCCTCCCACGACCCGTGCCCCGCCCGGCTCCCGGCCCGCTGCTGTTGCTGCTGCCCGGACCCGGACCCCGCGGCACGCCCCGATCCGGTTCCGTGTCCCGCCGCGCGTCCCGGTCCGGGCCCCCGTCTCGGCCCCGGAACCGGGGCGGGCCAGTGCAGCTCCTGCTCACCGCAGACCGGGCAGCCCGTCCCCGGCTCCGACTCCAGGGCCGCGACCAGCCGCCGCAGCACCTCGGCCAGGGTGCCGTCCGGCCGCACCCCCGGGTCGGCGCAGCGGACCACCGCGTCCCCGCTGCCGTTCCACGCCCATTCCGGCCGGCGCAGCCCGTCGTGCTTCTCGCGCCGCCGCCGCTCCGCGAACTGCCGCTCGTACTCCAGCCAGACCGCCCGCGCCTCCTCCAGCTCCTCCAGGGCCGCCACCAGCCGCTGCGGATCCGCCGCCCGGTCCTCCGGGGCGATCCCGTGCCGGTCGCACAGGTGCCACCACGTCGCCCGGTGCCCGTACGGTGCGAACCGCTCCAGGCACCGGCGCAGCGAATGGCGCCGCAAGGCACGGTCGTTGCGCGCATCCCGCACCTGGTAGGCCAGGCTCCGGAAACCTGCCATCACACCTTCACCTCCGCCTCGCGCGCCCAAGTCCACACCGCGGCGTCGTGCTCGGTCGCACGACGACGCACCGTGAGATGTGCCCAACATGCCCGGTCGGGTGCGGGCGCATGCGGGGGCGGTCGAGGCGTACGGGTGGCACATGGCCGGAACTCAGCGCCCCATGCGCCCCGCAGCCACCACGACCCGGGCCAGTTCCGCGTGGCAGATGTCGCTGTGCGCCCCCGACGGCGGCCCGCCCCGCCGCACCACGGACGCCGTGTCCACACTGACGCAACCGGCCGCCGGGACGCCCTCGCGCAGGGCCGCGTCCAGGGTCAGCCGCGGCACGCCCGGCACCGCCCGCACCCCGTCGTACCCGACCGCGCCCCAGCGGTGGTCGAAGCCCAGCAGACCGGCCGAATCCCCTGCCATCCGGGAGGCCAGCGGGTAGAAGACCTTGAGCGCCGCATCGTGTGCGGAATGGCATGCCACCACCGGCCCGTCGACCCGGTGCTGCAGGCCGCGCAGAGCACCGCCACGCCCTGCGTCGTGGGGGAGGCGGTCGGCGAACGCGTACTGGGAGAAGGCTCCTTGGAGCAGCGTCACGGACTTCACGTACCGGGCGCCGTCCGGCACCGCGCGCAGCGAGAACGACACCAGCCGGGCCCCGAAACTGTGGCCGATCAGATGGACCCGCAGGCCCGGCCGCCGCCCCGCCAGCTCGGCGAGGACCGGGCCGAGGCCGCGCTCGCCGACGACTCCGGCCCGCTTCTTCATCTGGTAGTACGTGGCCTGCCGCAGCAGTTCCTTGGCCCCCCGCCACAGCCCGCGCGGGGGCCCGCCGACGGCGGGCGCGGCCCCGGCGGGGTCCTCGGCCGCGGGCCCGCCCGCCTCGGCGAGCCCGTCGGCCAGCGCCAGGCACGCCGTCTCCACGTCCTCGGCGAAGATGGCGGGAACCGCCCCCGCGGCACCGGCGCCTCCGCCGTCGCCCCTACCTCCGCCGTCCTCCCTGCCTGCGCCGTCGCCCCTACCTCCGCCGTCCTCCCCGCCGCCCGCCGCTCCGAGGTCCACCAGGTCCCGTACCAGCGCACCGAATTCGGCGAGGGCCTCCGCCGATCCGGGCCGCTCCTCCAGCAGTCCGGCGATCCGGTCCAGCTCCGCGCCCCTGCCCGGCCAGAACGCCGCGAGCGCCTCCCGGGTGGCGGGTTCCAATGCCGTCCCGTGGCCGGGCCCGGTGAGTGCGCCGGGCGGGTCGAAGTCCGGGATCGGCTCGTCCGCGAAACGGATCGAGGGCCAGACGACGCCCACGTACCCCGGCCGTACCCCCGGCCCCACCAGCCCCGGGAAGGGCGCGAAGAAGCGGTCGTACAGGCGGGTCGAGGTGGTCCGGTCACTGTTCCAGCCGTGCGCGAAGACCAGCAGGTCCGTGGCCTCCAGGGCCGCCACCGCCCGCACCGCGGCCCCGTCCGCGTCGCCCTCGGCGTCGAAGGTCAGTTCCGCATACGGACCGACGCCGATCCCGGCGGCCCCCGCTACCCCGGCCGCCCCCGCCGCCCCGACGGTACCTGCCGCCCCGCCCGTTCCCGCCGCCATGGGTTCCCCCTCCGCGCCGCGCTCCACCGGTGCCGTACCTGCCCGCCGTGCCGTGGCGTACAGCATCCTGCTGCGGCCCCCACCCGGCCAGACCCCTGCACCCACGGATCCGGCGCCTACGGATACAGCAGGTACCGCTCCCGCACCGCCGCGAACGCCGCCAGCCCCGCCGCCCAGTCCGCCGCGATCTCGTCCACCCCCGCGCCCGCGTCCACCAGCAGCCGGACCCGGTCCGATCCGGTCAGCCGGTCGATCCAGTGGTCCGACCGCCAGGCGAACCCGCTCCACGACCGGCGCGCCGTCACCAGCAGCCCGATCCCCGCCCGGACCGGATCGAACGCCTCCCGGTCGTGCACGATCAGCCGGACCCCGCCGCACAACTTCCCGGCGAACTTGGAGAACGTCGGCGTGAAGTACGCCTCCCGGAACCACACACCGGGCAGCCCCAGCGCGTCGGCCGCCTCCGCCCACCGCCGGTCGATGCCCTCCGCGCCCACCACCTCGAAGGGCGTGGCCGTCCCGCGCCCCTCGGACAGGTTGGTGCCCTCGAACAGGCAGGTGCCGGCGTACGCGAGCGCCGTGTCCGGCGTCGGCATGTTCGGGCTCGGCGGCACCCAGGGCAACCCGGTCCCGTCGAAGAAGGAGTCCCGCCGCCAGCCGGTCATCGGCACCGTCCGCAATCTGACCGGCTTCGCCGCCAGGAACTCGCCGTTGAACAGCGCCGCCAGCTCGGCCGCCGTCATCCCGTGCGCCAGCGCGATCGGCTCCCGGCCCACGAAGCTCGCGTGGGCCCGGTCCAGTACGGGCCCCGCGGCCCGCCGCCCGCCCACGGGGTTGGGCCGGTCCAGCACCACGACGGCCTTCCCGGCCAGCGCGGCAGCCCGCATGCAGTCGTACAGGGTCCAGATGTAGGTGTAGAAGCGCGCCCCCGCGTCCTGGATGTCGAAGACCACGGTGTCGACGCCCGCCGCCGTGAACACGTCCGCCAGCTGCTGCCCGCTCTTGCCGTACGTGTCGTACACCGGCAGCCCCGTCGCCGGGTCCCGACCGGCCCCCTCCGAGCCGCCCGCCTGCGCGGTCCCGCGGAACCCGTGCTCGGGCCCGAACACCGCGACCAGCCGGACCCGCGCGTCGGCGTGCAGGACGTCGACCAGGTGACGGGCGTCAGCGGTGATGCCGGTGGGGTTGGTGACCACTCCGACCCGCTGCCCGTCGAGTACGGCGTAGCCGTCCGCGGCCAGCACCTCGAAGCCCGTCCGCACCCGGCCGGCCGCCTTCCCGGCATCCGCCCCATCTGCCGCGCCCGCAACGCCCCTTGCGGCCCCGGCAGCCCCGACCACCCCCGCGGCCCCCAGGGCCCCGGCCGCGCCCGCTTTCCCCGCCACTCCCAGCAACCCCCGTCGCGACAGCGACAGCCTCAGCGTCATCCCGCCACGCTAGGCCCCGGCCCCCTTCCACCCTGCCATACCGACCGGTTAGTCTGCCGGGCGTCCCGGCACCCGGCCCCCGGCCGCACAGGAAAGGTGAACCCCGTGAGCGTGAGCGCGAGCCCGTACCAGGACCAGCGAGTCGTCGTCACCGGCGCAGGCGGCGGCATCGGTGCCGCTCTCGCCCGCCGCTTCGCCGCCGAGGGCGCCACCGTCGTCGTCAACGACCTCGACGCCGCCGGGGCCGCCTCCGTGGCCGGCGAGATCGGCGCCCGCGCGATCGCGCTCCCCGGTGACGCCTCCGCGGTCGCCGCCGAGGCGCGCGAGGCGCTCGGCGGGGAGGTGGACATCTACTGCGCGAACGCGGGCCTCGCCTCGGGCGGCGACGCCTTCGCCGACGAGGCCGTGTGGGAGGCGGCCTGGGACACCAACGTCATGGCGCACGTCCGGGCCGCCCGGATCCTGCTCCCGCAGTGGCTGGAGCGCGGGAGCGGACGCTTCGTGTCCACCGTTTCGGCCGCCGGGCTGCTCACCATGATCGGGGCGGCCCCGTACAGTGTCACCAAGCACGGTGCGCTCGCCTTCGCGGAGTGGCTCTCGCTGACCTACCGCCACCGGGGCATCCGGGTCCACGCCATCTGCCCGCAAGGGGTCCGCACCGACATGCTGACGGCCGCGGGCTCGGCAGGTGAACTCGTCCTCGCGCCGACCGCGATCGAGCCGGAAGCAGTGGCGGACGCACTGTTCGACGGTATGGAGAAGGGCCGGTTCTTGATCCTCCCGCACCCCGAGGTGGCGGACTTCCACATCGCGCGCGCCACCGACCCCGACCGCTGGCTGAACGGCATGAACCACCTCCAACAGAAGTGGGAGGGCAGGTGACCCAGGCCCCGCCCCCGGCCTCGGCCCCGCCCTCGCCCCCGGCCTCGGCCCCGCTCCAGCCCCCGGCCGCGCCCTCCCCGTACGCCGCCAAGCCGTGGCTGAACCTCCTCAGCCCGGCCCAGCGCGACCCCGTGGACGCGCCGCCCACCGTGCTGCACGCCTTCCGGGCCGCCGCCGCCCGCACCCCCGGGCGGACCGCGCTCGCCTACTTCGACGGCCGCATCGGCTACGCGGAGGCGGACGCGCTCTCCGACTCCGTCGCCGGGTACCTCGCGGCCCACGGCATCGGCCGCGGCGACCGGGTCGCCGTGCTGCTCCAGAACACCCCGCACTTCGCGCTGGCCGTCCTCGCCGCCTGGAAGGCCGGGGCCGTCGTGGTCCCCCTCAACCCCATGTACAAGGAGGCCGAGGCCCGGCACATCCTGCGCGACTCCGGGGCCGCGGCGCTGATCTGCGACGACCTGGCCTGGCCGGCCCACCTGCGCCGCGCCACCGCCGGGACCGCCGTACGGACCACCCTGACCGCCTCCGAGCTGGACTTCCAGACCCGCGACGACGTACGCGTCCTGCGACCCGGGCGGCAGCCCCAGGCCCCCGACGCCGCCGACCTCGCCGCCGTCGCCCGCCGGGGCCACCCGGCCCCGCCCGACCCCGGGCTCACCGCCGCCGACACCGCCCTCATCAGCTACACCTCCGGGACCAGCGGCACCCCCAAAGGGGCGATGAACCCGCACGGCGCCCTCACCCACAACGCCCGGCGGCAGGTCAGTGGCCATCCGATCGCCGAGGGCTCCGGCTACTTCGCCCTCGCCCCGCTCTTCCACATCACCGGCATGGTCTGCGAACTCGCCGCCTGCTTCCTCAACGCCGGCACCCTCGTCCTCGCCCACCGCTTCGACGCGGGCGCCGTCCTCGACGCCTTCCTCGAACACCGCCCCGCCTACACCATCGGCCCCGCCACGGCGTTCATGGCCCTGGCCGCCCACCCCGCCGCCACCCCGGACCACTTCGCCTCGTTCCGGGTGACCTCCTCCGGCGGCGCCCCGCTCCCGCCGGCCCTGGTCGCCCGGCTGCGCACCGCCTACGGTCTCCACCTGCGCAACGGATACGGCCTCACCGAGTCCACCGCCGCCGTCGCCGCCGTCCCCGCGCACCTCGAAGCCCCCGTCGACCCCGCCTCCGGCACCCTCGCCGTCGGCCTGCCCGGCGCCGACACCGCCGTCCGCATCCTCGACGACCGGGGCGCCGAGGTGCCCCTCGGCGAGACCGGGGAGATCGCCGTCCGCGGCCCGCAGGTCGCGTCCGGCTACTGGGGCCTGCCGGAGCAGACCGCCCGCGCCTTCCCGGGCGGGGAACTTCGCACCGGGGACGTCGGGTTCATGGACCGGGACGGCTGGCTCTACGTCGTCGACCGCAAGAAGGACATGATCAACGCCTCCGGCTTCAAGGTCTGGCCGCGCGAGGTCGAGGACGTCCTCTACGCCCACCCCGCGGTCCGCGAGGCCGCCGTCGTCGGTGTCCCGGACCCGTACCGCGGGGAGACCGTCAAGGCGTACGTGAGCCTGCGCCCCGGAGCCTCGGCCGGGCCGGCGGAACTGGCCGCCCACTGCGCCGCCCGCATGGCCGCGTACAAGTACCCGCGGCAGGTGGAGATCCTGCCCGCCCTGCCGAAGACGACGAGTGGCAAGATCCTGCGACGGGAGCTGCGCGACCGTGGCTGAAAACGGTCGGACGGTCGTACAGTCGGCTGCGCCGGCCGCACCGGTCGCAGCACCCGCGGAACAGAAAGGGAGGGCCAGCGCCATGGCTGCCAGGACGACGGAGCCCGCGGGCACCCACGAGACCCCGGTGCCGCAACGGCTGCTGGCCGTGGCCACGCGGCTCTTCGCCGAACGCGGCTACGACCGCACCTCCGTCCAGGAGATCGTCGAGGCGGCCGGGGTCACCAAGGGCGCCCTCTACCACTACTTCGGCTCCAAGGACGACCTGCTGCACGAGGTGTACGCGCGGATGTTGCGCCTCCAGCAGCAGCGCCTCGACGCGGTGGCCGACTCCGACGCCCCCGTCGAGGAACGGCTGCGCACCGCCGCGGCCGACGTCGTGGTCACCACCATCGAGAACCTCGACGACGCGATGATCTTCTTCCGGTCGATGCACCAGCTCAGCCCGGAGAAGCACAAGCAGGTGCGGGCCGAGCGCCGCCGCTACCACGAGCGCTTCCGCGCCCTGATCGAGGAGGGCCAGCGCACCGGCGTGTTCTCCACCGCCACCCCCGCCGACCTGGTGGTGGACTACCACTTCGGCTCCGTCCACCACCTGTCCACCTGGTACCGGGCGGACGGCCCGCTCACCCCGCAGCAGGTCGCCGACCACCTCGCCGACCTCCTGCTGCGCGCCCTGCGCCCGTAGCGGTGTAGCGGCGGGACCGGCCCGCCGCCCGGAGCCGCCCGGGCCGGCGGGACCGGCCCGTTGCCCGGAGCCGCCCGGGCCGGCGGGACCGGCCCGTTGCCCGGAGCCACCCGGGCCGGCGGCACCGCCCGGAACCGCCCGGGTCAGCGGTACTGCTTCAGCTCCCGGTGCGCCAGCGAGCGCTGGTGCACCTCGTCCGGTCCGTCCGCGAGCCGCAGCGTCCGCGCCGCCGCCCACAGCTCGGCCAGCGGGAAGTCCTGGCTCACCCCGCCCGCACCGTGGAGCTGCACCGCGTCGTCCAGGATGCGCACCACCGCACGCGGGGTGGCGATCTTGATGGCCTGGATCTCGGTGTGCGCCCCGCGGTTGCCGACCGTGTCCATCAGCCAGGCCGTCTTCAGCACCAGCAGCCGCAGCTGCTCCACCGTGACCCGGGCGTCCGCGATCCAGTTCTGCACGACCCCCTGCGCGGCCAGCTCCTTCCCGAAGGCCGTACGCCCCACTGCGCGCCGGCACATCAGCTCGATCGCCCGCTCCGCCATGCCGATCAGGCGCATGCAGTGGTGGATCCGGCCGGGGCCCAGCCGGGCCTGGGCGATCGCGAAGCCGGCGCCCTCCCCGCCGATCAGGTTCGCGGCGGGCACCCGGGCCCCGTCGAAGACCACCTCGGCGTGCCCGCCGTGGTCGTGGTCCTCGTACCCGTACACGGTCATCGCCCGGCGGACCTCGACGCCCGGGGTGTCGCGCGGGACCAGGACCATCGACTGCTGGCGGCGCGGATCGGCCCCGTCGGGATCGGTCTTGCCCATCACGATGAACACCCGGCAGTCCGGGTTCATGGCGCCGGAGATGAACCACTTGCGCCCGGTGACCACGTACGCGTCCCCGCTCGCGGAGCGCTCGATCCGGGTCTCGATGTTGGTGGCGTCCGAGGAGGCCACCTCGGGCTCGGTCATCGCGAACGCGGACCGGATCTCCCCTTCCAGCAGCGGCTCCAGCCACTGCTTGCGCTGCTCCTCGCTGCCGAACTGCGCGAGCAGTTCCATGTTCCCGGTGTCCGGGGCGGCGCAGTTGGTCGCCGTCGGGGCCAGGTGCGGGCTACGGCCGGTGATCTCGGCGAGCGGGGCGTACTGGAGGTTGCCGAGGCCGGCGCCGTAGCGCGGGTCGGGCAGGAAGAGGTTCCACAGACCGCGGCGGCGCGCCTCGGCCTTCAGCTCTCCGAACACGGCCGGGGTGTCCCAGGGCGAGGCCAGCCGCGCGCGCTGCTCGGCGGCGACGGGCTCCGCCGGGTACACGTACTCCTCCATGAACGCGAGGAGCTGCTCGCGGAGTTCCTCGGTCCGGGCGTCGAATGCGAAATCCATGGCGGGGTGCCTCAGCCTTCCTGGAGGGTCGTCAGACCGTGTTCGATGAAGACCGGGACCAGTTCGCCGATCCGGTCGAAGCCCTCGCCCACCGTCTGTCCGAGGGTCCAGCGGTAGTGGATGCCCTCCAGGATCACGGCGAGCTTGAACCAGGCGAAGGCCGTGTACCAGGCGATCTCCCCGGTGTCCCGGCCGGAGCGGGCGGTGTAGCGCTCGATCAGCTCGGCCGGCGCCGGATGGCCGGGCGCGGCGCTCGTCGTGCTGACGGGCGAGTCGGTGAGCCCCAGGTCGGAGCTGTACATCACCAGCAGTCCGAGGTCGGTCAGCGGATCGCCGAGGGTGGACATCTCCCAGTCCAGCACCGCCCGGACGGTGTCCCCGGGCCCGCCGACCAGCACGTTGTCGAGCCGGTAGTCCCCGTGCACCACGGTGGCGGCGGGGGAGCGGGGCAGGGCGCGGCCGAGCGCCCCGTGCAGCTCGTCGATGCCGGCGAGGTCCCGGCCCCGGGAGGCCGCCAGCTGCTTGGCCCAGCGGCGCAGCTGCCGGTCCAGGAAGCCCTCGGGCCGGCCGAAGTCGCCGAGGCCGACCTCGTGGGGGTCCACCGCGTGCAGGTCGACCAGGGTGTCCACCAGGCCCAGCACCACCTGCCGGGTCCGCCCGGGCCCGAGCGCGGCCAGCTTCCCGGCGGTGCGGTACGGTACCCCGTCCACGAACTCCATGACGTAGAACGGGGCCCCCAGCACCCCATCGTCCTCGCACAACAGGACGGGTTCGGGCACCGGGACGGCCGTGCCGTGCAGTGCCTCGATGACCCGGTGCTCGCGGCGCATGTCGTGTGCGGTGGCCAGGACGTGCCCGAGCGGTGGGCGGCGCACCACCCAGCGGCCGGTCCCGTCGCCCACCTCGTACGTGAGGTTCGAGCGGCCGCCCTCGATCAGCCGGCCGCGCAGCGGCCCGGCCAGGAGCCCCGGGCGCACGCGCTCCAGATGGCCGCGCAGCCGTTGCAGGTCGAGGCCCCGGGGGTCGGCGGCCGGGGCAGGCGCTGAGGTCATGGTGCACACCTCCGTACGGAAGTTGACGGTGACGGAGGCCATCATGCCGACCAGTCGGTATGGCGTCCAGTGCGCGGGGCCCCGACACGGGCCGACGACCCGCGGTCGGAGCGCGGAAGCCCAGGTCCGGAAACCCGGTCCCGGAAGCCCGGTTCCGGAAGCCCGGATCCGGAGGCACGGTTCCGGACCTCGGCCCGGAGGCCCGGGCCCGGGAGTCAGGGGCCCGGGAGTCGGGGCCCGGAGGCCCTGCTCAGGCGTGGCAGAGGATCGGCTGCCCGCCGTTCATCACCGTCATGTCCCCCAGCACCGCCGCGATGTCCAGCGGAGCCCCCTCCGGCCCGCCCGCCAGCTCCGCGTACGCCCGGTGCAGGTTCGCCACCAGCCGCTCGCTCTCCCGCCAGAGCGCGAACTCCCCGAGGTCCGCCGCCTGCGCCACCTCCAGCGGGCCCATCCCCTTCGCCGCGCCCTCCCGGGCGAGCTCGGCCACGTACCGCAGGTAGCGCTCGGTGGACGCGTACGCCGACGGCTCGGTCAGCGGCCCGTGGCCCGGTACGACGGTCTCCGCGTCCAGGGAACGCAGCAGCTCCAGCGCGCGCAGCGAACCGGCCAGCGAGCCCATCGCCAGGAACGGGGTGCCCCCGGAGAAGATCAGGTCGCCGGTGAAGACGACCCGCTGCCGGGGCAGCCAGACGATCGAGTCCCCGGTCGTGTGCGCCACGCCCGGGTGGATGACCTGCACCTCCGTGGCACCGAGGTGCAGGGTCATGCGGTCGTTGTAGGTGAGGTCCGGCGGGGTGATCTCGATCGCGCCGAAGTCGGTCGCGGGCCAGATCATCTCCAGCTGGTGTCCGGCGGCGAGCTGCTCGGCGCGGGCGTCGTCGTGCCCGACGATCAGGGCTTCCGGGGCGAACACGCCGTTGCCGTAGGTGTGGTCGCCGTGGTGGTGGGTGTTGACCACGGTGCGCGGCAGCGGCACCCCGGCCGCGACGACCGCCTCGCGCAGGGCCAGCGCCCTGCGCTCGGTGGCGGCGGTGTCGACGAGCAGCGTCCGCCCGCCGTCGCTGACGAAGCCGGCGTTGTTGAGGCACCAGCCGCCGTCCGGCTGGACGTAGGCGAACACCCCGTCCGCGGGCTGGACGACGTACGGCTTCTCGGCGGTCATCTACGCACTCCCCGGGTCGCTGTGACAGGTGATCGGCATCCTGCCAGCCGGGGCCCGGCGCGGGGGAGAGGGGGTGCGTCAGTGGTCGTCGTAGTGGCCGTCGTGCGCGGCGTGCCGGTGGCCGTCGTGCAGGTAGTCCAGGTGGTCGCCGTGGCGGACGGAGTCGTGCCCGCAGCCCTCGCCGTGCGTGTGCGCGTGGCCGTCGTGCGGGGTGTGGGCGGTCGTTTCGCACTCGTCCCAGTGGCCGGCGTGCTCGCGGTGCAGGTGGCCGTCGTGGGCGTAGTCCACGTGGTCGCCGTGCGCGACCTCCGCGTGCCCGCAGCCGGGGCCGTGCGCGTGTGCGTGCGTGGTGTGTTCCTGGTGCAGGGTCGTCATGGCGCAGAGGCTAGTGGGCTACCTCCCGTTTCGCCCGTTGTGCACCAAGTGGCGTGGACAGGTCGCACGATCCGACGGGCAGCTCAGACGATGACCGCCACCGCGAAGACCGCCAGCGCCACCGCGCACGCCACCGCCGCCAGCGCGGCCCGCGGAGCGAGCCCCGGCGGCCGGGCCACGGCCAGCTCCCGGATCCGCCGGTGCGCCACCCCCAGGAACAGCAGCCAGACCAGCGCGATCACCGCCGCCCCGGCCACGTCCGCCGAGCCGCCCGAGCCGCGCAGCGCCTGCCGCAGCGCCAGAACCGCCACGACCGAGCACGCCAGCGTCGTACGCCGCCACGCCAGCCGCGTCCGCTCCGGCTGGAGCCCCGCGTCGCGGCCCTCCGCGGCTGCGGACGGACCCGTCACCGCGTCACCCCCCGTCCGTCCAGCCCAGCAGCACGACCACCACCATCGCCGCCGCGACCAGCCCCACCCCCAGGCTCAGCAGCACCGGGAACCGGGACAGCGGCAGGTCCTCGCCCCGCCGCATCGCCCGCTCGCAGCGCACCCAGTGGTTCACCGCCCGCAGTGCACAGGCCGCGCCCACTCCCAGCAGGGCGAGGGCCATCCCGACGCGCACGCCCCAGCGCAGGTCCGGCAGGAACTGGTCCACCGCGAAGCCGCCGCCCACCAGGGCGAGGGCGGTCCGGATCCAGGCCAGGAAGGTCCGCTCGTTGGCCAGGGAGAACCGGTAGTCGGGCGTCTCGCCCTCGTCCCGCAGCCGCTGCGGCGCGAACCAGAGCCGGACGTCCTTGCCGAAGTCGATCACCCGGCCAATCTACGTCCCGGCCTACGTCCCGGTCTGCGTCCGGGCCGCACGGAAGGCCCGCAGCCGCCGGTACGCCTCCAGCCCGTCCGGCACCCAGGGCCACTCGCCGCCGTCGGCCCGGGCCGCCAGCTCCTCCTCCGGCAGCCAGTCGTGCCAGGCCACCTCGGACTCCTGCGGCCGCACCGGCAGCTCGCAGCGCACCTCGTGCACGTACGACCACCACGCCCCGCCCGGGCCCTCGTAGAGGAACTTGAACAGCGGCTCCGGCTGCGGTAGCCCGGACACCCCCAGCTCCTCCTCGGCCTCCCGCAGCGCGGCCGAGGCGTAGTCCTCGCCCGCGCCCAGCACCCCGCCCACGAACATGTCGTAGTGCGACGGGAACACCAGCTTCGACGCGGTCCGCCGGTGCACGAACACCCGCCCCGCCGCATCCCTGGCCAGCACGAACACACACCGGTGCAGCAGCCCGCGCGCGTACACCTCGCCGCGCGGCGCCTGCCCGGTCACCCGGTCCTCGCGGTCCACCACGTCCAGCACTTCATCAGCAGCACTCACACGGTTCATCCAACCACCGCCATTGACGGGTTACCGCTCCGTAGCCAAGGATCTGCCCCACCAGCGACCGGAGGACGACTTCGCATGACGTACGACGCAGACGTGATCGTGATCGGGGCCGGGCTCGCGGGCCTGGTGGCCACCGCCGAGCTCGTCGACGCGGGCCGCACGGTGATCCTGCTCGACCAGGAGCCCGAGCAGTCCCTCGGCGGCCAGGCGCACTGGTCCTTCGGCGGCCTTTTCTTCGTCGACTCACCCGAACAGCGCCGGATGCGGATCAAGGACAGCCGCGCCCTCGCCCTCCAGGACTGGCTCGGCACCGCCGGCTTCGACCGCCCGGAGGACACCTGGCCCCGCCGCTGGGCCGAGGCGTACGTCGACTTCGCCGCCGGCGAGAAGCGGCCCTGGCTGCACGCCCGGGGCGTCCGCTTCTTCCCCGTGGTCGGCTGGGCCGAACGGGGCGGCTACGGCGCCCTCGGCCACGGGAACTCCGTGCCCCGCTTCCACATCACCTGGGGCACCGGTCCGGGCCTGGTCGAACCCTTCGCCCGGCGGGTCCGCGCCGGGGCCGACCGCGGCCTGGTGCGACTGAAGTTCCGCCACCGCGTCACCGGAATCTCCCGGACCGCGGGCGCCCTGGACACCGTGACCGGCGAGATCCTGGAGCCGTCCGCCGCAGAACGCGGCACCGCGAGCAGCCGCAAGCCCGTCGGCGGCTTCCAACTGCGCGCCCAGGCCGTGATCGTGGCCAGCGGCGGCATCGGCGGCAACCACGACCTCGTACGCAAGCAGTGGCCCGCCCGGCTCGGCACCCCGCCGCAGCGGATGCTCTCCGGGGTCCCGGCGCACGTGGACGGGCTGATGCTGGGCATCGCCGAGGACGCGGGCGCCCGCCACATCAACCAGGACCGGATGTGGCACTACACCGAGGGCATCGAGAACTGGAACCCGATCTGGGGCCGCCACGGCATCCGCATCCTGCCCGGCCCCTCCTCGCTCTGGCTGGACGCCACCGGCAGCCGGCTGCCCGTACCGCTCTTCCCCGGCTTCGACACCCTCGGAACCCTCGACCACATCATGCGGACGGGCCACGACCACACCTGGTTCGTGCTCAACCGGCGCATCATCGGCAAGGAGTTCGGCCTGTCCGGCTCCGAGCAGAACCCCGACCTCACCGGCAGGTCCGTGCGCGACGTCATCGTCCGCGCCCGCCAGGCCGTCCCGGCACCGGTCCGGGCCTTCATGGACCGCGGCGCGGACTTCGTCGTCGAACGCGACCTGTCCGCCCTGGTCCGCGGCATGAACGCGGTCACCGGGGAGGACCTGCTCGACGAGGCCGCCGTCCGCCGGGAGATCGAGGCCCGGGACCGGGAGATCACCAACCCCTTCACCAAGGACCTCCAGGTCACCGCCATCCGCGGCGCCCGCAAGTACCTCGGCGACCGGCTGATCCGCACCGCCGCACCCCACCGCATCCTGGATCCCGGGGCCGGCCCGCTGATCGCCGTCCGACTGTCCGTCCTGACCCGCAAGTCCCTCGGCGGCTTGGAGACCGACCTGTCCTCCCGGGTGCTCACCGAGTCCGGCGACCCGCTGCCCGGCCTGTACGCCGTCGGCGAGGCGGCCGGGTTCGGGGGCGGCGGGGTGCACGGCTACCGTGCGCTGGAGGGCACCTTCCTCGGCGGCTGCATCTTCTCGGGCCGTGCGGCGGGCCGGGCCGCGGCGGCAGCGGTGGGCTGAGCCCAAGCGCTCCGCGGGAGGTGCCGTGACGGGCCGGCGGTCGCCCGCGGGCCGTCGTGACCGGTCGCGCAGTTCCCAGCGCCCCTTCGGGCGCTGCCCCGTACCCGTTTTTTCAGCCGATCCGCTCGACGACCCGGAACCGCTCCGCGATCACCAGGGTGTCGTCGTCGACCGTGTAGTGCGGATCGCCGAGCGCCTCCCGGATCGGGTCGCTGTGCCAGAAGTCCTCGTGCGAGGCGCGCCATTCGGCCACCGACGCGTACCCCTCGCCCTCGTCCAGCGCGTGCTGGAGGTCCACGTCGGCGAGCCGCACCACCCGCACCTCCGTGACCTCCACCACCGCCACCGCCCGCTCGTCCGAGTCCACCAGCACGCAACGGTCGCCCGGCTCGGGCAGCGGCTCGCCCTCGGCCTCGTACTCCGGCAGCAGACCCGTCGTGGAGGTCTTCGCACCGCTCAGTACGGCCGCCACCAGCGCGTCGCGCAGCGGTCCCGGGAAGCCCAGCGGATAGGGAGGAAGGTCGTCGTACGTCGTCATGGGCCCACCCTACGGGCCTCCCCGGCACCCGCCCCGAACCGGAACGTGAACCTCAACTCTCCGCCAGCCAGCACTAGTTGAAACGCGCCACCCGGTGGACTGGACCTTGACTCGGAGCTGTACCTACCGGTTTGCTGTGCGTGATCATCCCGCGTCGCGCCCGAAGCCCCCGTCGTGCGTGCGTACCGGCTCCTCGTCGTTCCGTCATGTCCGTCGTTCCCGTCGTTCCCGTCGTTCCCGTACGTGCCGAACCGTCCGCCCGCGCCCGTGTTCCTGGAGGGAAACCGCGGATGTCCCCGCCTCCGCCGCCCCTCGGCCGCGCCCGCAAGCGGGAGGCCCAGCTCTTCGATCCGGCCCTGTGCGACACCGAACTCGTCGACGTCCGCACCCAGTTCACCCAGGGCCGGTGGGCCAGGGCCCGCGCCCTGCTGGCCGGCACGGGGGACGACTGGGACCGCCGCGGCCACCGGATCGTCGTCCTCGCCGAAACCCCGGCCGCGACCGCGTGGGCGGACGAATGGCTGCTCGCCGAACCCGACAGCGCCGACGCCGCCACCCTCCTCGCCTGCGCCGCCGTCTTCAACGCGCTGCGCACCAAGGGCACTCCGGAAGCCGCCGAGCAGGCCTGCCACCGGGCCGCCGCCCTGCTGCCCGCCGACCCCACCCCCTGGCTCGGCCTGCTCATGCTGTCCCGCGCCTTCGGCTCCCAGGAGGAGTTCAGCCGCCACTTCGACCAGGTCCGGGCCCGGCACCGGGAGCACCACCACGCCCACCACCTGATGGTCGCCCGCCTCGCCGAGCACGCCCCCGCCGCCGGCCAGGACCCGCTCCACGAGGTCTACGACTTCGCCGCCTGGGCCGCCGAGGAGTCCCCGGCCGACTCCCCGCTCGCCGTCCTCCCGGTCATCGCGCACGCCGAGCGCTACCGGGTCCTCGCCGCCGCCCACGGCCGCAGCCCCGACGGCGCCGCCGCCCACTGGTCGAGCCGCCGCGCCCGCCAGGTGCTGCGCGCCGCCTTCGACTGGTGGCTGGAGTGGGAGCGCGAGGACCACCCCCGCAACCGGGTCGACCTCAACTTCCTCGCCCACGCCAAGCTCTGCGAGGGCCGACCCGCCGAGGCCGCCGCCCTGTTCCACCGCATCGGCAGTCACGCCACCCGGGCCCCCTGGTCCTACCCCGACCTCGACCCCCGCAAGGCGTTCCTCGCCGCCCGCAACGCCGCGCTCGGCACCGCCTGACGGCGGGCCGCCGACGCACCACCCCCGCACCGCTCGACCTTCCTTCCCCCGAAAGGACACCCCATGGCGACGGGCAGACCCACCACGCTCGGCACCCCGCCCGGCAGCGCCGAGATCCGCACGTACAAGGGCCAGGAGCGGGCCCTGCGCGCCGACCGGCTCGGCACTGCCGGCCTGCTGCTCTCCGTACTGGCCGCCAGCGCCCCCCTGATGGTGGTCGCCGGTGTGATGCCCACCACCTTCGGCGTGATGGGCATCGTCGGACAGCCCCTGCTGTTCGTCATCCTCGGCATCGTGCTCGCCCTCTTCGGCGTCGGCTACGCCGAGATGAGCCGCCACGTCCACAACGCCGGAGCCTTCTACGCGTACATCGCCCGCGGCCTCGGCCCCACCGCCGGCGCGGGCGCCTCGCTCGTCGCCCTCGTCGCGTACAGCGCCATGCAGGTCGGCGTCTACGGCATCCTCGGCTTCGAGGTGTCCGGCCTCTTCGCCACCTACCTCAAGATCGATCTCGTCTGGTGGGTCCCCGCCCTGGCCGCCGTCGCCGTCACCGGCGCGCTCGGCTGGCTCAAGATCGACCTGAACGCGCGGGTCCTCGGCGTCCTGCTCCTCATCGAGTGCGCCCTCGTGGTCGTCTTCGACGCCGCTGCCCTCGCCGACCCCGGACCGCAGGGCCTCTCCCTGCACGCCTTCGACCCCGCCACCCTCGGCGGCGCGGGCCTCGGCACGGCCCTGTGCTTCTGCATCGCCGCGTTCGTCGGCTTCGAGCAGTCCCCGGTCTACGCCGAGGAGACCAGCAAGCCCCACATCGTCGTCTCCCGCGTGATGTTCCTCGCGGTCGGCTTCGTCGCCCTCTTCTTCGCCCTGAGCGCCTGGGCCCTCACCGTCGCCACCGGCCCCGCCGAGGTCGTCAAGACCGCCGCGGAGGCCGGCCCCGGACTGCTCTTCCAGCTCACCGAGGAACGCCTCGGCGCCACCTTCACCGACGTCCTGCACGTGCTGTTCCTGACCGGCATGTTCGCGGCGATGCTCAGCTTCCACAACGTCGTCGCCCGCTACGCTTTCGCCATGGGGCGCGAGGGCCTCCTCCCCGCCGCCTTCGGCCGCACCAACCCCGGCACCGGCGCCCCCGCCACCGGCTCCCTGCTCCAGACGGCCGTCGCCACCCTCGTCGTCCTCGCCTTCGCCGTCACCGACGACAAGCCGAACGGCGACCCCACCGTGCCCGTCCTGCACCTGTTCACGTGGATGGGCAGCGTCGGCGCCCTCGGCGTGACACTTCTCATGGCCGCGGCCTCCGTCGCCGTCATCGCCTTCTTCGTCCGCCGCGGCACCGCCGCCGCCCAGCTGTGGCGGCTCCTCGCGGCCGGAGCCGCCGGCCTCGCGCTCCTCGGCATCGCCGCGTACACGGTGAAGGACTTCGGGGTCCTGGTCGGCGCCGGCGAGGGCTCCGTGCTCAGCTGGGTACTGCCCGGCATCATCGGCGCCGCCGCCGTGGGCGGCCTGCTGTACGGGCTCGTGCTGCGCAGCCGGAAGCCCGAGGTGCACGCCCGGATCGGCCTGGGGAACGAGGCGTTCAGGCTCGACCAGGCCGCGGGGGCCGCCCCGCGCGACTGACCGCCCGGCGGACGGCCGCCGCCCTCGCTTTCACCCCCGCCATAGGCCCCCGACACCTGTTTCCAAGGTCGTCGGGGGCCTTCGTGCTCAGGGCCGGGTTTTGGCCACGGCCGAGGCTCATGGTCTCCTATGGCGACAAAAACCACCGGAACCCGCACAGGTGACACCACCCAGCTCCCCTGCACGGCGGCCCGGACCTGCCTGTCCCACCCACGAAGGCGAAGTCCCACATGAGTGACCGCACCTTGACCGAGGCCGCCGCCCCGGTCACCGCCTCCCACGTCGACGCAGGTGACGAGGGTTACAGCAAGGACCTCAAGTCCCGCCACATCAACATGATCGCCATCGGCGGGGCGATAGGCACCGGCCTCTTCCTCGGCGCCGGCGGCCGGCTCGCCGGCGCGGGCCCCTCCCTCGCGATCGCGTACGCGGTGTGCGGCATCTTCGCCTTCTTCGTCGTACGGGCCCTCGGCGAGCTCGTCCTGTACCGCCCCTCCTCCGGCGCGTTCGTGTCGTACGCGCGTGAGTTCATGGGCGAGAAGGGCGCCTACACGGCCGGCTGGCTGTACTTCCTGAACTGGTCCACGACCACTGTGGCCGACATCACGGCCGCCGCCACCTACGCCCACTTCTGGTCGATGTTCACCAGCATCCCGCAGTGGGTCCTGGCCCTGATCGCCCTCGCCGTGGTCCTCACCGCGAACCTGATCTCGGTGAAGTACTTCGGCGAGATGGAGTTCTGGTTCTCCCTCATCAAGGTCGCCGCCCTGGCGATCTTCCTGGTCGTCGCCATCTACCTGGTCGCCACCAGCCACGACATCGGCGGCCACACCCCGGGCCTGTCCACCATCACCGACAACGGCGGCATCTTCCCGTCCGGCGTCCTCCCGATGCTCCTCGTGGTCCAGGGCGTGGTCTTCGCCTACGCCTCCGTCGAGCTGTGCGGCGTCGCCGCCGGCGAGACCGAGAACCCCGAGAAGATCATGCCGAAGGCGATCAACTCGATCATGTGGCGCGTCGGCCTCTTCTACGTCGGCTCCGTCGTCCTGCTCGCGATGCTCCTCCCGTACACCGCGTACTCCTCCGACCAGAGCCCCTTCGTCACCGTCTTCGACAAGCTCGGCATCCCCGGCACCGCCGGCATCATGAACCTCGTCGTGCTGACCGCGGCCCTCTCCAGCCTGAACTCCGGCCTGTACTCCACCGGCCGCATCCTGCGCTCGATGGCCATGTCCGGCTCCGCCCCGAAGTTCACCGCCCGCATGAACAAGGGCAAGGTCCCCTACGGCGGCGTCCTGTTCACCGCCGCCTTCGGCCTCGCCGGCGTCGGCCTGAACTACCTCATGCCGAAGGACGCCTTCGAGCTCGTCCTGAACTTCGCCTCGCTCGGCATCCTCGGCACCTGGGCCATGGTCATGATCTGCTCGCTGTTCTTCTGGCGCCGCTCCCAGGCGGGCCTCGTCGAGCGCCCCGCCTACCGGCTGCCCTGGGCCCCGTACACCCAGATCATCACCCTGGTCTTCCTCCTCTCGGTGCTGGTCCTGATGTGGCTCGACGGCGGCGTGGGCCGCACCACCGTCCTGTGCGTCCCGGTCATCGCCGCCCTGTTCGTCGGCGGCTGGTACCTGGTCCGCGGCCGCGTGGCGGAGCTCGCCGCCCGCCGCTGACCCCCTGAACGACGAAGGACCCCCCGCCGACGGGCAGGGGGTCCTTCGTCGTCCCGCGGGCTCACCGGCCCCGCTGCGGGCCCGGATCAGGCCTTCTTCACCACGCTGGACTTCAGCTGCATCGCCCCGAAGCCCTCGATCCGGCAGTCGATGTCGTGGCCGTCCACGCCGTCCACGAGACGGATGTTGCGCACCTTGGTGCCGGCCTTGATCCCGGAGGCGCTCCCCTTCACCTTGAGCGCCTTGACGACGGTGACGGTGTCGCCGTCCTGCAGGACGTTGCCGACGGAGTCCCGGACGACCCGCTCGCCGGCCGCGTCCGCGCCGGGCTCCCCTTCTTCGGCGGGGACCCACTCGTGGCCGCACTCGGGGCAGACCACGAGCGCGTTCATCTCATAGGTGTACGCACAGGAGCATTTCGGGCAAGGGGGAAGATTCTCGATCACGTTCCCAGAGTAGCCCCGTCCCTGCGGTCGCGTCGCTCGCGGGGAGGAGCCGGGAAAGCAAAGAACCCCACGTGAAGTGGGGTTCTCAGTGGTGTCCGAGGGGGGACTTGAACCCCCACGCCCGATAAAGGGCACTAGCACCTCAAGCTAGCGCGTCTGCCATTCCGCCACCCGGACTAGGTGTCTGTCTCGCGGCCCTTGGCCGTTCCGACGTGGAAAACATTACCAAACATTCCGGGGTGCTCGATCACCCCCCTGCGGCCGGAGACGCCCTTGGGCGGAGCGGGCCGAAGCGGGAGGATGGGGAGGCAGTCGGACCGATCAAGTGGGAGGAAGCAGCGTGAGCCAGTCGAGCGCGGGCAGGACCGTCTCCGGCGAGGACGAGGTCGTCGACCTCTGCAGAGACCTCATCCGGATCGACACCAGCAACTACGGGGACCACTCGGGCCCCGGCGAGCGCAAGGCCGCCGAGTGGGTCGCCGAGAAGCTCGCCGAGGTCGGGCTCGAACCGCAGATCTTCGAGTCCCACAAGGGGCGCGCCTCGACCGTCGCCCGGATCGAGGGCGAGGACCCCTCCCGTCCCGCGCTGCTGATCCACGGGCACACCGACGTGGTGCCGGCGAACGCCGCCGACTGGACGTACGACCCGTTCTCCGGCGAGATCGCCGACGGGTGCGTGTGGGGCCGCGGCGCCGTCGACATGAAGGACATGGACGCGATGACGCTCGCCGTCGTGCGCGACCGGCTGCGCAGCGGCCGCAAGCCCCCGCGGGACATCGTGCTGGCCTTCCTGGCCGACGAGGAGGCGGGCGGCCTGTACGGCGCCCGGTACCTCGTGGACAAGCACCCCGGCCTGTTCGAGGGGGTCACCGAGGCCATCGGCGAGGTCGGCGGCTTCTCGTTCACCGTGAACGAGAACCTGCGGCTGTACCTGGTGGAGACCGCCCAGAAGGGCATGCACTGGATGCGGCTCACCGTGGAGGGCACGGCGGGCCACGGCTCGATGACGAACACCGACAACGCCATCACGGAGCTCTGCGAGGCCGTGGCGCGACTCGGCCGCCACCAGTGGCCGGTGCGCGTGACCAAGACCGTACGGTCCTTCCTGGACGAGCTCTCGGACGCGCTGGGCACCCCCCTCGACCCCGACGACATGGACGCCACCCTCGCCAAGCTGGGCGGCATCGCCAAGATGGTCGGGGCCACGCTGCGGAACTCGGCCGCGCCGACCATGCTGGGCGCCGGCTACAAGGTGAACGTCATCCCCGGCCAGGCCACCGCCCACGTGGACGGCCGTTTCCTGCCCGGCTACGAGGACGAGTTCTTCGCCGACCTCGACCGGATCCTCGGCCCGCGCGTGAAGCGGGAGGACGTGCACGCCGACAAGGCCCTGGAGACCGACTTCGACGGCCGGCTCGTCGACGCCATGCAGAGCGCGCTCAAGGCGGAGGATCCGATCGCGCGCGCCGTCCCGTACATGCTCTCCGGCGGTACCGACGCGAAGTCCTTCGACGACCTCGGCATCCGCTGCTTCGGCTTCGCGCCGCTCCAGCTGCCGCCGGAGCTGGACTTCGCGGGGATGTTCCACGGGGTGGACGAGCGGGTGCCGGTGGAGGGGCTGAAGTTCGGGGCACGGGTCCTCGACCGATTCATTGACAACTGCTGAGAATCGCGAAGGTGTGCGCATTCCACTGAGAAGAGTGAATGCGCTCATACGCTCGTAGCCCCGGTGATCCCTCCTCGTTACAGGTGGTGCGGTCCGCGGCTGGGACCGCATTGCCTACTAGGAGGAACAATGCTGAAGAAGGTTGTGGCCGCTGCTGCCGCCACCGGTGGTCTCGTTCTCGCCGGTGCCGGCCTCGCCGTTGCCGACGCGGGCGCCCAGGGCGCGGCCATCGGCTCCCCCGGTGTCCTGTCCGGCAACGTCGTCCAGGTCCCGATCCACATCCCGGTGAACGTCTGCGGCAACACCATCAACGTCGTCGGCCTGCTGAACCCGGCCTTCGGCAACACCTGCGTCAACGCCTGACGCACCTGAAGTCTTGGGCCCCGGAACGCATCCCAGCGTTGCCGGGCCGGCCCGGGGGGGGGCCCCGGCGGGCGGCTTTTTGATGGGGGGGGTGACACACCAGCGCCCCGCGCGAGCCGGGCGCCC
>NZ_JBHXTC010000024.1:4721-33763 GCF_042677605.1 Streptomyces sp. NPDC127106 | reverse complement strand
GGCGCCGCCCCCGCGCCCTCGCCCCACCCCCCCCACACCCCCCCCCCCCAAGACTAGCGGCCCCCCCCCACCCCCCCCCCCCACCCCGCGCCCCCCGCCGGGCTTCAGGGCCCGGCCGTTCGTCTTTTTCAGCTGGGGGATCACACACATGCGACGACAGGCAGCGGTCACCAGGAAGACCCTGATCACCATGGCAGCGGCGGGAGGTGTGCTCGCGCTGGGTGGGGGATACGCGCACGCGGACGCCAGCGCGTCCGGCCGTGCCGTGAACTCCCCGGGCGTCCTGTCCGGGAACAACGTCCAGGCGCCCGTGGACGTTCCGGTGAACGTCTGTGGGAACACGATCACGGTCGTCGGGGGCCTCAACCCGGCCTTCGGGAACCGCTGTTCCAACGAATCGGCGAAGCCGGCGAGCCCGGCCAAGCCCACGAAGCCCACGAAGCCGGGCAAGCCCGGCGGCCACCCGGGGAACCCCGGCCACCCGGGACACCCCGGCCACCCGGGACACCCCGGCCACCCGGGACACCCCGGAGGGCCGGACGAGCCGTGCGACGAGGGCGAGCACCCGGGCAACCCCGGTACGCCGGGTCAGCCGGGTACGCCGGGTACGCCGGGTACGCCGGGTCAGCCCGGCACGCCGGGTCAGCCGGGTACGCCAGGCACGCCGGGTCAGCCAGGTACGCCCGGCACGCCGGGTCAGCCCGGCCAGCCCGGGACTCCGAGCACGCCCGGCCAGCCCGGGACTCCGAGCACGCCCGGCCAGCCCGGAACCCCTGGCACGCCTGGTCAGCCGGGTACCCCGGGTCAGCCGGCTCAGCCGGGTCAGCCGGGTACGCCCGGTCAGCCCGGAACCCCGGGCCAGCCCGGCACTCCCGGTCAGCCCGGGACCGGGATCGGGATCGCGCCCGCCCAGCAGGCGGGACTCGCGGCGACCGGGGCCGGAGATGTCCTCGGCGTGGGCCTCCCGCTCGCCGCCGGGACGCTGATCGCCGGCGCCCTGCTGTACCGGCGCGCCCGCAGCTCGGCCTGACGGGCCCTCACGACGCGGGCCCCGCCCACGGGGCCCGCGTCACCACGTGGCGCGGACCTGACGGATGATCCGCCGTCGCAGCCGCACGCGCCGGCTGCCGTCCCGGTGCAGGGTCAGCCGGTCCAGCTCCCAATGCCCGTACTCGGCGTGGTCGGTCAGCAGTCGGGTCGCCTCGCTGCGGGGAACCCCGCGGGGCACGTACACGTCGACAAATTCGTATTCCGGCATCGCATCTATTGTGCGGGCACGGCCCCGCTACGGATAGCGTCTGCACTATGTCTGATGCCGCTCTGCCCACTGTTGCCGAGGTACGCGCCGCCGCCGAGGCGGTCAAGGCCGCCATCGACCGTCACCTCGCCGCGGTCGAGAGCAGGATCGGGGACGAGGACCCGGCCGTCTACGCCGCATTCAACGAACTCGCCGCCGCCGCCGAGGAGTACGACGAACTGCTCTACGACCGGTACGACGAGGTCACGCCGTTCGAGATCCCCACGCCCGAGGACGGAGCCCCGTACCGCGGCCCCGCCGAGCCCGCCGCGTTCAGCGTGCTCATCCGCCGCGACTACACCGTCGTCAAGCCCGCGCGGCTGATCGCCCAGGCCGACCGGGTCGCGGCACACGACAGAGAGGCCGAACTCGTCCACGACGGAGGCACCGCCGGTGCGCTCGGCGTCCTCTTCGGGGAGTACGAGCCCGACGAAATCGCCTCCCGCGCCAAGGACTTCGGTCTGGAGGAGGGGGACTCGACCCTCTGGGTCGCCGCCACGCACGAGACCGCGGAGCCGGGGGAGTGGCTGGGATCGCCCTTCGGGAACACCGACCCGCAGGACGTACTGCACCGGTTCGACGTCAGCTCCGTCTTCGACGACGACGAGGACGAGGACGAGGACGAGGAGGAGGACGAGGACGACGAGGCGGCCGAGCCCGGCTTCGCCCCCGCCTGAACCGCTCCGCGGCCGCAAGCGGCGACGCGGCCCCCGCCCGGGCAGGGCAGGGGCCGCGTCGGCTTTCCGGCGGCTGCTGCCGGTGGCTACCGGGACTAATCGCAGTGCATCGGGCTTTAGTCCGGTGGTGAAGCGATTCTGAGAAGTGCTCTGACCCGCAGGCTAGAGCGGACGATTCTGCTGCTCGATGTACTGGCGGACGATCGACAGCGGAGCCCCGCCCACCGATCCGGCGAAGTACGAGCCGGACCACAGCCGCTGTGCCCGCCAGTAGTGCCGGACCAACTCCGGATACTCCTGGCGGAGCCTGCGCGAGCTGACGCCCTTGAGCGAGTTGACCAGCTTGGACAGGGCCACCTTGGGCGGGAACTTCACCAGCAGGTGGACGTGGTTGTTCTCGCCGTTGAACTCGACCAGCTCGCACTCGAAGTCGGGGCAGACTGCGCGCATGATCTCCTCCATGCGCGTCAGGTGCGTGTCCTTGAAGACCCTGTGCCGGTACTTCGTCACGAAAACCAAATGTGCGTGAAGGACGAAAGCACAGTGCCGACCAGTACGAATGTTCTGATGTGCAGTCATAAACCACCTTTAGTACGGTGATCGGCATGCAGTTGAGGTACAGCTTCCGCCTGTACCCGAACGGTCCTCAGCGCGCCGCACTGGCCAAGGCGTTCGGGTGCGCCCGCGTCGTGTTTCAACGACGCGCTGCGCGCTCGGGAGACCGCCCGCGCCGCAGGCGAACCGTTCCCGAAGACCGGCGACCTGTCCAAGCTGCTGATCACCGAGGCGAAGAAGACCGAGGAACGGGCCTGGCTCGGCGATGTGTCCGCCGTAGTCCTCCAGCAGTCCCTGCGGGACCTGGACACCGCGTACCGGAACTTCTTCGACGGCCGCAAGGGCAAGCGCCCGCGCATGGGCGCACCCCGGTTCACATCCCGCAAGGACAACCGGCAGGCCGTACGGTTCACCGCCAACGCCCGGTGGAACATCACGACCGGCGGAGACCTGTCGTTGCCGAAGATCGGCGACGTACGGGTGAAGTGGTCCCGCAAACTTCCCTCCGCCCCCTCCACGGTGACCGTGGTCAAGGACGCGGGCGGGCGATACTTCGCCTCGTTCGTGGTCGAGGCCGAATCCGAGACGCTTCCCGAGACCGAACAGGTCGTCGGCATCGACCTGGGCCTGTCGCACTTCGCGATCCTCTCCGACGGCACGAAGATCGACAGCCCCCGATTCCTGCGCCGGGCCGAGAAGAAGCTCAAGCGCGAACAGCAGCGCCTGAGCCGCAAGGCGAAGGGCAGCAACAACCGGACCAAGGCCCGCATCAAGGTCGCCCGCGCTCACGCGCGGGTGGCCGACGCACGGCGCGAGTTCCACCACCAGCTCTCAACGGAGATCATTCGCGAGAACCAAGCGATTGCCGTCGAGGACCTGGCGGTGAAGGGACTCGCCCGTACGCGCCTGGCCAAGTCCGTGCACGACGCGGGCTGGTCCGCGTTCGTTGCGATGCTGGAGTACAAGGCCGCAATGTACGGGCGGCGGTTCTTCCGCATCGGACGCTTCGAGTCGACCTCTCAGGTCTGCTCGGCCTGCGGCGTCAAGGACGGCCCCAAGCCGCTGCACGTCCGAGAGTGGACGTGCGGTGCTTGCGGGACCGTCCTCGACCGGGACGTCAACGCGGCGGTCAACGTCGCCAAGGCCGCCGGACTGGCGGTGTCAGCCTGTCGAGCGCAGGTCAGACCGGTACTCGTACCGGCACAGCGCGCAGAAGCAGGAACCCACCGAGACGGTCAGACGACCGTGGCAGGAATCCCCGCCCTGTAGGGCGGGGAGCGGAAGTCAATCCGGCTGCTCCTCGGCCGTCGCGGCCAGCGACCGCAGCAGGCCCGCCAGCCGGGTCGTACGCGGCTTCGGCAGCACCTCCGCGACCGCGTGCGGCAGTGCCTGGTCGACGCCGTGCACCACCGACAGGTGCCGCTCGGCCCGGCCGAACGCCGTGTACACCCAGTCCCGCGACAGGGACTGCGCCGCATCACCGGGCAGGACGACGACCACCGCCGGCCAGCGCATCCCGACGGCCTGGTGCGCCGTCACCGCCCAGCCGTGCCGCACCTGCGCCGCCACCCGCTCCTTCGGTACGACGAGCCGCGCGCCCGCGGCGTCCAGGTGCAGGCCCTCCGCGTCCGCGGAGACCACTCGGCCCGGAACGGCCCGCCCCGGGGAGGGCACGTGGACGACCCGGTCGCCGGGGTCGAAGCCGTCGAACCGGCCCGGGCCGGGGTTCAGCCGCTCCTTCAGCGCCGCGTTCAGCGCCCTGGTGCCGGACGGGCCGCCGTGGCCCGGGGTGATCGCCTGGATGTCGTCCGCCCCGATGCCGAAGGCCCGCGGCACCGACTCGGCCACCAGCTGCACGGTCCGGTGCACCGCTTCCCCCGCGTCGCGCACGGGGACGATGACGACCTCCTTGCCGGGGGCCTCGACCTGGTTCAGCTCGCCGATCCCGATGCCCGAGACCAGCTCGCCGAGCGGGCCCGGATCGGGGACGCGGGAGACCAGCTGCGGGCAGGCGCGGGCCGCGAGCACATCGGCGAACACCCGCCCCGGACCGGCCGACCCGAGCACGGCCGGATCCCCGGACAGCACCAGCCGGGCCCCGTCGGGCACCGACTCCACCAGCTCGGCGGCGCTCTCCACGTCCAGCTGCGGCGCGTCCAGCACCACGAGCAGGTCCAGCGCGAACTGCCCGTCCGCGTTCCGCTCCGGTCCCTCGGTCCCGGCCAGCAGTCCGGCCACGGTGACGACACCCGGCCCTGGGGCGTGCGCGGCCAGGCACGTGCGCAGGCCCAGCTTCCCGGCGGCCGCCAGGAGGGCCAGCGGCTCTGCGCGGGCCGCCTCGCCGCCGGTGTGCACGACCAGGCCGTGCGCGGCGACCGCCCGGATCAGCTCGGCGCCCGTGCCGGTGGCGGCCGCCGCCCAGTCCACGGCGTCCGTGGTGCCCGCGGCGCCGATGAAGGTGCCCGCCAACCGGGCCAGGCCGTCGGCCAGGCTCTCCTCGGCCAGCGCGTACGCCTCCAGGCCCATCAGCACGCGTACGGGCTGCTCCTCGTCCTCCGCGGCGGGCGCGCCCAGCGGCTCGTGGAAGACCAGGACGAGGCCCTCGGCGACGGCCAGCTCCAGGGCCTCGGCCGGCTGCGGAACCCCGTACTGGGCCAGGGCGGACTCCAGGGTGGGCGCCTCCAGGGCGGTGTGCCCCTTGAGGGCCGCCTGCTCCAGCAGCCAGCCGACGAGGGCGGTGGCCCGCCTCTCGTCGCCCGGGCCCACAGCGGGGCCCAGCAGGGCCCGCGCGAAGGAGTCCGCCTGGGTCGGGCGGATCCCGGCCACGGCCAGCAGGCGCCAGGGGTTCTCGGCGAGCTCGTCGGCGGCGGTCCCGCCGAGGGCGGAGGCGGCCGGGGCGGCCAGGCCCTCGGGGGCGCCGCCGCGGGCCAGGACGGCCCGTACGGCCTCGACGGTCTGCGCGGACGGGGCGGCGGGGGACCGGTCGGCGGCGGCCGCCGCGGCCGGGCGGGGGCGCGGCGGCGTCGCCTGGGCGGGCGCCGGGGCGGGCCTGCGCGGAGCGGCCGGGGCCTCGTCGAAGTAGCGGGGGGAGGGCTTCTCCCCGCTCTCCACGGCCCGTACGGCGGCCAGCAGGTCGGCGGCCGTGCCGCTGAGCTTGGCGCCGGCCTCGACCGGGCCCTGGCGCTGCGCCTTGCGGTGGGCGATGCGCTCGCGCTCCATCCGCTGGGCGGCCAGCTCCGCCTGGGCCTCGCTCAACTGCGGGGCCGCGGCGTCGCCCTCCGCCGCCGGACCCCCGGAGCCGCCCTCCGCCTCGACGGCGTCGTCCCCCGTGGTTTCGCCGGGTGCGGCGTTCTCGCCGGAGCCGTTCCCTGCCTCGGCGGCGTCGGCTTCGGGCCCCGCGCCGTCGTCCTCGGATCCGCCGGGTGTGGCGGACGCCTCGGCGGCATCGGGTTGCGGCTCGGCGGTGTCGGCACCGCCGGGCGCGCCGGGGGCTTCGGACGGGTCGTCCGGTGCCTCGGCGGCGGGGGCGGGGTTCGCTGCGTCCGCCGTCGGCGACTCGTCGCGGGCCGGGTCCGCTGCCGGGGCGGTTCCGGGCGGGGTGGCCCCCGGGGCGGTCGGGGCCTCGCCCTGCGGGCCGGGGGAGGCCGGCTCGGCGGCGTGGCGGTCCGTACTCACAGCGTGCTCCAGTCCTGGTCGGGGTAGCGGTGCACCGGGGCCGACACATCGTCCAGCGCCCGGCGGATCTCCTCCGGAAGACTAAGCGCCTCCACCGACAGCGCCTCCGCCAGCTGCGCGGCCGTCCGCGCGCCGACGATCGGCGCGCCGACCCCCGGGCGGTCCCGCACCCACGCCAGCGCCACCTGGAGCGGGGTCACGGCCAGGCCGTGGGCGGCCGTGGCCACCGCGTCCACGATCCGGCCCGCCGCCTCGTCCAGGTACGGCTCCACGAAGGCGCCCATGGCCGGCGACGCGCCGCGGGAGTCCGTCGGGATCCCGTCCCGGTACTTGCCCGTCAGCACGCCGCGGCCCAGCGGGGACGACGGCAGCAGGCCGACGCCCAGGTCCAGCGCCGCCGGCAGCACCTCCCGCTCCACGCCCCGCTGGAGCAGCGAGTACTCCATCTGGGTGCCCGCCAGCCGGGTCCGCCCCGGCACCGCCAGCTGCCAGGTCGCCGCCTTCGCCAGCTGCCAGCCGCTGAACTCCGCCACCCCCGCGTAGCGGGCCCGCCCGCTGCTCACGGCCAGGTCCAGCGCCTGCAGGGTCTCTTCCAGCGGGGTCGCCGGGTCGAAGGCGTGGATCTGCCACAGGTCCACGTAGTCGGTGCCCAGCCGGCCCAGCGAATCGTCCAGGGCGGCCAGCAGGTGCCCGCGCGAGCCGTCGGAGCGCCGGTCCGGATCCGCGACGCCGCCCGCCTTGGTCGCGATGACCAGCTCCCGGCGCGGCACGAGTCCGCCGAGGAAGTGCCCGAGCAGGTACTCCGCCTCGCCTCCGCCGTACACGTCGGCCGTGTCGACGAGGGTGCCGCCCGCTTCCCAGAAGGTCTTCAACTGCTCGGCGGCTCCCGCCTCGTCCGGCCCGTCCGCCGACCGGCCCCAGGTCAGGGTGCCGAGGCCGATCCGGGACACGCGTAGGCCGGTGCGGCCGAGATGCCTCTGCTCCATGAGCGCTGAGACTACTGGGGCGCTGACGCGGCGAACCCGGGCGCGCTACAGTCCCTGCTCACAGCAACGTTACTGATCGGTAAACCGGTAAGGGGACGACACATGCGGCTCGGCATCAATCTCGGCTACTGGGGCGCCGGCATGGACGCGGACAACCTCGCCGTGGCGCAGGAGGCGGACCGCCTCGGCTACGACGTGTGCTGGGCCGCCGAGGCGTACGGCTCCGACGCGCCGACCGTGCTCTCCTGGGTCGCCGCCCAGACCGAGCGGATCGACGTCGGCTCCGCGATCATGCAGATCCCGGCCCGCCAGCCCGCCATGACCGCCATGACCGCGGCCACCCTGGACTCCCTCACCAAGGGCCGGTTCCGGCTCGGCCTCGGCGTCTCCGGCCCCCAGGTCTCCGAGGGCTGGTACGGCGTGAAGTTCGACAAGCCCCTCGCCCGGACCCGCGAGTACGTGGAGATCGTCCGCAGGGCGATGACCCGCGAGCGCCTCTCGTACGAGGGCGAACACTGGACCCTTCCCCTGCCGGGCGGCCCGGGCAAGCCGATCAAGCTGACCGTGCACCCGGAGCGCGAGCGCATCCCGCTGTACATCGCCGCCATCGGCCCGAAGAACCTGGAGCAGACCGGCGAGATCGCCGACGGCGCCCTGCTGATCTTCCCCGCCGCCGAGCACCTGGAGGCCACCGCGCTCACCCACATCCGGGCGGGCCGCGAGAAGGCGGGGCTCACCATGGACGGCTTCGACGTCTGCCCGACCGTGCCGCTGGCCGTCGGCGACGACGTGACCGCCCTCGCGGACATGTTCCGCCCGTACACCGCCCTGTACGTGGGCGGCATGGGCAGCCGGAAGCAGAACTTCTACAACCAGCTCGCCCAGCGCATGGGCTACGAGAAGGAAGCCGCCGAGATCCAGGACAAGTACCTGGCGGGCGACAAGGCGGGCGCCGCCGCGGCCGTCCCGCACTCCCTGATCGACTCCACCACCCTGCTCGGCTCCGTGGACCGGATCGCGGACGGCATGCGGGCCTACGCCGAAGCCGGGGTCACCACCCTCACCCTCGCCCCGGCCGGGTTCACCCTGGACGAGCGGCTCACGGCCCTGCGCGCCGGCACCGAGGCCCTGGAGCGCGCCGGACTCGCCTGATCCGGCCCGGACCGATCCGGGCCGGACAGTGCCGGCACGGACCGGACTTCGGAGCCGATTCGGTCCCCCGGGGGCGCTCGGGGGACCGTCCGAAGCCTGCGGCCGTGGTGGGGGCTCGGGGGTCTTCCCCGCCACGGCCGACACAGTCAACAACGCGCGCGGCGTCCGCCGGGTTACGCCCCCGGTTCACCCCCGCGGTTCGCTCATTCGGCCGAGTAGTGCGACCTGTCGGTTGCCCGGGTGCCGGATCGGCCGTTGACTCGATGCATGCTCTCTGCCCGCAGCCTGTTCCAGGAGATCGTCGACAACGACGACTCCTTCCAGCTCTTCTGCTCCATCGCCGCCAGCGGCGAGAACCAGGGCGGCTGGGAGAACGCCCGGATCGCGGCCCTGGTACCCGACAGCATGCGCGATCTCGCCCCCAAGATCACCCGGCACGGCGCCGACGAGGACAAGCACGGCCGCATCTTCCAGGCCCTGCTGCGCAAGCGCGGCCTGCCCGCGGTCCCCGTACCGCCCGAGACCGACTACACGATGCTGCTGGAGCAGCGCGGCATCGGCCTCGCCCACGCCAAGCTGCGCGCCGAGGAGCGGCTGACCGAGGAGGACGTCGTCGTCTACCTCGCGCACAGCCGGGTCACCGAACAGCGCGCCGCCGACCAGATGGACACGCTCGTCCGGCACTTCGGCGACCACCCCCTCGTCGGCAAGGCCATCCGCATGATCAGTCACGACGAGGACGACCACCTCTCCTACTGCCACGAGGAACTGCTGCGCCTCGCCCGCAAGGGGCACGGCAGGACCATCCAGCAGGTGCTGCGCGAGAGCGCCCTCGCCGAGATCGCCATCTACCGGGACGTGAGCCTCGCCGTCATGGCGCACATGGGCCGGCTGCTGCACTGGCCCGCACCCAAATCGGCCGCGCTCGCCGCCGGGATCCGCGGGATGTACGCGTACGAGCGGTTCGCCGGCTGGCACCGCATGATCAGCCTGCGCCTGCCGGAGCGGCGCAACGCCCTCGGCGGCGCACCCGCCCCCGCGCCCGGGTACGCGTAGCCCAGCCCAGCCCAGCCCAGCCCAGCCCAGCCAGCCCTGCGGCGGGGCGCGGCTACAGCCAGCCGCGGGTCTTGAACAGCCGGTGCAGGCCCAGGCAGGCCGCCGCCATCACCGCGAGCACCGCCGGATAGCCCCACGGGTGCCGCAGCTCCGGCATCAGGTCGAAGTTCATCCCGTAGATCCCCGCCACCATGGTCGGGACGGCCGCCATCGCCGCCCACGCGGAGATCTTGCGCAGGTCGTCGTTCTGCCGGACGCCGACCTGCGCCAGGTGCGCGGACAGCGCGTCCGACAGCAGCCGGTCGAGGCCCTCCACGTGCTCGTTCGCCTTGGCCAGGTGGTCGGCGACGTCGCGGAAGAAGGGCTGCGCGGGCCCGTGCACGAACGGCACGTTCCCGAAGGCGAGCCGGTCCATCGGCTGGAGCAGCGGGCTCGCCGCCCGCCGGAACTCCAGCACCTGCCGCTTGAAGCCGTAGATCCGGGCGGCGGTGTTCCGGGGGTCCGGGCCGGCCGGCGCGAAGACGTCGGCCTCCAGCTCCTCCAGGTCCGCCTGGAGCTCGTCGGCCACCTCCATGTAGTGGTCCACCACCGCGTCCGAGACCGCGTACAGCACCGCCGTCGGACCGTGCCGCAGGACATCGGGCTCCAGCTCCAGCCGGCGCCGTACGGCGGCCAGTGCCGCCCCCTCGCCGTGCCGGACGGTCACCACGAAGGAGTCGCCGATGAAGACCATCAGCTCGCCCGCGGTCACCGTGTCCGTGACGTCGTCGTACAGCACCGGCTTGAGGACCACGAACAGCGAGTCGTCGTACACCTCCAGCTTCGGCCGCTGGTGCGCGGTCAGCGCGTCCTCCACGGCCAGCCGGTGCAGCCCGAACTCGCGGCTGACGTGCTCGAATTCCTCCTCCGTCGGCTCGTGCATGCCGATCCAGAGGAAGGCGTCGCCCGCCGCCCGGGCCATGTCGAGGGCGTCCGAGAAGTCTTCGGGGGCAGCGGAGCGGCGGCCGTTCCGGTACATCGCGCAGTCGACAATCACGCCGGGCATTGTGCCCCGCCCGCGCCGGCCCCGCATCCGGGCCCCGCATCCGGGCCCGTCCGCCCCGTCCTGTTCGCACACGCCAGGCCCTACCCTTGGCGCCATGGCCACGCTGATCCTCGTACGACACGGGCGGTCCACCGCCAACACCGCAGGGCTGCTCGCCGGATGGACGCCCGGCGTGGCCCTCGACGAGCGCGGTGCGGAACAGGCCGCGGCCCTCCCCGACCGGCTGGCCGCGGTGCCCCTCGCCGCCGCCGTCACCAGCCCGCTCCAGCGCTGCCGGGAGACCCTCGCCCCGCTGCTCGCCGCGCGCCCGGAGCTGCCGCTGCACACCGACGAGCGGATCGGCGAATGCCACTACGGCGACTGGTCGAACCGCAAACTCGCCGAACTCGCCGAAGAACCCCTGATGAAGATCGTCCAACAGCATCCGTCGGCAGCGGCCTTCCCCGGCGGGGAATCGCTGCGTGCGATGCAGGCACGCGCCGTGGACGCCGTACGGGAGTGGAACGCCCGCGTCGAGGAGGAGCACGGCAGCGACGCCGTCTTCCTGATGTGCTCGCACGGGGACGTCATCAAGGCCCTGGTGGCGGACGCCCTCGGCATGCACCTGGACCTCTTCCAGCGCCTCCACGTCGACCCCTGCTCGGTCACCGCCGTCCGCTACACGCCCACCCGGCCCTTCCTGCTCCGGCTCGGCGACACCGGCGACTTCGGCTCGCTCGCCCCGCGCCCCGCCCGCGTACCCGACGCGGCCGCGGCCGACACCGAGACCTTCGAGGCGGCCACCGAGGACGACGGGAACGCCGTCGTGGGCGGCGGCGCGGGAGCGGCGTGATCGAACGGCGCAGTAGGGTGGATGCGCCAACACATGGGCGCCACCCCGCCCCTGCCCCTGCGCCCGCCCCTGCCTCCCCCAGACTCCGTCCGGGGGGACCCCCAGACTTGGAGACTGGACGTGCCCCGTCAGGTGTTCCTCTACGACCCGCCGGACCGCTTCGTGGCCGGCACGGTCGGTCTGCCAGGACGCCGTACGTTCTTCCTGCAGGCCTCCGCCGGCCACCGCGTCACCAGCGTCTCCCTGGAGAAGACCCAGGTCGCGGCGCTCGCCGAGCGGATGGACGAACTGCTGGACGAGGTCGTACGGCGCACCGGCGGCAACGCGCCGGTCCCGGCCGTGGCCCCCGCCGAGGCCGCGGACACGGCCCCCCTGGACGTCCCGGTCGAGGAGGAGTTCCGCGTCGGCACCATGGCGCTCGCCTGGGACGGCGAGCACCAGCGGATGATCGTGGAGGCCCAGGCGCTGGTGGAACTCGAGGCCGACTCCGAGGAGGACCTCGCCGAGGCGGAGGAGCGGCTGCTCCAGGACGAGGAGAACGGCCCGCCGATGCTCCGGGTCCGCCTCACCGGCTCCCAGGCCCGGGCCTTCGCCAAGCGGGCCCTGGACGTCGTCAACGCCGGCCGGCCGCCGTGCCCGCTGTGCAGCCTGCCGCTGGACCCCGAGGGGCACGTGTGCCCGCGCCAGAACGGCTACCGGCGCCAGGTGTGAACACCACGGGGGAGCGGGAAGAACTGCTCGCCAAGGGCGAGCTGACGGTCGTCGGCCGGATCTCCGGCGCGTCCAACGCCGTCCTGCTGTGCACGGCGGCCTACGGGGGCGCGAGCGCCGACTGCGTGTACAAGCCGGTCAAGGGCGAGCGCCCGCTGTGGGACTTCCCCGACGGCAACCTCGCCCGCCGGGAGGTGGCCGCCTACCTGGTCTCCGAGGCCACCGGCTGGGGCCTGGTGCCGCCGACGGTGCTGCGCGACGGCCCGTACGGGGAGGGCATGGTCCAGCAGTGGATCGAGTCCGAGGCGTCGGATGCGTCCGGCGCGTCCGGCACGTCCGAGGGGGCCGACGCGTCCGGTGACGCCGTCGGATCCCCGGGGTCGGACGGCCTCCTCGCCCTCGTCGAGGGCGTGGAGGCGGGGGAGGGCTGGAAACCGGTCGCCTTCGCCGACATCGGGGAGGGCCGCACCGCCCTCCTCGTCCACGCCGACGACCCGCGGCTACGCCGCCTCGCCGTCCTCGACGCCGTGATCAACAACGGCGACCGCAAGGGCGGCCACCTGCTGTCCGCACCCGACGGCCGGCTCTACGGCATCGACCACGGAGTGACCTTCCACGTCGAGGACAAGCTGCGCACCCTGCTGTGGGGCTGGGCGGGCGAACCCCTGACGGACGAAGCGCGCGAGGTGCTGACCGGCCTGGAGCGGCAGCTCGCCGCCGGGGCCCCGCTGGCCACCCGGCTGGCCGAACTGATCACCCCTGCCGAGCTGGCCGCCGTACGGGCCCGCGTGGCCCATCTGCGGCGCACCGGAGTGCACCCCGAGCCCTCCGGGCAGTGGCCGGCGATCCCCTGGCCCCCCGTCTGAACAGGTCGGACCCGGCACGCACACGGCCGAGGGGACCGCAAGAGTGCCTATTCGGCCAACAGTGCTGGTCCGGTTCGTTGGCGGAACAGGCGTCCGGTTAGGCTCGACACATGCATGCCTGGCCCGCTTCTGAGGTCCCCGCCCTTCCCGGCAAGGGCCGCGACCTCCAGATCCACGACACCGCGACCCGGGGGAAGATCACCCTCGACCCCGGGCCCGTCGCCCGCATCTACGTCTGCGGCATCACGCCGTACGACGCGACCCACATCGGTCACGCGGCGACCTACAACGCGTTCGACCTCGTGCAGCGCGTGTGGCTCGACACCAAGCGGCAGGTTCACTACGTACAGAACGTCACGGACGTCGACGACCCCCTCCTGGAACGGGCGCTGCGCGACGGCCACGACTGGACCGAGCTCGCGGAGCGCGAGACGGCGCTGTTCCGCGAGGACATGACCGCCCTGCGGATCCTGCCCCCGCAGCACTACATCGGCGCCGTCGAGGCCATACCGGGAATCGTGCCGCTGGTGGAGCGGCTGCGGGACGCGGGCGCGGCGTACGAGCTGGACGGCGACATCTACTTCTCCGTGGAGTCCGACACGCACTTCGGCGGCGTGTCGAACCTCGATGCGCAGGCCATGCGCCTGCTGTCCGCGGAGCGCGGCGGGGACCCGGACCGCCCGGGCAAGAAGAACCCGCTGGACCCGATGCTGTGGATGGCCGCCCGCGACGGCGAGCCCAGCTGGGACGGCGCATCCCTCGGCCGGGGCCGCCCCGGCTGGCACATCGAGTGCGTGGCCATCGCCCTGGACCACCTGGGCATGGGCTTCGACATCCAGGGCGGCGGATCCGACCTGGCGTTCCCGCACCACGAGATGGGCGCCTCGCACGCACAGGTCCTGACCGGCGAGTTCCCGATGGCCAAGGCCTACGTCCATGCGGGCATGGTTGCCCTGCACGGCGAGAAGATGTCGAAGTCCAAGGGCAACCTGGTCTTCGTCTCCGCCCTGCGGCGGGCGGGCGTCGACCCGGCGGCGATCCGCCTCGCCCTGCTCGCGCACCACTACCGCGCGGACTGGGAGTGGACGGACGAGGTCCTCGCGGACGCGGAGGCCCGCCTGGCGCGCTGGCGCGCGGCCGTGTCCCGCCCGGACGGCATTCCGGCCGACGCACTGGTCGAGGAGGTCCGCGAGGCCCTCGCCGACGACCTGGACGCGCCGGCGGCCCTCGCCGCCGTGGACCGCTGGGTGGACGCCCAGAACGCCACCGACGGCACCGACACCGGGGCCCCGGGCGTGGTCACCCGCACGGTGGACGCCCTCCTCGGCGTAGCCCTGTAACCCCCGCGGGCGCAGCCCCCTGCCGCCTCGCGCCTCCGCGGGCCGGGGCGCAACGGGGGCTGCCCCCACCGGGCGCGCAGCGCCCGGAAAGGGGGGGCGGGGGCGGAGCCCCGACCCCCTCGTGGGGCTACGGCCGGGGTGGCTCCGCCGGGCCCGCGGCGTCGTCGCCCCCCGGCTCCTGTCCGGGCCCGGACTCCGGGTCCGGCTCGCGGTCCGGGTCCGCGGCCCGCCGCGGCGGCCGCGTCCGCCCGGACGAGGTGTCCCGCAGGTACGACCCGTCCCCCGCGGCCCCGCCGGGCCCCGGTTCCGCCCCCGGATCCCGCCTCCGCAGGTACCGCTCGAACTCCCGGGCGATGGCGTCCCCGGACGCCTCCGGCAGGTCCGCGGTGTCCCGCGCCTCCTCCAGCGTCTGGACGTACTCCGCGACCTCGCTGTCCTCCGCGGCCAGTTGGTCGACCCCCAGCTGCCAGGCCCGCGCGTCCTCGGGCAGCTCGCCGAGCGGGATCCGCAGGTCGAGCAGGTCCTCCAGCCGGTTCAGCAGGGCGAGCGTGGCCTTCGGGTTGGGCGGCTGGGAGACGTAGTGGGGGACCGCCGCCCACAGGGACACGGCGGGGACGCCGGCGTGGGTGCAGGCCTCCTGAAGGATGCCGACGATGCCGGTCGGGCCCTCGTACTTGGTCTCCTCCAGGTGCATCGTCCGCGCCAGGTCGGGATCCGAGGTGACGCCGCTGACCGGCACCGGACGGGTGTGCGGGGTGTCGCCGAGCAGGGCGCCGAGGATGACCACCATCTCGACGCCCAGTTCGTGGGCGAAGCCGAGGAGTTCGTTGCAGAACGACCGCCACCGCATCGACGGTTCGATGCCCCGTACGAGCACGAGGTCGCGCGGGTTGGCGCCGCCGATCCGCACCACGGACAGCCGCGTCGTCGGCCAGGTGATCTTCCGTACCCCGTTGTCCAGCCACACCGTGGGCCGGTTGACCTGGAAGTCGTAGTAGTCCTCGGCGTCGAGCGCCGCGAAGACCTCCCCCTTCCACTCCCGGTCCAGGTGCGCGACCGCACCGGAGGCCGCGTCACCCGCGTCGTTCCAGCCTTCGAACGCGGCCACCATGACCGGGTCGATCAGCTCGGGCACGCCCTCAAGCTCGATCACCCAGGTCTCCTTCCCAAGTTCCTTGTGTACGTGGGCCAGCCTAAGCCTTGTGGGGACGGCGGCCACAGCCCACGACAGAGGGGCGGTTCCCCTCGGAACCGCCCCTCTTCCCCACCTTGCGGGAGGCTATGCCTTGCGGCCCAGCATCTCCTCGACGCGGCCGCGGACCGCGTCGTCGTCCAGGCCGCGGATGGTCACCGTCGTACGGCGGCGCAGCACGTCGTCGACGGTCTCGGCCCACTCGAAGTCGCGGGCGTAGGCGACCTGCGCCCAGATCTCCGGGCCGTCCGGGTGGATCCGCTCGGCCAGCGCCGGGTCCTCGTTCGCCAGGCGGGCGATGTCGAAGGCGAGCGAGCCGTAGTGGGAGGCCAGGTGGCGGGCGGTCAGCGGGTCCATGCGCGCGCCGGGCTCGCGGTCCACGAGCAGGCGGTGGGCGACCGCGTTCGGGTTGGCGACACCGGGCAGCGGGACCCGGCGGACCAGCGCCTTCACCGGCTCCATGTCGTCGGTCAGCGGCCGGCCCGGGAGCTTGGCCAGCTTGTCCATGACCACCCGGCCGATGTGGCGGTAAGTGGTCCACTTGCCGCCGGCCACGGACAGCATGCCGCCGGCACCCTCGGTGACGACCGTCTCGCGCTTGGCCTTCTCGACGCCGCCGGGGCCGCCGGGCAGCACGCGCAGGCCGGCGAAGGCGTACGTCATCAGGGAGCGGTCCAGGTCGGCGTCCTTCACGGAGAAGGCGGCCTCGTCCAGGATCTGCTGGATGTCCTTCTCGGTGGCGCGCACGTCCGCCGGGTCGCCCTCGTACACCTCGTCGGTGGTGCCCAGCAGCAGCTGGTCCTCCCACGGCAGGGCGAAGGTGATGCGGTACTTGTCGATCGGGGTGGCCATGGCGGCCTTCCACGGCGACTTGCGCTTCATGACAATGTGCGCGCCCTTGGACAGGCGGATCGACGGCAGCGCGTGCTTGTCCTCCATGCGCCGCAGGTGGTCCACCCACGGGCCGGTGGCGTTGAGCACGACGCGGGCGTCCACGCCGAACTCGGTGCCGTCGAGGCGGTCCTTGAGCTCGGCACCGGAGACCCGGCCGCGCGTCGTGCGCAGGCCGGTGACCTCGGCGTGGTTGAGGACGACCGCACCGGACTCGACGGCCGCGCGGACCGTCATGACGGCGACACGGGAGTCGTTCATCTGGTGGTCGTAGTAGACGGCGACGGCCTTGAGGTTGTCCGTCTTCAGACCGGGGTTGTCGGCGACGGCACGGGCCGGGGATATGACCTTGCCCATGCCGTCGCCGAAGGCCGAGAGGGCGGAGTAGGCGAAGACGCCCGCGCCCAGCTTGGCCGCACCCACCGGACCGCCCTTGTAGACCGGCAGGTAGAACGTGAGCGGGTTGACCAGGTGCGGGGCCACGTCCTTGGCCAGCACCCGCCGCTCGTGGTGGTTCTCGGCCACCAGCTTGACCGCGCCGGTCTGCAGGTAGCGCAGGCCGCCGTGGACGAGCTTGGAGGAGGCGGAGGAGGTGGCGCCGGCGAAGTCGCCGGCGTCCACCATGGCCACCCGCAGACCCGACTGCGCGGCGTGCCAGGCCACCGAGGTGCCCAGGATTCCGCCGCCGATGACCAGCAGGTCGTACGTGGCCTTCGACAGCTGCTCGCGGGTCTCGGCGCGGCTCGCGTTCGAGCCGGCGGTCGGGTGCGTTCCCAGGGCGGGGACGCTCTGCAGGGTGCTCATGATCTCTTCAGCTCCTCATCGGTTCGTCGGCTGGTGCGGTCAGCCGGCGTTTTCCTCGTCGATCCAGCCCATGGACCGCTCGACGGCCTTGAGCCAGTTCTTGTACTCGCGGTCCCGCTGGTCGGCGGGCATCCGCGGGGTCCACTCGGCCGCGCGGCGCCAGTTGGCGCGCAGGGCGTCGGTGTCCGGCCAGAAGCCGACGGCCAGGCCGGCGGCGTAGGCGGCGCCGAGGCAGGTGGTCTCGGCGACCATCGGACGGACCACGGGGGCGTCCAGGAAGTCCGAGAGCGTCTGCATCAGCAGGTTGTTGGAGGTCATGCCGCCGTCGACCTTGAGGGCCGTCAGCTCGACGCCGGAGTCCTTGGTCATGGCGTCGGTGATCTCGCGGGTCTGCCAGGCGGTGGCCTCCAGGACGGCACGGGCGATGTGCGCCTTGGTGACGTACCGGGTGAGGCCGGCGATCACACCGCGGGCGTCGGAGCGCCAGTACGGGGCGAACAGGCCGGAGAAGGCGGGCACGAAGTAGGCGCCGCCGTTGTCCTCGACGGACAGGGCCAGGGTCTCGATCTCGGCCGCGGACTTGATCAGGCCCATCTGGTCGCGCATCCACTGGACGAGCGAGCCGGTGACGGCGATGGAGCCCTCCAGGGCGTAGACCGGCTTCTGGTCGCCGATCTGGTAGCCGACCGTGGTCAGCAGGCCGCTGTAGGAGTTGATGACCTTGTCGCCGGTGTTCATGAGCATGAACGTTCCGGTGCCGTAGGTGGACTTGGCCTCGCCCTCGGCGAAGCAGGTCTGACCGAACAGGGCGGCCTGCTGGTCGCCGAGCGCGGAGGCGACCGGGACGCCGGCGAGGACGCCGTCCTTGACGTGGCCGTAGACCTCGGCGGAGGACTTGATCTCGGGCAGGACCTTCAGCGGGACGTCCATGGACTCCGCGATGCGCTCGTCCCAGGCGAGCGTGTGCAGGTTCATGAGCATGGTGCGGGAGGCGTTGGTGACGTCGGTGACGTGCACGCCGCCCTCGGCGCCGCCGGTCAGGTTCCAGATGACCCAGGAGTCCATGGTGCCGAAGAGGATGTCGCCGGCCTCGGCGCGTTCCCGCAGGCCCTCGACGTTGTCGAGCAGCCAGCGGACCTTCGGGCCCGCGAAGTACGAGGCGAGCGGCAGGCCCGTCTCGCGGCGGAAGCGGTCCTGGCCGACGTTGCGGCCGAGCTCCTTGCACAGGGCGTCGGTGCGGGTGTCCTGCCAGACCAGCGCGTTGTGCACCGGCTCGCCGGTGTTCTTGTCCCACAGGACGGTGGTCTCGCGCTGGTTGGTGATGCCGATCGCCTTGACGTCGGCGGCGGTGATCTCGGCCTTGGCGATGGCGCCGGCGACGACCTCCTGGACGTTGGTCCAGATCTCCTTGGCGTCGTGCTCGACCCAGCCCGGCTTCGGGAAGATCTGCTCGTGCTCCTTCTGGTCGACGGCGATGATGCGGCCGTCGCGGTCGAAGACGATGCAGCGGGAGGAGGTGGTGCCCTGGTCGATGGCGGCGATGAACGGGCCGGTGCTGCTGGTCATGGTGGCTGCTCCTGGCAGGTCTATGAAGAGTGCGGAATCAGGTGGGCGGTGCGGATCTTACGAGCGCGGGGCCGTGCTGATCAGGCGAACGCGACGTTGTACAGACCGCCGGCGATGACGGCGCCGACGAGCGGGCCGACCACCGGGATCCAGGAGTAACCCCAGTCGGAGCCGCCCTTGTTGGGCAGCGGGAGCAGGGCGTGGACGATACGCGGACCGAGGTCGCGGACCGGGTTGATGGCGTAGCCGGTCGGGCCGCCGAGGGAGAGGCCGATGCCGACGACGACGAAGGAGGTGATCAGGACGCCGATGACGCCGAGGCCCTTGCCGTCGTCCTGCAGGCCCTGGGTCAGGATCGCCAGGACCAGGACGGCCGTGCCGATGATCTCGGTGGCCAGGTTCTGGACCACGTTGCGGATCTCGGGGCCCGTGGAGAAGATCCCGAGGACCGGGCCGGCCACGTCGTGCGGGTGGGGGTCCTCCGGGCCGAGCTTGGCGTCACGGATGTGCTCCGGGTCCGCCAGGTGGGCGGCGAACTGGCCGTAGTAGGTGACCCACATGAGGACCGCGCCGAGCATGGCGCCGAGGAGCTGGCCGGCGAAGTAGACGGGAGCGTCGCTCCAGTCGCCGTTCTTGACTGCGAGGCCGACGGTGACCGCCGGATTGAGGTGTGCACCGGAGAGCGGGGCGGAGACGTAGGCGGCGATCAGTACGGCGAAACCCCAGCCGAAGGTGATCGAGAGCCAGCCTGCGTTGCGGGCCTTGGAGCTCTTGAGGGTCACGGCGGCGCAGACACCACCGCCGAGCAGGGTGAGCAGGGCGGTACCGATGGTCTCGCCGAGGAAGATGTCGGAGCTGGACACCCGCGACTCCTTTGTCTTACGTCCAGGGGTGCGCGGATACGGGGTCGTCCCGGCCCGCGTGCGCGCACTCGGTGAGTGGTTCACCGGTCCTTGGCCTTGTCTCACCCTAGCGCGTATTGCCGGTAGGTGTTCGACAATGCCGACCGATGAACGGCAGTTTTTCGCCCAGGTGAAGAACGCGTCAAGGGTTGGCTAGGCCAATGTGTCGGATCGTTACCACGCAGTGCGATCGACCAAAACAAGCCATCCGATGGCCGGAATATGGCGACAAGGCGGCAGAAAACGGCCACGGAGTGGCCGAAAGCATGTAGGTGTAGGGCTAGAACCGGCCCGCGCCGAGGTCGCGGGAAACGGCCCGCGCGCAGTCGCGCACCGACGCCACCAGGTTGGCACGCGGCTCCCCGGACTCCCCGCAGACACGCTCCACCGCGCCGGCCACCGCCACGGCGCCGACCGGCATCCGGCGCCGGTCGTGGATGGGAGCGGCCACCGAGGCGATGCCCTCCCAGGTCTCCTCGACGTCCGCGGCCCAGCCGCGCGCCCGGGTCAGGTCGAGCACTTCCTCGAAGCCCGCGCCGTCGGTGACCGTGCGCGGCGTGAACGCCGCGCGCTCGGCCTCCAGGGCCTCGGTGTGGGCGACCGGGTCGTACGCCGACAGGACCTTGCCCAACGCCGTGGAGTGCAGCGGCTGCATGGCCCCCACCTCCAGCACCTGGCGGCTGTCGTCGGGGCGGAAGACGTGGTGCATGATCAGCACCCCGCTCTTGTGCAGCACGCCCACGTACACGCTCTCGCCGCTCGCCCGGGCCAGGTCGTCCGTCCACACCAGTGCCCGGGCGCGCAGCTCGTGCACGTCCAGGTAACTGTTGCCCAGGCGCAGCAGCTCCGCGCCCAGCTGGTACCGGCCGGAGGCCTGGTCCTGCTCGACGAAGCCCTCGGCCTGCAGGGTGCGCAGGATCCCGTGCGCCGTGCCCTTGGCCAACCCCAGGGCGCTCGCGATGTCCGAGAGACCGAGGCGGCGCTCACCGCCGGCAAGGAGCCGCAGCATCGCAGCGGCTCGTTCGAGCGACTGGATGTTCCGTGCCATGGTGCGCAGCCTCCTGCTGACGTAGTTCGACAATGCTGAACACTATCGGCCCATGTCGACCTTGCGCATGGTTGGGCATATGTTCAAGCCGAAGCCGCCCGGGGCACACCCGACCGACTCCCCCGGGCACAGGATGCAGTCCGCCACGTGGGACACCCTCACCGGGGTTGCGAAGGCGCGGTTACTCTGAGCGCGTGCACCCTTGACACAGCAAGGGTGCAAAGCCGACAGCCGTCGCATCCCAGGGAGCTCTCATGGCCTCGTTGCCGAACCCGCCCGCAGACACCCAGACCCGGGCCGATGCCCTCCGAGAGGCGCTGGCGACCCGCGTGGTCGTCGCCGACGGGGCGATGGGAACGATGCTCCAGGCGCAGGAGCCCACCCTCGAGGACTTCCAGCAGCTCGAAGGATGCAACGAGGTCCTGAACGTCACCCGCCCCGACATCGTCCGCACGGTGCACGAGGCCTACTTCGCGGTCGGCGTCGACTGCGTGGAGACCAACACCTTCGGCGCGAACCTCAGCGCGCTCGGCGAGTACGACATCCCCGAACGCAACTTCGAACTCTCCGAGGCCGGCGCCCGGATCGCCCGCGAGGCCGCCGACGCCTTCACCACCGGGACCGGGCAGCAGCGCTGGGTCCTGGGCTCCATGGGCCCGGGCACCAAGCTGCCCACCCTCGGCCACATTCCGTACACCACGATCCGCGACGCCTACCAGACCAACGCCGAGGGCCTGCTGTCGGGCGGCGCGGACGCCCTGCTGGTGGAGACCACCCAGGACCTGCTCCAGACCAAGGCCTCGGTCATCGGCGCCCGCCGCGCCATGGAAGCCCTCGGCGTCTCCGTCCCGCTGATCTGCTCGGTGACGGTGGAGACCACCGGCACGATGCTGTTGGGCTCCGAGATCGGCGCGGCGCTCACCTCGCTGGAGCCGCTGGGCATCGACATGATCGGCCTGAACTGCGCCACCGGCCCCGCCGAGATGAGCGAGCACCTGCGCTACCTGGCCCGCAACGCCGGCATCCCGCTCTCCTGCATGCCGAACGCCGGCCTGCCCGTGCTGACCAAGGACGGCGCCCACTACCCGCTGACCGCCCCCGAGCTGGCGGACGCCCAGGAGACGTTCGTGCGCGAGTACGGGCTGTCGCTGGTCGGCGGCTGCTGCGGCACGACCCCGGAGCACCTGCGCCAGGTCGTGGACCGGGTCCGCGGCCTCGCCCCGGTCGCCCGTGACCCCCGCCCCGAGCCGGGCGCGTCCTCGCTGTACCAGACGGTGCCGTTCCGGCAGGACACCTCGTACATGGCGATCGGCGAGCGGACGAACGCCAACGGATCGAAGAAGTTCCGCGAGGCGATGCTGGAGGCCCGCTGGGACGACTGCGTGGAGATGGCCCGCGACCAGATCCGCGAGGGCGCGCACATGCTGGACCTGTGCGTGGACTACGTCGGCCGTGACGGCGTCGCGGACATGGAGGAGCTGGCGGGCCGCTTCGCGACCGCGTCGACCCTCCCGATCGTCCTGGACTCGACCGAGGTGGACGTCATCCAGGCCGGCCTGGAGAAGCTGGGCGGCCGCGCGGTCATCAACTCCGTCAACTACGAGGACGGCGACGGGCCCGAGTCGCGTTTCGCGAAGGTCACCCGACTGGCCCAGGAGCACGGCGCGGCGCTGATCGCCCTGACCATCGACGAGGAGGGCCAGGCCCGCACCGTCGAGCACAAGGTCGCCGTCGCCGAGCGCCTGATCACGGACCTGACGGAGAACTGGGGGATCAGCGAGTCCGACATCCTCATCGACACCCTGACCTTCACGATCTGCACCGGCCAGGAGGAGTCCCGCGGGGACGGCATCGCGACGATCGAGGCGATCCGGGAGCTGAAGAAGCGGCACCCGGCCGTGCAGACCACGCTCGGCCTGTCGAACATCTCCTTCGGTCTGAACCCGGCCGCCCGCGTCCTGCTGAACTCGGTGTTCCTGGACGAGTGCGTCAAGGCGGGCCTGGATTCCGCGATCGTGCACGCGTCGAAGATCCTGCCGATCGCCCGGTTCGACGAGGAGCAGGTCTCCACCGCCCTGGACCTGATCTACGACCGCCGCAGCGAGGGCTACGACCCCCTCCAGAAGCTGATGGCCCTCTTCGAGGGCGTCAACACCAAGTCCCTCAAGGCCGGGCGCGCCGAGGAGCTCCTCGCGCTGCCGCTGGAGGAGCGGCTCCAGCGACGGATCATCGACGGGGAGAAGAACGGCCTGGAGGCCGACCTCGACGAGGCCCTCCAGACCCGCCCCGCCCTGGACATCGTCAACGACACCCTCCTCGAGGGCATGAAGGTCGTCGGCGAGCTGTTCGGCTCCGGTCAGATGCAGCTGCCGTTCGTCCTCCAGTCCGCCGAAGTGATGAAGTCGGCGGTGGCCCACCTGGAGCCGCACATGGAGAAGTCGGACGCGGAGGGCAAGGGCACCATCGTGCTGGCCACCGTCCGCGGCGACGTCCACGACATCGGCAAGAACCTCGTCGACATCATCCTGTCGAACAACGGCTACAACGTGGTCAACATCGGCATCAAGCAGCCGGTCTCCGCGATCGTCGAGGCCGCCCAGGAGCACAAGGCGGACGTCATCGGCATGTCCGGGCTCCTGGTGAAGTCGACCGTGATCATGAAGGAGAACCTGGAGGAGCTCAACCAGCGCAAGCTGGCCGCCACCTACCCGGTCATCCTCGGCGGCGCCGCGCTGACCCGCGCCTACGTCGAGCAGGACCTGCACGAGATCTACGACGGCGAGGTCCGCTACGCCCGCGACGCCTTCGAGGGCCTGCGCCTGATGGACGCCCTGATCGCCGTCAAGCGCGGCGTCCCCGGCGCGTCCCTGCCGGAGCTCAAGCAGCGCCGGGTCGCCAAGCGCGACACGCCCCTGCTCCAGGTGGAGGAGGCCGAGGAGCCGGGCGGCCGGTCGGACGTCGCGGTCGACAACCCGGTGCCGGCTCCGCCGTTCTGGGGGACGCGGGTCGTCAAGGGCATCCCGCTGAAGGACTACGCGTCCTGGCTGGACGAGGGCGCCCTGTTCAAGGGCCAGTGGGGGCTGAAGCAGGCCCGCGCCGGCGGCGCCACCTACGAGGAGCTCGTCGAGACCGAGGGCCGGCCCAGGCTGCGCGGCCTGCTCGACAAGCTGCACACGGAGAACCTGCTGGAGGCGGCCGTCGTCTACGGCTACTTCCCGTGCGTCTCCAAGGGCGACGACCTGATCGTCCTCGACGATCAGGGCAACGAGCGGACCCGGTTCACCTTCCCCCGCCAGCGCCGCGGCCGCCGCCTGTGCCTGGCCGACTTCTTCCGCCCGGAGGAGTCCGGCGAGACCGACGTGGTCGGCCTCCAGGTCGTCACCGTCGGCTCGAAGATCGGCGAGGCCACGGCCCGGCTGTTCGAGTCGGACTCCTACCGCGAGTACCTGGAGCTGCACGGCCTGTCCGTCCAGCTCGCCGAAGCCCTCGCCGAGTACTGGCACGCCCGCGTCCGGGCCGAGCTCGGCTTCGGCGGCGAGGACCCGGCCGACGTCGAGGACATGTTCGCCCTCAAGTACCGCGGCGCCCGCTTCTCCCTCGGCTACGGGGCCTGCCCCGACCTGGAGGACCGCGCCAAGATCGCCGACCTGCTCCAGCCCGAGCGGATCGGGGTCCACCTCTCCGAGGAGTTCCAGCTCCACCCGGAGCAGTCCACCGACGCGATCGTCATCCACCACCCCGAAGCGAAGTATTTCAACGCACGATGAGGCAGATCGACGTACACTAGTCGGTCCCATACAGGCCGGTCGCCTGTTCCCCGGGGACACGCCCCCGCGGGAAGAGGTGACCGGCCTTCTCGTCCCTTCCGAGAGGTGTGCGCATGACCAGCACCGTTCCCGTCTCCATCGCCCGTACGGCCGACGGCTCGGCCCTGCAGGCGGTGCTGCTCGACATGGACGGGACGCTGGTCGACACCGAGGGCTTCTGGTGGGACGCCGAAGTGGACGTCTTCGCCGAGCTCGGCCACCAGCTGGAGGAATCCTGGCGGGACGTCGTCGTCGGCGGGCCGATGAGCCGGAGCCTCGGGTTCCTGATCGAGGCCACCGGCGTCGTCATCGACCTCGCCGAACTGAGCGTGCTGCTCAACGAGCGCTTCGAGGCCCGCATCGCCGACCGGGTGCCGCTCATGCCGGGCGCCGAGCGGCTGCTGTCCGAGCTGGCCCGGCACAACGTGCCCACGGCCCTCGTCTCCGCCTCCCACCGGCGGGTCATCGACCGCGTCCTGCGCTCCCTGGGCCCCGAACGCTTCGCCCTGACCGTGGCCGGCGACGAGGTGCCGCGCACCAAGCCGCACCCCGACCCCTACCTCCTGGCCGCCCGCACCCTCGGCGCCCACCCCTCCCGCTGCGCCGTCATCGAGGACACCGCCACCGGCGTGGCGGCCGCGGAGGCGGCCGGCTGCCGCGTCGTCGCCGTCCCCTCGGTGGGTCTCATCGCCCCCGCCCCCGGGCGCACCGTCGTCCGCTCCCTGGAGGACGTGGACCTCCCCTTCCTGCGGGCCCTCATCACCCCGATGAACTGATTCCTGCGGCCGCCCCTCACCCCGCTGAACGGACCGCACACGCTCCGTTCCGTACCGACCGGACCCCCCCACCACCGGCCGACGGAAGGATCTTTCGTTCCATGGCCGGGCGGCCGGAATTCCATCCTTTCCGTGGCCCCCAGGGCGGGTGACCTTCGTCACCCGAAACGCCCCCGACCGACCTGTCCAGGGGCTCGGCAAGGTTCCCTTGTGTCCGGATTGGTGATCTCCTGCCCCCATCTGGGGCGCCCCCGCCCTTGACAGGCAGTCCGCTCCCATCACCGTGCGATTACACCCCAAGTCCTGCCAGTTCAAGCCATCCCCTCATAGGCCACTAATGTCGACGCGGGCACTCCGCCGCACCGCAGCAGTCCAGGACGCATACCCCTGTGTCGGGACTGTGTGGACCGATCGTCATAAAACCGGCCCGATCGTTCCGCCCTGAACGGGCGACCGTCGCGAGGTGCCCTCTACGCCGCTTTGAACAAGTGCCGGTCAAGGGAGTACTTCCAGCATGAACCGCAAGACCCTGGTGCTGACGGCCGCGGCCGGACTGCTCACCCCCGCGCTCGCCGCCTGCGGCAGCGCGACGGGGCAAGGAGCGGGAACCGGAGCGATCGTCGTCGGCACCACCGACCGGTACGAGGCGGCGGACTACGCCCCCGCACCGTTCGACCCGGCGTACGCCTACGACGCCGGCGCCTGGAACGTCCTGCGGCAGACCGTCCAGACCCTGATGCACACCCCCCGCGGCGGCGGCCAGCCTGTCCCCGAGGCGGCCTCCGACTGCCGCTTCACCGACAACGGCAACGAGAGCTACCGCTGCACCCTGCGGCCCGGCCTGAAGTTCGCGAGCGGCGAGCCGCTCACGGCCAAGGACGTCAAGTTCTCCATCGACCGCGTCCGCGCCATCAACGCCGAGAACGGCCCCTCGTCGCTGCTGTCCACCATCGACACCGTCGAGGTCAAGAGCGCCGACACCGTCGTCTTCCACCTGAACGCCCCGGACGCGACCTTCCCGTACAAGCTCGCCACGCCCGCCGCCGGCATCATCAGCGAGAAGAACTACGACGCCAAGAAGCTCCGCGGGGGCTTCACCGTCGACGGCTCCGGCCCCTACACGATGAAGGCCGAGGTCAAGGGCGACCACCTCGTCCGCGCCGTGTTCACCAAGAACCCGAACTACAAGGGCGACCTGAAGCTGCAGAACGACAAGGTCGAACTGCGCACCTTCACCGACTCCGCGGCCATGGGCAAGGCGCTCACCGACGGGCGCATCCACATGGTCTCCCGCACCCTGTCGCCCGCCCAGATCACCGAGTTCTCCGCCAACGCCCCCAAGGGCGTCAAGCTGACCCAGATGCCCGGCCTGGAGATCCGCTACATCGGCTTCAACACCGAGGCCCCGGTCGTCAAGGACAAGGCCGTACGCCAGGCCCTCGCGGCCGCCGTCGACCGCAACGCCATCATCTCCAAGGTGTACGGCAAGGCCGCCCAGCCGCTGTACTCGCTGGTCCCCACCTCCGTCGCCGGCCACGTCAACTCGTTCCGCAACAAGTACGGCGAGGCCAACACCGCCAAGGCCGCCGCCCTGCTCAAGGACGCCGGCATCAAGACCCCGGTCAAGCTGACGCTGAACTACACCAAGGACCACTACGGCGACGGCACGGCAGCCGAGTTCGAGACGCTGAAGAACCAGCTGAACTCCACCCAGCTGTTCGACATCACCGTCCAGGGCTCCGACTGGACCGAGTTCCGCCCCGCGCAGAAGAAGGGCGACTACGCCGCCTACGGGCTCGGCTGGTTCCCCGACTACGCGGACCCCGACAACTTCCTCGCTCCCTTCCTGGAGCAGGACAACTTCCTGGGCACGCCGTACGCCAACAGCGCGGTGCGCACCAAGCTCATCCCCGAGTCCCGCAAGGCCGTCGACCGCAACGTGGCCGGCCCCGCGATCTCGGAGATGCAGGACATCGTCGCCGAGGACGTGCCCGTCCTGCCCCTGTGGCAGGGCAAGCAGTACGTCGCCGCACGCGACGGGATCACCGGAGTGGAGTGGTCGGTCAACGCCATCTCCGACCTCCAGCTGTGGGAGCTCGGCCGCGGTGTCAGCGGCTGAGACCGGCAGAACCGGCGGCGGGTGTCGCAGGCCGGCGCAACGATTCAGCAAGACTGTGAAGGACGTTCGTGCGATGAGACGTAACCAGTGGTTGGCAGCCCCGCTCGGCGCAGCCACCGCCGCCGCGCTGCTCAGCGGTTGCGGTTCGACCGATGGCCCCGCCGCCGAGGGCGGCAAGGGCGTCGTCATGGGCATATCCGACAAGGTGAAGTCCACCGACCCCGCCTCGGGTTACGACCCGGGCTCCTGGCTGCTCTTCAACAACGTCTTCCAGTCGCTGCTGAGCTTCCCCAAGGGCGGCACCACGCCGGAGCCCGACGCGGCCCAGGCCTGCAACTTCGAGGGCGGCGACAGCAAGGTGTTCAAGTGCACCCTGCGCGCCGGCCTGAAGTTCAGCAACGGCCACGCGCTCACCTCGAAGGACGTGAAGTTCTCCTTCGAGCGCACGCTGAAGATCAACGACCCGAACGGCCCCGCCGTCATGCTGTCGTCGATCGCCGGCATCGACACCCCCGACGAAAAGACCGTCGTCTTCCGCCTCAAGACCTCCGACGCGACCTTCCCCAGCAAGATCGCCTCGGGCGCCGGCTCCATCGTCGACAGCAGCGAGTACCCGGCCGACAAGCTCCGCACCGACAACAAGGCCATCGGCTCCGGTGTCTACAAGCTGGACTCCATGAACGAGAAGAGCGCCAACTTCTCGGTCAACGAGTCCTACACGGGCAAGGCCAAGGCGAAGAACACCGGCGTCACCCTCAAGTTCTTCAACCACGACCAGGCCGCCCTGAAGAAGACCCTGGAGAGCGGCGACGTCGACTTCGCCTTCCGCGGCCTCGCCGCCAAGGACATCGCCAGCCTGTCCTCCACCAAGACCGGCAACAACAACGTCGAGGTCGTCCAGGGCACCGGCGCCGAGGTCCAGCACCTCGTCTTCAACATGAAGGACGAGGTCGTCGGAAAGCTCCCCGTCCGCAAGGCCATCGCCTACCTGATCGACCGCGAGGCGCTCGTCAAGGACGTCTACGAGGGCACCGCCACCTCGCTGTACTCGGTCATCCCGGCCGGCATCGGCTCGCACACCACCGCCTTCTTCGACCGCTACGGCGGCGCCCCGCAGCCGAAGAAGGCCGAAGCCGTCCTGCGCGCGGCCAACATCAAGGACAAGGTGAAGATCACCCTGTACTCGACGCCCACCCGCTACGGTCCGGCCACGGACCAGGAGATGCAGCTCATCGCCAAGCAGCTCAACGACAGCGGCCTGTTCGACGCCGAGGTCAAGTCCGTCGAGTACGAGCAGTACGAGAAGGACATCGACGCCGGCAAGTACGGCGTGTACGTCCGCGGCTGGGTCCCCGACTTCCCGGACGCCGACAACTTCACGCAGCCGTTCTTCGGACCGGAGAACGTCCTGCGCAACAACTACGACAACAAGGAGATCACCGGGACGATCATCCCGGCGACCGCCGCCAAGGCAGACCGCACCGCGGCCACGCCCGACTACACCCGCCTCCAGGACATCGTCGCCGACGAGATCCCGCTCCTGCCCCTGTGGCAGAGCAAGCAGTACGCGGTGACCCGCCAGAACGTCACCGGCCTGCAGTGGTCGCTGGACGCCTCCACCGTCTTCCGCTTCTGGGAGATCGCCAAGGGCTGACAGCCCCACGGGCACGAACCGGCCCGTGGCCCCACCCCCCCGCCGCCGCCCCGGACCCGCCCGCACCCACCGCGCCCGCCCCGCCGGGGGCC
>NZ_JBHXTC010000024.1:0-4711 GCF_042677605.1 Streptomyces sp. NPDC127106 | reverse complement strand
GGGTGGCGGGCCCCCCCCCGTGTTGTCGTTGTTGGGGTCCCCGCCTGGGCGCCCCCCCCCCCGGCCCCCCCCGGGGCCCCCCCCACCCCCCCGGGGGGGCGCCCGGCCCCGGTTCCGTTCCCCACCCGGGCTTGCCCGCTGGACCACGGCCTACTGCGCGGCACCCGGCCGGACCAGGCCGCTCTCGTACGCGTACACCGCAGCCTGTACCCGGTCCCGCAACCCCAGCTTCGTCAGCACGTGCCCCACATGCGTCTTCACCGTGGTCTCGCTCACGAACAGGTCCGCCGCGATCTCCGCGTTCGACAACCCCCGCGCGACCAGCTTCAGCACCTCGACCTCACGCTCCGTCAGCGAACCCAGCGTGTCCGGAACCCGCTCCTCGCCCGACGGCAGGTGCCCCGCGTACTTGTCCAGCAGCCGCCGCGTGATGCTCGGCGCCAACATCGCCTCACCCCCCGCGACCACCCGGATCGCCTGCACCAGCTCATGCGCCGGCGCATCCTTCAGCAGAAAGCCGCTCGCCCCCGCACGCAGCGCCTGCACCACGTACTCGTCCAGGTCGAACGTGGTCAGCACCAGCACCTTCGCCGGACCGTCCCGACCCGGCCCGGTGATCTGCCGCGTCGCCTCCACCCCGTCCATCCGCGGCATCCGGATGTCCATCAGCACCACGTCCGGCTGCAGCGCCCGCACCTGCTCCAGCGCCTGCACACCGTCCCCGGCCTCACCGACCACCGCCAGGTCCTGTTCGGCCTCCAGGATCATCCGGAAACCAGTGCGCAGCAACGGCTGGTCATCGACCAGGAGGACGCGGATCGCCACAGGGGACACCTCTGATTCGTAAGGCCGCTTCGGTGGGACGCCCCCCATTCTGCCCTGATCGGATGATCAGGATTCCGCCGGACGCGCCCCACCGGCCCCCCGCTCCGACACGACCGGCAGCGGATACACCGGGGGAGTGCCCCCGAACTCCGGGCACACCGCCCGGTGATCGCACCAGCCGCACAACTTCGTCGGCCGCGGCCGCCAATCACCCGTCGCCGTCGCCTCCTTGATCGCCTCCCACAACGCCAGCAGCTTCCGCTCCACCCGCTCCAGGTCCCCCACCACCGGGTCGTACGTCAGCACGTCCCCACTCCCCAGGTACACCAGCTGCAGCCGCCGCGGCACCACCCGCCGCAGCCGCCACACCACCAGCGCGTAGAACTTCATCTGGAACAACGCACCCTCGGCATACTCCGGCCGCGGCGCCTTGCCCGTCTTGTAGTCGACGATCCGCACCTCACCCGTCGGCGCCACGTCCACCCGATCGATGATCCCGCGCAGCCGCAGCCCCGACTCCAGCTCCGCCTCCACGAAGAACTCCCGCTCCACCGGCTCCAGCCGCGTCGGGTCCTCCAACGTGAACCACCGCTCCACCAGTGCCTCGGCCTCCGACAGCCAGCGCGCCAACCCCGCCCCGTCGTCCCCCGCCGGAAACAGCTCCGACAGCTCCGGCTTCGCCTCCAGCAACCGCTCCCACTGCCCCGGAACCAGCGCCCTGGCCCGCGGCGCCGTCCGCTCCTGCGCCGGGTGATCGAACAACCGCTCCAGCACCGCATGTACCAACGTGCCCCTCGTCGCCGCCGCACTCGGCTTCTCCGGCAACCTGTCGATCACCCGAAACCGGTACAACAGCGGACACCGCATGAAATCGCTCGCCCGCGAAGGCGACAGCGAAACGGGGACCGCCACGCCCGGTGCCGCATCGGCATCCGCGGCGCCGGAAAGGGGACCAGAGCTCGTCGTCATGCACAAAACCCTACGACCCGCCACGGACAGCCACGCGCATACCATCGACGCCGGGCCCCCTCGCACTGCATGATCGGAGCATCACGCCGCGCTACCGAACAACCCCGCCGGCACCCACCGGCACCCGCCGGGCGGCACGTGAACCACACTGGGAACACCACCGGCACACCCCGCCGAACAGCACCGAACGAAGGACAGCAGTGGCAGACACCGACGAGACCGGCGAACGCCCGGGCAACCGCCCCGGACCGGGCGGCGGACTCCTCATGGGCCGCCCCTTCGGCGTACCCGTCTACGTCTCGCCCAGCTGGTTCCTCGTCGCCGCCCTCATCACCTGGGTCTTCGGCGACCAGCTCGACCGCGTCCTCCCCGACCTCGGCCCCGCCCGCTACCTCGTCTCCCTCTTCTTCGCCGTCGCCTTCTACGCCTCCGTCCTCGTCCACGAACTCGCCCACACCGTCGCGGCCCTCCGCTTCCGACTCCCCGTACGCCGCATCCAGCTCCAGTTCTTCGGCGGCGTCTCCGAGATCGAGAAGGAATCCGAGACCCCCGGCCGCGAATTCGTCCTCGCCTTCGTCGGCCCCCTCCTCTCCCTCCTCCTCGCCGGAGCCTTCTACCTCGGCATGAAAGCCGTCGACCCCGGCACCGTCCCCGGCGTCCTCCTCGCCGGCCTCATGATCTCCAACCTGCTCGTCGCCGCCTTCAACCTCCTCCCCGGCCTCCCCCTCGACGGTGGCCGCATGCTCCGCGCCGTCATCTGGGGCATCACCGGCAAACCCATGACCGGCACCATCGCCGCCGCCTGGGTCGGCCGCGCCCTCGCCGTCGCCGTCCTCCTCGGCCTGCCGATGATCACCCACACCGGACTCCTCGGCACCCCCGGCGACGAGATCGGCGGCATGAGCACCGTCATGGACGCCCTGCTCGCCGCCATCCTCGCCGCCATCATCTGGACCGGCGCCGGCAACAGCCTCCGCATGGCCCGCCTGCGCGAACACCTCCCCGAACTCCGCGCCCGCACCCTCACCCGCCGCGCCGTCCCCGTCGAGACCACCACCCCCCTCTCCGAGGCCCTGCGCCGCGCCAACGCCTACGGAGCCCGCGCCATCGTCATCGTCGACGGCCACGGCGAACCCACCGCCATCGTCCGCGAGAGCGCCATCGCCTCCGTCCCCGAACACCGCCGCCCCTGGATCGCCGTCAGCACCCTCGCCCAGGACCTCACCGACGGCATGAAGGTTTCCGCCGAGCTCACCGGCGAAGAACTGCTCGACCACCTCCGCGCCACCCCCGCCACCGAATACCTCGTCCTCGACCCCGACGGCCAGGTCTACGGCGTCCTGTCCGCCCTCGACGTCGAAAAGGCCTTCGTGAAGGCCATGGCACGGCCCCGCTCCTGAAACCAATACACTGGTCACATGTCCGAACCGACCGGTGCCGCCCGCCGTCGCGGGCCCTTCAAGGTCGGGGACCAGGTCCAGCTCACCGACCCCAAGGGACGCCACTACACGTTCACGCTCGAAGCCGGGAAGAACTTCCACACCCACAAGGGTTCCTTCCCCCACGACGAGCTGATCGGCGCTCCCGAAGGCAGTGTTGTCCGAACCACGGGGAACGTCGCGTACCTCGCGCTGCGCCCCCTGCTCCCCGACTACGTCCTGTCCATGCCCCGCGGCGCCGCCGTGGTCTACCCCAAGGACGCGGGCCAGATCCTGGCCTTCGCCGACATCTTCCCCGGCGCACGCGTCGTGGAAGCGGGGGTGGGCTCCGGATCCCTCAGCAGCTTCCTGCTGCGCGCCATCGGCGACCAGGGCATGCTCCACAGCTACGAGCGCCGCGCGGACTTCGCCCAGATCGCCCAGGAGAACGTCGAACGCTACTTCGGCGGCCCCCACCCCGCGTGGCAGCTGACCGTCGGCGACCTCCAGGACAACCTGTCCGACACCGACGTCGACCGCGTCATCCTCGACATGCTCGCCCCCTGGGAGTGCCTGGACGCCGTCTCCAAGGCCCTGGTCCCCGGCGGCATCCTGTGCTGCTACGTGGCCACCACCACCCAGCTGTCCAAGACCGTCGAGTCCATCCGCGAGATCGGCTGCTTCGCCGAACCGCAGCCCTGGGAATCGATGATCCGCAACTGGCACGTCGAAGGCCTCGCGGTCCGACCCGACCACCGGATGATCGGACACACCGGCTTCCTCGTCACCGCCCGCCGCCTCGCGGACGGCGTCGAACCCCCGATGCGCCGCCGCCGCCCCGCCAAGGGCGCCTACGGCGAAGACTACGAGGGCCCCGGCAGCCAGTCCGGCAGCTCCGGCGACCGCGGCTGACCACCGTCCCCACCCACGCACAACACACAGGCGCTGCGGCGCAGTTCCCCCGCCACCCGCGGGAACTGCACCGCAGCGCCTTCACGTTGTCCGGGCATACCGACCGAAGACCACGGACCCACCCGTTCCACCCCCGTGTGAGGTGTGGCACGATGCTGGCTCGCCGTCACCGCCACCGCCCGCACAGGAGACACCCCGCGTGCCGCACCACACCGCCACGCCGGCCCCCGCCCTGGAAAACCCGGCCCACAGCAGCACCAGGCCCCTCCACTGGCTCGCCACCGCCTGCGCCATGGCTGCCGTCATAGCCGGGGCGGGACTCCTCCAACCCGAGGCCACCGCCGCCGGACCCGCCACCCCCGAATCCGCCCCCGAACCCGCGAGCGCCCCGCAGGCCACCGCCCCGGACCCGACCGCCGTCACCTGGCCCCTCGACTGCAAAGGCGCCCCCGTCGCCGTCACCGCCACCGCCCGCGGCGACCTCGACGGCGACCACCGACCCGAAACCGTCGCCGCCGGCCGCTGCGACGCCGGATCCCGCCCCCCCCCCCCCCCCCCCGGCGCTGATACACCACAGACGCTGCCGC
>NZ_JBHXTC010000023.1:93960-117784 GCF_042677605.1 Streptomyces sp. NPDC127106 | reverse complement strand
CGCGCCGTCAGCTTGCCCTTCGCGTGCTGGGCCTCGGTCGCCCGGTCACTGGGTCCACGCCGCGCCTGCTCGCGCAGGGAGTGCAGCTCGGCCACGCGCCCGCGGGCGTCCGTCGGCTCGCTCGGAGTCTGGTCCACAACGGTCATGTACCGACCTTACGAAGCCGACCATGAAAAACCTCCGTTGGTTCTACACAGTCTCGGCCGTGTTCCGCTGTCTGGCCCGCACAGAACCGCGAAGCGGTGCACGAAGACCACCAGGCGAGACGGCCGCGGGTTGTGGCAGTCCCACAAAAAGGCCTGACACCCCGACCAGATGTTGAAAATTGAACGGAATGGGTCTACGGTCGTTCTCGTTGAAGGTTCAACGACTTCGACACCGTCCCCCCACCAAGGAGAGAGTCATGGGTCTGTTCACCCGCCGCAACCAGCAGGACGCCGCCGCCACCGTCGCCACCCTCGACGCGGACCCGGCCCTGGCCGCCCTCACCGGCGACTACACCATCGACGCCGCCCACAGCAGCGTCGGCTTCACCGTCCGCCACGCGATGGTGACCAACGTCCGCGGCGCCTTCGGCGACTACTCCGGCGCCCTGCACCTGGACGGCAGCGACCCCACCCGTTCCACCGCCACCATCGACGTGAAGATCGCCTCCGTGGACACGGGCATCGCCGACCGCGACGCCCACCTGCGCAGCGACGACTTCTTCGCGGCCGACGCCTTCCCGCTGATGACCTTCCGCTCCACCGGGGCGGCCCGGGTCGGCGCGGACACCTACCGCATCACCGGCGATCTGACGATCAAGGACGTCACGCGGCCGCTCTCCATCGACCTGGAGTTCAACGGCTCCGCCACGGACGTCTACGGCAACGAGCGCGTCGGCTTCGAGGGCTCCGCCGAGATCCTGCGCTCGGACTGGGGCCTGACCTGGAACGCCGCGCTGGAGGCCGGTGGTGTCATGGTCAGCGACAAGGTGAAGCTGACCTTCGACATCTCGGCCGTCCGGCAGGCCTGAGCCGGAGGACCGCGGTCTGCGCAGACTCCGCACCGCCACCGCCACCGGATCCGGGGGCGGCCCTAGAAGCCGCCCCCGCCGTCGAAGCCCCCGCCGCCGCCGAAGTCCCCTCCGCCGAAGCCGGAGGGGTCGAAGTCGGCGCCGGAGAAGTCCCCGCCCTCGTGCCCGCCGCCGAAGTCGGAGGCGTAGGCGTGGCCGGGCGACATCATCGAGCCCAGGAAGGTGCCCACCAACAGGCCGGGGAGCACGCCGCCGCCGAAGTACCCGCCGGCCCAGGGGCCGTACGCGGGCCCGGCGTCGTAGTAGGGGCGCGGGCCGTACTCGGTGTCCACCGTCCGGACCATCGGGTCCCGGCCCTCGCGCAGCCGGACGGCGTCCGCCGCGCACACGGGCACGCTGCGGGCGGCCCCGCCCGCGGGCGCCCAGTCGGCGTCCTCGGTGCTCGGCCCGTGCCGCGGGTCGAAGAAGCAGGGCGGACGTCGCTCGGGCAGCGGCCCGCCCCGGCGCCGCGCGTCCAGGCTGGCCAGGGCGAAGCGGCCGTCCTCCAGGGCCTGGGTGACCCCCCTGACCTCCTCCGGATGCTGTACCGCGGCCATGATGTCCTTGGCCTTCTCGTACGAGTCGAGGCCCCGGGAGTAGTCCGCGCGCATGGCGTCGTCCGCGCCCGGCTCCGCGGGGTGGAAGTCCAACCGGTCGAGCTCCTCGCCGAAGGCCGTGATGTCCTCGTCGACGACCTTGCGGAGCTTCTCCACCGCCTCGCGCTCCGCTTCCTCCTTCTTCCTGCGGCTGCGGCGCACCAGGGCGTACGCACCGCCGCCGCCGATCAGGGCGACCGCGCCGAGGGTGACGAGCCCGCCGACCGGGACGCCGCCGTCAGCGCCGGCGCCGCCGCTCCAGGAGGCCGGGGCGGAACCCCTGGCCTGGGGAAGTGCCTGGTCGACGAAGTTGTTCAGCTGCGTGGTCGCGTCCACCGGCCCGCCCGCCTTCACCGCGGCGGTGAGGTTGTCCACGGCGTTGGGCGACATGACCACGGGGTCGGCGCCGGCGTCGAACCTGTCGCCGAGCCGGATCGCGTACAGCCCGGTGACGCCCGTCTCGGTGCGGACGGTGCGCAGCACGCTGTCGGCCGGGAACTCAGGGGTGGCCGGCAGCACGGCGACGAACACCGGCTTGTCGGCGTCCTTGATCTTCTTCGTCAGCGCGGCCGCCTCGTCCTCGGGCAGCTGCGCCGCGGCGCGCGGGTCAACGTAGACGGGGCCCTGCTTGAGGGCTTCCGCCACGACTTCGGGCCCGGTCGCCGCCGACGCCTGCGGGGCGGTCGCGAGGACGCCGGCAGACAGGGCCAGCAGGAGCCCGGAAAGTACGGATATCAGCCTGCTCCTCATACTCCCGACGCTACCTGAACCGTCACTCTTCCGTGTGAACCGGACATAAGAAACGGCTCTCGGCAGGCCGGCCCACCCCTACCCGGCGGTCACTCGGCGGGCTCGACGCCCGCGTGCAGGAGGCCGTACGTGATGGCGTCCTCCAGGGCCTGCCAGGAAGCCGCGATCACGTTCGGGGCGACGCCGACGGTGGACCACTCGCGGGTGCCGTCCGTGGTGGAGATCAGGACGCGGGTCGTGGACTCCGTGCCGTGCGTGCCCTCCAGGATGCGGACCTTGTAGTCGGTCAGCTCGAACTTGGCCAGCTGCGGGTAGAAGCGTTCGAGGGCCACCCGCAGGGCCCGGTCCAGCGCGTTGACCGGGCCGTTGCCCTCCGCCGTGGCGACGATCCGCTCGCCCTTGGCCCACACCTTGACCGTGGCCTCGTTGGCGTGGGTGCCGTCCGGGCGGTCCTCGACGATCGCCCGCCAGGACTCCGTACGGAAGTACTTGCGGGCGCGGCCCTCCGCCTCGGCCCGCAGCAGCAGCTCGAAGGAGGCGTCCGCGGCCTCGTACGTGTAGCCCGCCAGCTCGCGCTCCTTGACCCGCTCGACCACCCGGGCGATCAGGGCGCGGTCCCCGCCGAGGTCGACGCCGAGCTCCTTGCCCTTGAGTTCGATCGAGGCGCGGCCGGCCATGTCGGAGACCAGCATCCGCATGGTGTTGCCGACGAGCTCGGGGTCGATGTGCTGGTAGAGGTCCGGGTCGACCTTGATGGCCGAGGCGTGCAGGCCCGCCTTGTGCGCGAAGGCGGAGACGCCGACGTAGGGCTGGTGCGTGGACGGGGTCAGGTTCACGACCTCGGCGATGGCGTGCGAGATGCGCGTCATCTCGGCCAGCGCGCCCTGGGGCAGCACCCGGCGGCCGTACTTGATCTCCAGTGCGGCGACGACCGGGAAGAGGTTGGCGTTGCCGACCCGCTCGCCGTACCCGTTCGCGGTGCACTGGACGTGCGTGGCGCCCGCGTCGACGGCGGCGAGGGTGTTGGCGACCGCGCAGCCGGTGTCGTCCTGGGCGTGGATGCCGAGGCGGGCACCGGTGTCGGCCAGGACGGTGGAGACGGTGGCGCTGACCTGCGCGGGCAGCATGCCGCCGTTGGTGTCGCAGAGGATGACCACGTCGGCGCCGGCCTCGTGGGCGGTGCGGACGACGGACTTGGCGTACTCGGGGTTGGCGCGGTAGCCGTCGAAGAAGTGCTCGCAGTCGACGAAGACGCGGCGCCCCTGGGAGACCAGGTGGGAGACGGTGTCGCGGACCATCTCCAGGTTCTCGTCCAGGGTGGTGCGCAGGGCGAGCTCGACGTGGCGGTCGTGGGACTTGGCGACCAGGGTGATCACCGGGGCGCCGGACTCCAGCAGGGCCCGCACCTGCGGGTCCTCGGCGGCCGAGCCGCCGGCCCGCCGGGTCGCGCCGAAGGCGACGAGCTGGGCGTTTTTGAACCGGATCTCGGCGCGGGCGCGGGCGAAGAACTCGGTGTCGCGGGGGTTGGCGCCCGGCCAGCCGCCCTCGATGAAGCCCACTCCGAACTCGTCCAGGTGCCGGGCGATCGTCAGCTTGTCCGCAACAGTGAGGTTGATGCCCTCACGCTGGGCGCCGTCGCGCAGGGTGGTGTCGAAGACGTGGAAGGCGTCGTCGGGTCCCCGGGCCGCGTCCAGCGCTGTCGCCTCTGTCGTCGTCATGCTGGTCTGACTCCTGTCGGATGAGTGGTTCCGGATGACCGGGCTCCACTGCCCCCATCATCGCGCGCATCGCCGTCCCGGCAGGGTGCGGGCCGGTAAACGAAAAGACCCCTCGCGGGTGCGAGAGGTCTGCGCGCGGGTCTGGGGCACGGTGGCCGCCACCGCGAAGGTCTTCCACGGTTCAGCGGCCACTGCGGACCGGCGCGCTGCTGCCGATAATCACAAGCTGAGCAAGCACGTTCGCAGTGTGTCACACGGGGGTCGCCGGACGCCTGGGCGTCTCACGATACGAGAGACTGGTCCAGGAATTCCGAGACGTGGGTCAGGATGTCCTCCCGCCCGATCCCGGGCAGGCCCACGGCGACCTGGATGCTGAACCCGTCCAGCAGGGCCCGCAGCCGGGCCGCGAAGCGGTCGGGATCCACCGGCCGGAACTCGCCGCGGGAGATGCCCTCGGCGAGCAGGGCCACCAGGTCGCGGTGCCAGGCGCCCTCGATGGCGGCCTGCCGGTCGCGTTCGCCGGGGCCCGCGTTCTGCGAGCGGTTCCAGACCTCCAGCCACAGCGTCCAGTGCGGGTCCCGGGCCTCGTCGGGCACGTACAGGTCCACGTACGCGTTCAGGCGCTCGCGGGCCGCTCCGCGGCGGGCGAGCAGGGCCCGTCGCTCGGCGCCGAGCGCGGCCTCGCTCCACTCCAGGGTCTGCAGCAGGAGCTCGTCCTTGCTGCCGAAGTAGTAGAGGAGGTGGCCGCTGCTCATGCCGACCTCGCGGCCCAGGCCGGCCATGGTGAGGCCCTCCAGGCCGCGCGCGGCGATCGTGGCCATGGCGGCGGCGAGGACGTCCTCGCGCGGCGGTGCGTTCTTCCGTGCCGCGCGTGCTCCACCCGCCGCCGCCATGGGCTACTCCTCGTCGTTTCCGCTGCCGGTCCGCCTCCGGTCAGACCTTCGGCTGCTGCTGGGTGATGCAGTGGATACCGCCACCCCCGGCGAAAATCGTACGTGCGTCGACGAGGGTGACGGTCCGCTCCGGGAACAGGCCGCGGAAGATTTCGGCCGCCTCCTCGTCCCGCGGGTCGTCGAAGGCGCACAGCACCACGCCGCCGTTGCACAGGTAGTGGTTGATGTAGGAGTAGTCGACCCACTCCCCGTCCTCCTCCAGCACCGTCGGCGCCGGGATCTCGACGACCTCCAGCCGGCGGCCCCGGGCGTCGGTGGCCGCGCGCAGGAGGGCGGCGATCGTCTTGCAGCGCTCGTGGTCCGGGTGGGCCGGGTCGGGCTGGGTGTGCACCATCACCACGCCCGGCCGGGCGAAGGCGGCCACGATGTCGACGTGGCCCTGGGTGCCGTAGGTGCCGTAGTCGCCGGCCAGGCCGTACGGCAGCCAGATCGCCTTGGTGGTGCCGAGATGGGCGTGGATCTCGGCCTCGACCTGCTCGCGGGTCCAGCCGGGGTTGCGGCCCTGGCCGAGCTGGACGGTGTCGGTGAGCAGGACGGTGCCCTCGCCGTCCACGTGGACGGCGCCGCCCTCGTTGACGAGGGGGGTGCTGAAGGTGCGGGTGCCGAGGAGGTCCGAGACGTGCCGCGCGATCTTCGAGTCGTGCTCCCAGCGGGCCCATTCCTGGGCGCCCCAGCCGTTGAAGGTCCAGTCGACGGCCGCCAGCTCGCCGTGCTCACCGGTGACGAAGGTGGGGCCGATGTCGCGCATCCAGGCGTCGTCGAGCTCCCGCTCGACGACCGTGAGCTCGTGTCCCCCGCCGGCGCCGGCGATCGCGCGGGCGCCCTCGGCGTCACCCGGGGACACCACGAGGGTGACGGGCTCGTACGCGCGGACCGCGCGGGCGACGGCGCCCCAGGCGGCGCGGGCCTCGGCGAGCTCCTGCTCGTCGGTGAAGGTCGGGTTGGGGCTCGGCCAGGCCATCCAGGTGCGCTCGTGGGGGGTCCACTCGGCGGGCATCCGGAATCCGTCGGCGGCGGGCTTGGTCATGGCAGGGGTCCTTTGGGGCTGTGCTGGTCAGAGGAAGTACAGGCGGTTGAGGCAGACCGAGTCGGCCGCCGGGGAGCGCAGCGGCTCACCGTCGAGGGTGACGAGCCCGTTGCGCGCGTCCACGTCGACCGCACCGACCCGGGAGTTGAGCAGGAGGTCCCGGGGGCCGATGCCGCGGGTGCCGCGCACGGCGACGCGGCGGCGGCGGGTGGGCATGGCGTCGGAGCCGAGGGCGGCCGCGGCCGCGGAGACGAAGGCCACCGAGATGTCGGCGGCGGTGGCCCCGTACGAGCCGAACTGCGGTCCGAGCACGAGGGGTTCGCAGGTGTCGGTGGCGGCGTTGGGGTCGCCGGTGACCCCGTACGCGGGGAAGCCGGACTTGAGGACGAGCTGGGGCTTGGCTCCGAAGAACTGGGGGCGCCAGAGCACGATGTCGGCGAGCTTGCCGACCTCGATGGAGCCGATCTCGTGGGCGAGGCCGTGGGCGATGGCCGGGTTGATGGTGAGCTTGGCCAGGTAGCGCAGGACGCGGGCGTTGTCGTCGCCTGCGCCGTCACCGGCCAGCGGCCCGAGTTCGGCCTTCATCTTGGCGGCCATGGCGAAGGTGCGGCGGACGGTCTCGCCGGCCCGGCCCATGCCCTGGGCGTCGGAGGAGGTGATGCCGATCGCGCCCAGGTCGTGCAGGACGTCCTCGGCGCCCATGGTGCCGGCGCGGATGCGGTCGCGGGCCATGGCGGCGTCGCCGGGGAGGTCCGGCTTGAGGTCGTGGACGGAGACGATCATGCCGTAGTGCTCGGCGACCGCGTCCCGGCCGAAGGGCAGGGTGGGGTTGGTGGAGGAGCCGATGACGTTCGGCACGCCCGCCATCCTCAGCACGTTGGGGACGTGTCCGCCGCCGCAGCCCTCGATGTGGAAGGCGTGGATGGTGCGGCCGTCCAGGACGCGCAGGGTGTCCTCGACGGAGAGGCACTCGTTGAGGCCGTCCGAGTGCAGGGCGACCTGGACGTCGTGCTCCTCGGCGACGCGCAGGGCGGTGTCCAGGGCCCGGGTGTGGGCGCCCATGTCCTCGTGCACCTTGAAACCGCTGGCGCCGCCCTGGGCGAGGGCCTCGACGAGCGGGGCGGGGGCGGAGGACGAACCGCGGGCGAGGAAGCCGATGTTGACGGGCCAGGCGTCGAAGGCGTTGAAGGCGTGCTTGAGCGCCCACGGGGAGTTGACGCCGACGCCCCAGACGGGGCCGAACTCCTGGCCGATGACGGTGGTGACGCCGGCGGCCAGCGAGGCCTCCATGATGCGCGGGGAGAGCAGGTGGACGTGGGTGTCCACGGCGCCGGCGGTGGCGATGAGGCCCTCGCCGGAGACGATGCTCGTGCCGGTGCCGACGACGACGTCCACGCCGTCGAGGGTGTCGGGGTTGCCGGCCCGGCCGATCGCGTGGATCCGGCCCTCGCGGATACCGATCGAGACCTTGCGGATGCCGAGGACGGCGTCGATGACCAGCACGTTGCTGATGACGACGTCGCAGGTCTCCCGTACGGCGGCGGCCTTGAGGTGCAGGCCGTCGCGGGCGGTCTTGCCGAAGCCGGCCAGGAACTCGTCGCCCGGGGCCTGCGCGTCGTGCTCGACGCGGACGGTGAGCCCGGAGTCGCCGAGCCGGACCCGGTCCCCGGCCCGGGGGCCGAAGACGGCGGCGTACTCGTGCGGGTCGATGTGCCGGCTGCCCGGCGCGCAGTGGTCGCTGTGCTTGGTGGGCCTGCTCATGCGGTGGCTCCTTCCGGGCCGTTCGGGTCGCCGTGCTCACCGGGGGTGCTGTCGTCGTCGCCGTGTGCACCGGGGGCGCTGTCGTCGCCGTGAGCGCCGAGGTAGCCGCAGGCCCGAGCCCTGGCCAGCGCCTGGGCCTTGGCTCCGGGGGCGTCCAGCGGGCCGTCGACCAACCCGGCGAAGCCGACGGCGATGCGGTCGCCGCCGATGGGGACGAGGCCGACGTCGGCCGCGCCGTGCGGGTCGAACCGTACGGACGAGCCGGCGGGGACGCACAGGCGCATGCCGTAGGCGGCGGCGCGGTCGAAGTCGAGGCGGGGGTTGGCCTCGAAGAAGTGGAAGTGGGAGGTGACGCTCACCGGGACGGAGGCGGTGTTGCGCACGTGCAACCGCACCGCCGGCTCCGGTTGCGGGGTCCCGGGGCCGGGGACGACCGCCCCCGGGGCGTCATCACCGAGGGGGACCGCGCCCCGGATCGGGGCGGGGACCACCGCGAGGCGGGAGCCGTCGTCGAAGACCGCCTCCACGTGCACCTCGGTGACCACGTCGGATACGCCGGGCAGAACGTCGCCGGGGCCGAGCACGCTGCGGGCCTCCTCGACGGCCTCCGCCAGGCGCTTCCCGTCGCGTGCGGCCTCGCAGACCGTGTCCGCGATGAGCGCGGTGGCCTCGGGGACGTTGAGCCTGAGGCCGCGGGCCCGCCGGGCCCGGGCCAGTTCCGCGGCGCTGCGCAGCAGCAGCCGGTCGCGCTCCGTAGGGGTCAGCCGCACGCCGATCCACCACCTTTGCAGTCGATGAGTTAGAGCATCACTCTAACTCTTCAATCGTTGTCCGGGAACGATTGACCCGGCGGCAAGGCCTGAGTCACATTGAATGGCGCTCAAACAACGTGCCACCACCCCCCGCCCTGCCAAGGGAGTTCCCCATGCCCATCGAACAGCGCGGAGTCGACACCATCCCCGAGGGGGAGCGGACGAGCAGTCCCCGAGGGGGAGCGGACGAGCAGTCCCCGCGACCTGATGTCGATCCTGCTCGGCTCCAATCTCTGCCTCGGCGTGATCGTGTTCGGCTGGCTGCCCCCGTCCTTCGGACTGGGCCTCGTACCGTCGGTCACCGCCATCGTGGCCGGCACCCTCGCCGGCATCGCCTTCACCGCGCCGCTCGCCCTGGTCTCCCTGCGCACGGCGACCAACCTCTCCACCTCCAGCGGCGCCCAGTTCGGCGTACGCGGACGCCTCGTCGGCTCCGTGGTCGGCCTGCTGCTCTCCCTCGGCTACACGGCGCTGACCCTGTGGATCGGCGGCGACGTGATGGCCGGCACCCTCTCCCGCCTCACCGGACTGCCGGAGAACGGCGCCACGCGGGCCGTGATGTACGGGGGCCTGGCCGTGTTCACCGTGGTCGCGGCCGTCTTCGGCTACCGGCTGCTGCTGCGCATGAGCAAGCTGCTCACCCTCGGCATGGTGGTGCTGCTGGCCGTCGGCGTGTACGCCTACGCCCCCGGGTTCACCGCCGCCGCGCCGCCGGACACCCCCTACCTGCTCGGCTCCTTCTGGCCGACCTGGCTGCTCGCCGCCGTCGCCGCCGGCCTCAGCGGGCCCGTCGCCTTCATCACCCTGCTCGGCGACTACACCCGCTACGTCTCCCCCGCCCGGCACAGCTCCCGTGCGGTGTACTGGGCCACCTGTCTCGGGTTGCTGGCCGGCCTGCTGGTACCGCAGCTCTTCGGCACCTACACCGCGCTCGCCGCCCGGGCCGGCGCCGACTACGCGGGGCCCCTCGTCGCCGCCGCGCCGGCGTGGTACCTGCTGCCGCTGCTCCTCGCCGCGGCGGCCGGCTCGGTGGGCAACGCCGGGCTGATGCTCTACTCCATGGGCCTCGACCTCGACGCGATCGTGCCCCGGGCCACCCGCACCACGGCCACGCTGGCGGCCGCCGCCGTCGCCACCGCGTTCGTCTTCGTCGGCTCCTTCGAGTGGGACGTGCAGTCCGCGATGACCTCGTTCGTGCTGCTGTTGACCGCGATCGGCACCCCCTGGGCGGTGATCACCCTGATCGGCTACCGCCGCTGCCGCGGCCGGTACGACGCGGAATCCCTCCAGGTGTTCAACCGTCGGGCCCGTGGCGGCGTCTACTGGTACAGCGGCGGGTGGAACCTGCGCGCCACCGCCTCCTGGGCGGCGGGTGCGGGGGTCGGCCTGACCGCGGTGTCGACCCCGCTGTACGAGGGCCCGCTCCTGGCCCTCACCGGCGGGGTGGACTGCAGCTTCATCCTGTCGGGGCTGGTCGGCGGTGCGGTGTACGCCGCGCTGACGGTCCGGCCCGAGGCGGCTCCGGCCGCCGGGACGGCAGGGAGGGCCGCGGTCGCGACCGACTAGGACACGCAAGGCGGAAGGGAACGGGGAGGCGCCGTGGAAGAGCTCGCGTACGTGGCGGGGAAGATCGTCAAGGGTATGGCCGGCCTGGCCTATGCGTTCGGCGACGCGCTGGTGGGCCTCGGCCCGGACGGGACGAACGACGACGGCAAGAAGAAGCGGCGCGAGGGCGAGGCGGACGAGGAGCGCTGACCCCGCTCCCCTCCTCCCCGGCCGAACGCCGAAGGCCCCCCGTGCGGTGCGCGGGGGGCCTTCGGCCGGTTCGGGGCGGTGGTGCCTAGCCGAGCGGGTGCATCCAGCCGTGGGTGTCCTCGGCCCGGCCGGTCTGGAGGTCGAGGAGCGCCGTGCGGAGCTTCATCGTGACCTCGCCGGGCTCGCCGTCGCCCTGGGTCCAGTCGGCGCGCTCGGACTTGACGGAGCCGACGGGGGTGATGACGGCGGCGGTGCCGCAGGCGAACACCTCGGTCAGGGTGCCGTTCTCGTTGTCGCGCTTCCAGTCCTCGGTGGAGATACGTCCCTCCTCGGCCGTGTAGCCGAGGTCGCGGGCGATGGTGAGGAGCGAGTCGCGGGTGATGCCCGGCAGGAGCGAGCCCGTCAGCTCGGGGGTGACGATGCGGTCGCCGTACACGAAGTACAGGTTCATGCCGCCCATCTCCTCGATCCAGCGGTGCTCGACGGCGTCGAGCCAGACCACCTGGTCACAGCCGTGCGAGGCGGCCTGGGCCTGGGCCACGAGGGACGCGGCGTAGTTGCCGCCGGTCTTGGCGGCGCCGGTGCCGCCCTTGACGGCGCGCACGTACTCCTCGGAGAGCCAGACGGAGACGGGCTTGACGCCGCCGGCGAAGTAGGCACCGGCCGGCGAGGCGATGACCATGAAGAGGAACTCGTTGGCCGGGCGGACGCCGAGGCCGACCTCGGTGGCGAACATGAACGGCCGCAGGTACAGGGAGGCCTCGCCGGAGGACGGCACCCAGGCGCTGTCCTGCTTGATGAGCGCGTCGCAGGCCTCGATGAACAGCTCGGTCGGCAGCTCCGGCATCGCCATGCGGCGGGCGGAGGCCTGGAAGCGCTCGGCGTTGGCCTCCGGTCGGAAGGTGGCGACGCTGCCGTCGGGCTGGCGGTAGGCCTTGAGCCCCTCGAAGATCGTCTGCGCGTAGTGCAGGGTCATGTTCGCCGGGTCCATCGACAGCGGCGCGTACGGGACCAGCTCTGCGTCGTGCCAGCCGCGGCCCTCGGTCCACTTGATAGTCACCATGTGGTCGGTGAAGTGGCGGCCGAAGCCGGGGCTGGCCAGGATCGCCTCGCGCTCCGCGTCGGACAGCGGGTTCGAGGAGGGCTTGAGCTCGATCGTGGGCATCGTCATGAGTGCATGTCCTTCACCGGTTGTGTATGGCGGACCGCGCTCACGGCGTACAGGACGTCCGAGCTTCCCCGCATTCCGCGGTCTCGCGTTCGATTATCGCGCGCGAGCCGTGTGCGGAGAAGCGGGGGGAGTGTGCGGCCCAGGGGAGATGGTGGCACCCGGGACCGCACAGGAAAAGCCGCCGGGTGCGTTCGTCGCGCGACCCGGCGGCTTCCTGGTGGGGCTGCCGGGTCAGCCGGCTACTCGTGCGGCGATCGCGTCGCCGATCTGGTCGGTCGTCCGGAAGGTGCCGTCCCGCTCCGCGAGGTCGGTGGAGACGGCGTCCTCGATGCGGACGGCCCGGTCCTCGTGGCCGAGGTGGCGCAGCAGGAGGGCGACGGACAGGATCGTCGCCGTCGGGTCGGCCTTGCCGGTGCCCGCGATGTCCGGTGCCGAGCCGTGGACGGGCTCGAACATCGACGGGAAGGCACCGGTCGGGTTGATGTTCCCGGAGGCGGCCAGACCGATCCCGCCGGTCACGGCGGCTGCCAGGTCGGTGAGGATGTCGCCGAACAGGTTGTCCGTGACGATCACGTCGAAGCGCTCGGGCTGGGTGACGAAGAAGATCGTCGCCGCGTCGACGTGCAGGTAGTCGGTGGTGACCTGGGGGTACTCGCGGGCGACCGCGTCGAAGGTGTTCTTCCACAGGTGACCCGCGTACACGAGGACGTTGTTCTTGTGCACCAGGGTGAGCTTCTTGCGCGGGCGGGCGTTGGCCCGCTCGAAGGCGTCGCGGACGACGCGCTCGACGCCGTACGCGGTGTTGACGCTGACCTCGGTGGCCACCTCGGCGGGGGTGCCGGTGCGCAGGCTGCCGCCGTTGCCGGTGTACGGGCCCTCGGTGCCCTCGCGGACCACGACGAAGTCGATCTCCGGGCGGCCGGCGAGCGGGGTGGCCGTGTTCGGGAAGAGCTTCGAGGGGCGCAGGTTGATGAAGTGGTCGAAGGCGAAGCGGAGTTTGAGCAGCAGCCCGCGCTCCAGGACGCCGGACGGGACCGACGGGTCGCCGATGGCGCCGAGCAGGATCGCGTCGTGCTGCTTGAGGGCGGCCAGCTCGGCGTCCGGGAGGGTCTCACCGGTGCGGTGCCAGCGGCGGGCGCCGAGGTCGTACTCCTTGGTCTCCAGCTTCACGTCCTGGGGCAGGACCGCGGTCAGGACCTTGAGGCCCTGAGCCACGACTTCCTGGCCGATGCCGTCACCGGGGATCACTGCGAGATTGATGCTGGTCGACATGTCGGAACCGTACTCCCTGTCCCAAGCCTCAGACATATTGCGTCCACCATGTGGACGCAATACGCCTCTGCTCCGGGTGCGGGGCGCGCCGGGGTCAGTGACCGGCCGAGCCGCCGTTGTCGCGACGGTCGAGGGCGCGCTGCAGGGCGGCGGCGGCGTTCTTGCGGTCGGCGTCGGCAGTGGTGGAACGGCGGACGCGAGGGGCGGAGGCAGGGGAGGTCTTCGTCATGGTGATCGACTCCTTGAGTGCGCGGCGTGAGGGGCCGCATGAGGGATACCTTCAAGGCGCCGGAAGGGGCGGGAGCGCTGCGCCGCAGGGGTTGCCTGCCGGGGGCGCGCGTCGTCGGCCGCCATTCGCCTGATCAGCGAGACGTTCGGCTCTTACAAAGCTAGGGCAGGTCCCGCCGTATGTCTCTGCAATTAGTCGGACTTCCTACTATCTGAGACGCACAACCCCCCGAAAGGATCTCTTCGGGCATCCGGTTTCAGGCCTTCGCAGAGCGAAGTTCCCTGATCAGAGCCCTTACTGCGACGGTGGCAGCGGATTCCGGGGCAGTGACGTATCCCACCTGCCTCACCGGCCTCGAAGGGCCCAGATCGGTGATGCCGACGGAGTCGTCCGCCTCGCGCAGCGACAGCTCCGGCATGATCGCCATGCCGAGCCCGCGCCCGACCATGGTGAGCACCATCCCGTCGTCCTCCGCCTTGACCGTGGCGCAGGGGATCCAGTCCTGGGCGCGCCACCACGCGCGGGTGTACGAGCCGCAGTTCTCGTCCCAGTCCAGCAGCGGCAGTGACCTCGGGTCGGCATGGCCGGCCGGGTGGACCAGGGCGTACGCCTCCTCCACCAGCACCCCGCTCAGCAGGCCGGGCGGCAGCCCCGATCCGTCCGCGTTCAGCGTGGCGATGGCCAGGTCGGCGCGGCCGGCCGCCACCTCCCCCGCCGTGCCGGCGCCGAGCTCGCGCACCACCCGCACCTGCGGGCGGATGCCGGGGTACCGGTCGGCGAGCCGTTCCAGGGCGGGCGGCAGCAGGTGCAGGGCCGCGCTGCGGAAGGCCGCGATGCGCAGCACCCCCTGGAGGGCGTCGCGGTCGGCGCCGCCCGCTGTGGCCGCGCGCACCTCGGAGCCGAGGGCCTCGTACAGCCGGAGGATCCGCCGGGCGAGGGCCACGGCCCGCTCCCCCGCGGGGGTGGGCGAGGCGCCGGAGCGGCCGCGCTCGAAGAGGACCGCGCCGAGCTTCGCCTCGCTGCCGCGCACCGAGTGGGAGACCGCCGACTGGGTGAGGCCGAGGCGGCCGGCAGCGGCGGAGAACCCGCCGGTCTCGGCGACGGCGACCAGGATCCGCAGTTCACGCGGGGCGAGTTCGGCCGCTGCGGTTGCTGCCATGGGGGCTCCCACCTCGTCGTATGAGCAGTCCTCATGGATCTGCCGCTTCCATGATCGCAACCCTCTGCCCGGCCCGGCGATTCCTTCCTACGGTCCTTCCCATGACCGCGAACACCGCTTACGCCGTGCACCAGACCGCCCGTCCCACCGGCTTCCCCACCGCCTCCGACTTCACGCTCGTCCGCACTCCGGTCCCGGAACCGGCCCCGGGCACCGCCCTGGTGCAGAACCTGCTGCTCTCCGTGGACCCGTACCACCGCGGGCTGATGGACGGCGGCGAGGACGGCTTCGAGCTGGGCACCCCGCTGGAGGGCCGCTCCGTGGGCCGCGTGCTCGCCTCCCGCGACCCGGGGCTGCACCAGGGCGACCTGGTCTTCCACCGCCAGGGCTGGCGTACGCACGCGCTCGTCACCCTCGGGGTGGAGGGCACCCGCGTCCTGCGCCCGCACCAGGGGGTCCCGCTGGAGGCGTACCTGAGCATCCTCGGCGGCACCGGTCTGACCGCGTACGCCGCCCTCACCCGGACGGCGGCCCTGCGCGAGGGCGAGGACCTCTTCGTCTCGGCCGCGGCGGGCGGCGTCGGCACCGCCGTCGGACACCTCGCGCGGTTGATGGGCGCCCGCCGGATCATCGGCAGCGCGGGGTCCGCGGCGAAGGTCCGGCACCTCACCGAGGTCCTCGGCTTCGACGCGGCCTTCGACTACCACGACGGGCCGGTCGGCGAGCAGCTCGCGCAGGCGGCGCCCGACGGCATCGACGTCTACGTGGACAACGTGGGCGGGGACCACTTGGAGGGCGCGATCGGGTCGCTGCGCGAGTTCGGGCGGATCGCCTGGGTCGGCGGCATCTCCCTGTACAACGGCGACCGCTCGCCCGCCGCACCGCGCAACCTCTTCGAGGTGGTGCACAAGTCGCTGCGCCTGGAAGGGGTATTGGTCCGCCACCACACCAATCTGCAGGAGGAGCTGGAGGAGTTCCTCGTCCCGCACCTGCGCAGCGGCCGGGTCGGCACCGACACCACCGTTGTCCAGGGGATCGACCGCACGGTGGATGCCTTCCTGGGCGTGCTGCGCGGGGACAACACGGGCAAAATGCTGGTCCGTCTCGACGGCTGAGCCGGGTCGGCCGGATGTTCACCGACTGATTGCCGCACGGCTGTGGACCTTTGGGCCGGCGGCCGCCACCCTGTCCGTCGTCGTGCCGACGGGGCACGGGAGTTGGAGGCGGGAAGCCAGTGACACCGATCAGCCGCAGAGGGTTCGTGGGCATCGGCGCCGGGCTGGTGGCCGGTGCGGCCCTGCCCGCGGCCGTCCCGGCGACGGCGGCCGCGGCTGCCGCGACCGGCACGATCACCGATGTGAAGCACGTGGTGGTCCTGATGCAGGAGAACCGCAGCTTCGACCACTATTTCGGCAGGCTGAAGGGGGTCCGCGGGTTCGGTGACCGCGCCGCCGGCAACATCCCGGGCGGCTGGGGCACCTTCAACCAGCCCAACTGGTTCGGGCGCCAATACCCTTGGAAGCTCAGCGCGACGCCGCCGGCCGGGGGTGTGGACGGCGAGACCCTCGCCCAGTGCAACGGGGACCTCCCGCACAGCTGGACCTCGCAGCACGCCGCCTGGAACAAGGGCCGGATGGACAACTGGGTGACGGGGGTCGGCAACATCCGCACCCTGGGTTACCTGGACCGGGGCGACATCCCCTTCCACCACGCCCTCGCCGACGCGTACACGATCTGTGACGCGTACTTCTGCTCGGCGCTCAGCGCGACCGGCCCGAACCGCACCTTCCTGTGGAGCGGGAAGATCGACGCGTCCAGCAAGGACGGCGGCGAGGAGTCCGGGCTGACCTGGGAGACGTACGCGGAGGCCCTCCAACGGGCCGGCGTGAGCTGGAAGGTCTACCAGAACGCCCAGGACAACTACGGGGACAACGGCCTGGCCTACTTCAAGCGGTTCACCGACGCCCGGCCCGGCGACCCGCTGTGGGACCGGGGCATGGGCTCCGTCCCCAAGGTCACCGGCTCCACGCCGGACGACATCGCCGCGGCCATCCGCGCCGACGTCCTCGCCGGCACCCTGCCGCAGGTCTCCTGGGTCGTGGCCAGCGAAGCCTTCTCCGAGCACCCGTACGCCCCGCCCGGGGACGGCGCGCACTTCGTGGACCTGGTCTACCGGGCGCTCGCCGCGAACCCGGAGGTCTTCGACTCCACCGTGCTCTTCCTCAACTACGACGAGAACGACGGCTTCTTCGACCACGTCGCCCCGCCCGTGGCCCCGCCGGGCACCCCGGGCGAGTACCTCGACGGCGTGCCGATCGGGCTCGGTTTCCGGGTGCCGATGCTGGTCATGTCCCCGTGGACCCGGGGCGGCTGGGTGAGCTCGGAGGTCTTCGACCACACCTCCGTCCTCCGCTTCATGGAGACGTGGACGACCGCGCACGGCACCCCGGCCCTCTGCCCGAACATCAGCGCCTGGCGCCGCAGCGTCAGCGGCGACCTCACCGGCGTCTTCGACTTCGCCCGTCCGGTCTACGGAGTCCCCGCCGGGCTGCCGTCGACCGCGAAGGTCATCGGCCAGCAGACCTGCGGCCCGCTGCCCAACCCGGTCCCGCAGGACAACGCGCTGCCGGCCCAGGAACCGGGGACCCGGCCGGCGCGGGCGCTGCCGTACCAGGTGAACGGCAACCTGGACCGCTTCGAGTTCGGTCCGGCCGGCCAGATCCTCGCCTGGTTCTCGATGGCCAACCAGGGCGCGCAGGCCGAGCGGGCCGCGCACTTCTCGATCCACCCGCACCAGCACCGGGACACGACGCCCTGGCAGTACACGGTGGGCCCGGGCACCACCGCCACCGACTGGTTCCACATCGGCCTCGGTAGCGGCTCCGGCGCGTACGACATCTCCATGTACGGGCCGAACCGCTTCCTGCGCCGCTTCATCGGCGACGCCTCGAAGGCGGGCAAGGCGATCGAGGTCGCGGCCCGCTACGCGGTCGAGCGGGGCACCGGCAAGACGGCGATCTGGTTCAAGATGACCAACGCCTCCGCCGCGCCGGTCACCTTCACCATCCGGGCCGACGCCTACCGCAAGGACGGCCCGTGGACGTACACCGTCCCGGCGAACTCCTCCCGGGAGGACTTCTTCAACGCGGTGGCCTACGCGAACGGCTGGTACGACTTCACCGTCCTGGCGGACAGCGACTCCACCTGGTCGCGCCGCTACACCGGCCACATCGAGACCGGCGCCCCCAGCATCTCGGGCAGCTAGAACGGGGCGGCGCGGGCGGGGCGGGGCGGGGCGGGCGGGCGGGCTAGAGGACGTCCCCGTCCCGCCAGTCGAACCACAGTCCCTCGGCGGGGTCCGGCAGGGCACCGCCCTTGGGCACCCACACGTACGTCGTGCCCTCCTCCTCGGCGAGGCGGACCGGCCCGTCGGGCGAGAGCGCCCCGATCCGCCCGCCCCACACCGTCCAGCCGCGGCTCTCGTACAGCGCGGCCCCCTCGTCGGAGGCGGAGAGGGCGCCGAGCACGTACGCCCGGGCCGTGACCTCCTCCAGCTCCGCCATGACGGCGCCCCCCAGGCCCCGCCGTCGCGCCCCGGGCCGGACGGCCACGGCCTCGACGTAGCCGCAGCGCAGCGCCCGCCCCGCGTGCAGCACCCGCCGCTGGACGACGCTGCCGTGCGCGAGCAGCTCCCCGCCCGGGCCGTACACCAGGGCGTGCATGCCGCCGAGCGCGTGCTCGAAGTCCTCCTCGTCGAAGTCCCCGTCGAAGGCTCCGTGGAGCAGCTCCCTGATCCCATCGAGCTCGCCCTCCCCCAGCTGCGAGGTGTGCACGAGCCGTACCGGCATCTCAGTCATCCCCCCAGTCTCCGGCACAACCGCAGCAGCACCGGCGTGCTCAGGCCACCCGCGCGCAGGTACGGCTCGGCGTCGAGCCACCGCGCGGCGTCGAGGGCGAGCCGGTGCACGGTCGTCCCGAGTCCGGCGACGTACTCCTCGATCTCGATGCTGTCGTACGGGCGCCCCCGCGCGGCGTACAGCGCGCCGACCCGGGGCTCGCTCAGCCCGTGGTCGTGGGCGATCTCCTCGGGGCTCGCACCCATGAGGCGCAGCAGCACGAGGGCGATGATGCCGGTGCGGTCGCGGCCCAGGCCGCAGTGGAAGGCCACGCCGCCGGGCGGGGCGTCGGCGACCGCCTCCGCGACGGCGGCGACACGCTCGGGGAAGCGGGACAGGAAAGGCCGGAAATAGGCGGGGGTGCCGAAACCCGGACGCCCCCACCACACGTCCCAGAACTCCCGGTCCTCGATCCCGTCGAGCGGGATCCGGACCGTCTTCAGCCCGGCCGGGCGGGGCGCGCGGTCCGCTTCCGCCTCACCGTCGTTGCGCAGGTCGACGACGGTGCGCACGCCGTGGTCGGCCAGCGCGGTCCAGCCGCGGGCGGTGAGCCGGTCGAGGGCGTCGGCCCGGACCGCCCGGCCCTGCACCACCTCCCCCAGCCCACCCAACTCGCGGACGTTGAAGCAGCCTTCCCAGTCCAGGAAACGGCCGGTGCTCGTCACCGCCAATACCCCCCTGTCGGCACACAACGGACAAACAGCCGGGACGCGTTCCTGGCCCGCGCGGTTCCCCCCTCGGCACACTCGCCCCATGTCACCTACCGCCCAGCACTGGACCCCGACCCACGGCGAACCGTACCGGCCCGTCGCCTACCGGCCCGAGCGGATGCCGAGCAGCGAATCCCTGGCGCGTGCCGCCGAGTTGCTCACGCGGATGGACGAGCGGCGCACCGTACGCCACTTCTCCACCGACCCGGTACCCGAGCGGGTCGTCCGCGACGCCATCGCGTGCGCGGCGACCGCACCGTCCGGGGCGCACCAGCAGCCGTGGACCTTCGTCCTGGTCAAGGACCCGGACGTGCGCCGGCAGATCCGTGCCGCGGCCGAGCAGGAGGAGGAGATCTCCTACGACGGCCGGCTCGGCGACGAGTGGCTGGCGGCCCTGCGCCCCCTCGGCACGGACGCGGTCAAGACCCACCTCACCGATGCCCCGGCCCTGATCGTCGTCTTCCAGCAGCGCTACTGGCTCGGCCCCGACGGCGCGAAGCGCAAGCACTACTACGTGGACGAGTCGGTCGGCATCGCGGTCGGGATGCTCCTGACGGCCCTGCACCTGTCGGGCCTGGCCGCCCTGATCCACACCCCGAGTCCGATGCGCTTCCTGTCCCACGTGCTGGGCCGCCCGGAGAACGAGAAGGCCTTCGCCGTGATCCCGGTCGGCTACCCCGCCGATGACTGCGAGGTCCCCGACCTGGTCCGCAAGTCACTGGACCAGGTCCTGTTCGAGGTCTGAGCCCCCGTGGCGGCCGGTCGCGACACCGGGAAATGGATACCGCCCCCGCTCCGGACTTGGGGGTACCGGAGCGGGGGCGGGGTTCGGCGGGGCCGGTCGGCCCGTACCGGGACGGTCAGCCCATGTGGGGGTAGCCGTACTCGGTCGGCGGGACCAGGGTCTCCTTGATGGAGCGGGTCGAGACCCAGCGCTGCAGGTTGGTCGCGGCGCCCGCCTTGTCGTTCGTGCCGGAGGCGCGGCCGCCACCGAAGGGCTGCTGGCCGACGACGGCACCGGTGGACTTGTCGTTGATGTAGAAGTTGCCCGCGGCGAAGCGGAGCTTCTCCATCGCGTCGGCGGCGGCGTAGCGGTCGCCGGCGATGATCGAGCCGGTCAGCGCGTAGGCGGACACCGACTCCATCTGGGCCAGCATCTCGTCGAACTTCTCGTCCTCGTAGACGTGCACGGCGAGGATCGGGCCGAAGTACTCGGTCGTGAAGACCTCGTTCTCCGGGTCGGTGCACTCGATGACGGTCGGGCGGACGAAGTAGCCCTCGGAGTCGTCGTACGTGCCGCCGGCGACGATCGTGCAGGTCGGGTCGGCCTTGGCGCGGTCGATCGCGGCCTTGTTCTTCGCGAAGGAGCGGTCGTCGATGACGGCGCCGATGAAGTTGGTCAGGTCGCGGACGTCACCCATGGCGATGCCGTCGACCTCGGCCGCGAAGGCCTCCTTGAAGCCGTCGTTCCAGATGGAGGCCGGGACGTAGGCGCGGGAGGACGCCGAGCACTTCTGGCCCTGGAACTCGAAGGAGCCGCGGGTCAGGGCGGTCTTCAGGACGGCGCGGTCCGCGGAGGGGTGCGCGACGACGAAGTCCTTGCCGCCGGTCTCGCCGACCAGGCGCGGGTAGGACTTGTAGTTCTCGATGTTGTTGCCGACCGTCTTCCACAGGTACTGGAAGGTCTTGGTCGAGCCGGTGAAGTGGATGCCGGCCAGCTCGGGGTGGTTCAGGGCCACCTCGGAGACGGCGATGCCGTCGCCCGTCACCAGGTTGATGACGCCCTTCGGAAGGCCGGCCTCCTCCAGGAGCTCCATGAGGAGGACCGCGGAGTGGGTCTGCGTGGGGGACGGCTTCCAGACGACCACGTTGCCCATGAGGGCGGGGGCGGTCGGCAGGTTGCCGGCGATGGCGGTGAAGTTGAACGGGGTGATCGCGTACACGAAGCCCTCGAGCGGGCGGTGGTCGCTGCGGTTCCACACGCCGGCGGAGTTCGCGACGGGCTGCTCGGCCAGGATCTGGCGGGCGAAGTGGACGTTGAAGCGCCAGAAGTCGACGAGCTCGCAGGGGGTGTCGATCTCGGCCTGCTGGGCGGTCTTCGACTGGCCCAGCATGGTGGACGCGGCCATCTTCTCGCGCCAGGGGCCGGCCAGCAGCTCGGCGGCGCGCAGGATGATCGCGGCGCGGTCGTCGAAGGAGAGCGCGCGCCAGGAGGGGGCGGCCGCGAGGGCGGCGTCGATGGCCTCCTGGGCGTCGGCCTGGGTGGCGTTGGCGTAGGTGCCGATCACCGACCTGTGGTCGTGCGGCTGGACCACGTCGAAGCGCTCGCCGCCGCCCATCCGCTTGACGCCGTTGATCGTCATCGGCAGGTCGATCGGGTTCTCGGACAGCTGCTTGAGCTGCGCCTCGAGACGCGTGCGCTCGGCACTGCCGGGGGCGTACGAGTGAACCGGCTCGTTGACCGGCGCGGGGACCTGGGTCACAGCATCCATGGCGGCACCTCTTCCGGGTGAATTCCTGACTTCAGCCGACGCGGGCTGAAGCGATTGCATTGCTTGAGCAGCGGTCAGGGCTTGACGCTTGACCGTCGTGAGTGCGTTGCTGCGGACGAGTGAGGAGCCCCGCGGGGCGGAGTCACGGGTCCGGTGTCTCCTTCGTCCAGACGTGCACCGGCTCGGCCGGCCGGTGGGCGGGCGACCGCCGTCGTCTCCCAGGGTGCACCTGGGTGACGTCGCCCGTCGCCCACCCCCTCATCAGTTCTTGGTGATCATCGAGCGGAGGAAGAAGAGCAGGTTGGCGGGCTTCTCCGCCAGGCGGCGCATGAAGTAGCCGTACCAGTCCGTCCCGTACGCGGTGTAGACGCGCATGCGGTGGCCCTCGGCGGCGAGCCGCAGGTGCTCCTCGCTGCGGATGCCGTACAGCATCTGGAATTCGTACTCGTCCAGCTTGCGCCCGGCCGTCCGGGCGAGTTCCTGCGCGATGGCGATCAGGCGCGGGTCGTGCGACCCGATCATCGGGTAGCCCTCGCCGTCCATGAGGATCTTCAGGATCCGTACGTACGCCTTGTCGATCTCGGCCTTGTCCTGGTACGCGACCTCGGCGGGCTCCTTGTAGGCGCCCTTCACGATGCGCACGCGGCTGCCGTTGGCGGCCAGGCGGCGGGCGTCGGCCTCGGTGCGGAAGAGGTAGGCCTGGATGACGCAGCCGGTCTGCGGGAAATCCTTCCGCAGCTCGTCGTGGATGGCGAACATCGAGTCGAGGGTGGTGTGGTCCTCGGCGTCGAGCGTGACGGTGGTGCCGATGGCGGCGGCGGCCTCGACGACCGGGCGGACGTTGGCGAGGGCGAGCTCGTGGCCGCCCTCCAGCGCCTGGCCGAACATGGAGAGCTTGACCGACATCTCGGCCCGCTCGCCCAGCTCCAGCTCCTTGAGCCGGTCGATGAGCTCCAGGTAGGCGTCGCGGGCGGCGTAGGACTGCTCCACGGTGGTGATGTCCTCGCCGACCACGTCGAGGGTGACCTCCAGCCCCTTCTGCGCGAGGTCCTCGACGATCGGGATGACCTGGTCGACCGTCTCGCCGGGGATGAACCGGGTCACCACGGGCTTGGTCACCGGGGCGGCAGAGACGATTCGGCGCATCTTGTCGCTGCGCGAGGCGGCGAGGATCGCGGGACCCAGCACGGGGCACCTCCAACAGGTGGCAGAAGCAGGCGTCCGGTCCCTGTGTCGGGCGGTGCGGAGGCCGTCAGGAAAACGCTAGTGAAACCACCGTGAAACCTAAGGATGGACCCGATCCTCGGCCATCGACAGCTGTCACGCATCCGTGGCCGCGATCTCATACATGTGTCTGAAGACCCTGCTCACCGGTGGGAGAATGTCCGGGTGAAGGGCGATTACCAGGACCTGGTGGACGAGATTTCGGCGCTGCTCGGCGCCCCGGCGACGCTGGAGAACCGGGATTTCCGCCTGATCGCCTTCGGCGCGCACGACAGCGACGACGACCTCGCCATGGACCCGGTGCGCACCCGCTCGATCCTGACCCGCCAGTCGACGGCAGCCGTGCGGTCCTGGTTCGAGGGTTTCGGCATCGCCCGGGCCACGGGCCCGGTGCGGATCCCGGCGGCGCCGGACGCGGGGGTCTTCCGGGGGCGGATCTGCCTGCCGGTCCGGTACCGCGGGATCGTGCAGGGCTACGTGTGGCTGCTGGACCAGGAGCCCGGCCCGGGGCCGGAGGCACTGGCCGCCGCCATGGAGGTGGCCGACCGGATCGGGGTCCTGCTCGCGCAGGAGGCGAAGGCCGGGGCCGACCTGTCCCGGGAGTTCCTCGCGGTCATCACGGCCGGCCGGGGCTGGCAGCAGGACATGGCGGTGGCCTCGCTGCGGGCCGCGCTGGGCCCCGCCGCGGCGGACGGGCTGCACGCGGTGGTGTGCGTGGCACCGTGGTCCGGCGAGGCCCCGGCGTCGGTGCCGGGCGCGGCCGCGGTGTGCGTGGTGCCCCGACGGGGCGAGGGGGGCGCCATCACGGTGGCGGGCGTGGTCGCGGGCCCGGAGCAGGCGCTGGCGGTGCTGGTGCGGCTGCGCTCGGCGGACGTCCTCACCCCGGCCGAGGCGGTCGCGGTCCGGCTGCTCCCGCCCGGCGCCGGCCCGGGAGGCGGGGGTGCCCGTACCGCCGCGGCCCCGGCGGGCCGTACGGCAGCGGCGGCGCATGCGGCCGCCCCCGGCAGCCCGGCCGGCGCTCCGGCCCGTACGCCCGGCCCGGAGCGGGCGGTGGGGACCCCGGGCGCGCTCCCGGCCGGATCCGGACCGTCGGCAGGGATCGCCGAGCCGACTGCGGGGCTGGCCCGGCTGGGGGGGGCCCGGGGGGGCGGGGGGGGGGGGGGGCCGGGCGGGGGGGGCCCCCCCCCGCGCGGGGGGGGGGGCCGCGGGGCGGAGCTACGCCCCCAACCGGGGGCGGCACCGCGG
>NZ_JBHXTC010000023.1:90052-93950 GCF_042677605.1 Streptomyces sp. NPDC127106 | reverse complement strand
GGCGGTACCGGCCCGGTGGGCGGGTAGCGCCGCCGCGGGGGGGGGGCGGGCGGGGGGGCCCGCCGCGGGGGGGCGGGGGGGGGCGGCGGCCCGGGCGGCGGCGGCCCAGCCCCGGCTCGGGCCGGTGGCCCGCTGGTCGCAGATCGGCCCGTACCGGATGCTGTCCGCGCTGGCGGCCGCGGAGCCGGCGGAGGACCCGGCGGTCCGGGCCCTGCTCTCCCCCGCCCACGGGGAACTGGTCCGCACCGCCGAGGTGTTCCTGGACTGCGCGGGCCAGGCGGGCCGTGCGGCGGCCGCGCTGGGCATCCACCGCCAGACCCTGTACTACCGGCTGTCCCGGGTGGAGCAGCTGACCGGGCTCGACCTGGACGAGGGCGAGGACCGCCTGCTGCTCCACATGGCGCTCAAAACGTCCCGCCTGCACGGCCATCGGGATGCGCGGCTGCACCGGCGGTGAGCCGGCGGCGCTGAACCGGCTCCGAACTGGCGCAGAACCGGCGCCGAGAACCGCGGGCCGGCCCCCGGTCCCGGGCGCGCCCGAGGAGCGGGGCCGCCGCTCGTCCGGCCGACGGCCCGTCAGTCCGGGGCGCCGGCCTCGCCCTTGGTGCCGCCGTCGGCCCTGGCGCCCAGCAGGCCTTCCGCCACCCGCCGCATCGCCTCGGTGAGCTCCTCCGCGGTGGCCGCCCCCTCGGGGTCGTACAGCCACTGCGCCATGACTCCGGTCAGCAGCGCCTGGTACAGCCCGCCGAGCGTGCGCACGTCGCGCTCGTCGAGCTCGTCCTCCGGGATCCCGGTGAACATCGAGACCAGTCCCCTGCGGCCTTCCGGCTCCGAAGCCAGGAGCATCTCGCGCAGCTCGGGCAGTGCGTCGCGGCTGAGCGCGATCTCCATGCTGGCCGCCCACATCGGCGCCGCCTGCTCGCGCCGGCCGAGGATGCCGTCCCAGACCGAGCGGAAGCGCTCCAGCGATCCGCCCTCGCCCGTGACGTCCGGCTGGAAGGCATCACCCCATTCCTGGGCGAGCGCGACGAACGCCTGCGTCAGCAGGGCGTCCTTGGAGCCGTAGTGGTAGCCGATCGACGCGAGGTTCGCGCCCGACGCGTTGACGATGTCCCGCGCGGTCGTCCGCACGAAACCCTTCTCGGCCAGGCACTTCTTCGCGCCTTCAAGGAGGTCTTCACGGTGTCCCATGCCCACACGGTAGCAAGACGAGCGTCCTAGACAAACGATCCATACGCTCGTACTAGACATACGTTTATGACGCTTGTACATTTCCTGCCATGACGAACTCCGCCGCACGCCGCGCCGGCCGCCGGGAATGGACCGCGTTCACGGTCCTCCTGCTGCCCCTGCTCCTGGTCTCGATGGACGCCTCGGTCCTCTACTTCGCCGTCCCGGCCATCACCCGGGAGCTCGACCCGAGCGCCACCCAGCAGCTGTGGATCTTCGACAGCTACGCCTTCGCCCTGTCCGGACTGCTCATCACCATGGGCTCCCTCGGCGACCGGATCGGCCGGCGCAGGCTGCTGCTGATCGGCGCCGCCGCCTTCGGCCTCGCCTCCGTGCTCGCCGCGTACGCCCCGAGCGCCGAACTCCTCATCGCCGCCCGCATCCTGCTCGGCATCGGCGGTGCCACCCTGATGCCCTCCACCCTGGGCCTCGTCCGGAACCTCTTCCCCGACGACCGGGAGCGCGCCCGGGCCATCGGCATCTGGTCCGCTGCCATGACCGGCGGCGTCGCGCTCGGCTCGGTCATGAGCGGCGTCATGCTGAACCACTTCTGGTGGGGCTCGGTCTTCCTCGTCAACGTGCCCGCGATGCTGCTCCTGCTGGCGCTCGTCCCCGTCCTGGTGCCCGAGTTCAAGGACCCGGCGCCCGGCCGGTTCGACCTGCTGAGCGTGCCGCTGTCGATGGGCACCGTCCTGCCCGTCGTCTACGGCCTCAAGGAGATCGCCTCCGAGGGCTTCACCGCGGGCCGGGGCCTGTGGATCGGCGCCGGCCTGGTCGTCGGGTACGCCTTCCTCCGTCGCCAGCGCAGCCGCGAGGACGCCATGATCAGCCGGTCGCTGTTCCGCCACCGGGTCTTCGGCACGGGCATCGCGCTCAACACCGTCGCCGCGTTCGCGGTCCTGGGCTCGGCCTACTTCACCACCCAGTACCTGCAGTCGGTGCTCGGTATGGGCACGCTGGAGGCCGCGCTCTGGAGCCTCGCGCCGTCCGTCGCCATCGGCGCCGCCGCGCCCCTCGCCGGCGTCCTCGCCCGGAAGACCGACCGGGCGTACGTCATCGCCGGCGGCTTCGTCCTCGCCGCCGCCGGCTTCGCCATGATCAGCCTGGTCGGCACCGACTCCCTGTGGCTGCTGCTCGCCGCCGCCGGAGTGCTGTCCTGCGGCATCGTCACGGTGATGTCCCTGGTCTCGGACCTGGCCCTGGCCGCGACCCCGGCCGAGAAGGCCGGCTCGGCCGCCTCCCTGCTGGAGACCGGCGCGGAGTTCGGCGGCGCCCTGGGCATGGCCCTCCTGGGGAGCATCGGCACCGCCGCGTACCGGGCCGACCTGGCCGGCGCCGACCCGGCCGTACGGGAGACCCTGGGCGGTGCGGTCGCGGCCGCCCAGCGGCTCGGCGGCCCTGCGGGCGAGCGGCTGCTGGCCCTGGCCCGAGAGGCCTTCGTGCACGGGATGGCGTACGCGGCCCTGGGCGGAGCGGCCCTGCTGCTGGTGGCGGCCGTGCTCGCGGCGGCGCTGCTGCGCCGGTCCGCGGTCCCGGCCGTGGCCGGGGGCCACACTGCCGGGGCCACCGGCGGGGCGGCTGCCGAGACCGCCGCCGCAGCACCCGGCCTCGCGGAGGCCCGGCGCTGACCGGCCGCGGCGAGCGGACTGCGGGGAGCGGACTGCGGCGAGCGGACTGCGGGGAGCGCGTACACGCGGGAAGGGCCCGGGGATTCACCTATGAGCTGGGCCTCGCCGTGGAGCGGGTGACGGGAATCGAACCCGCGCTCTGCGCTTGGGAATCACCGGGCCGTCACGGAGGGGGTTGACGCTGACCAGCGCAAACGGCCTCTGGTGATAATCGCGAGGCGTCGCGCTTGACTGCTCTTGACCGCTGGGATCCGCTCTTTCTGGCACGGATGTGGCACGGGCTTCCATCCGCTCCGACGGGTCGCGTCACCGACCCCGCACCCGACCACACTGTCACCCGAATGGCCCAACATGACGTGCCACCCACATGGGTGAAGATCAAGCTGGCTAGTGCCCCAACCGAGGCAATCTGTGAAAGGCGAACCAAATGCGCATTCGACGAATCCTCGCCGCAGTCTTCGCCGCGGCAGCCCTCGCCGGACTCGGCCTCACAGGCGCCGCCACCGCCACCGCCACCGCCGGCAGCGTCACCCCGGCCAGCGTCACCCCGGGTGAGTGCACGGACGGCGGCGGAACGATCGACCGGTCGACGCCCGTGCTCCCGACCTGCAGGGGCGGTACGTACGACGGGCAGACGGTCGACTGAACCCCACTAGGGCCCCGTTGCGAAAGTGGATCGGCGCCCCGCAGCCACGCGTTGCGGGGCGGCTCCCTCGCGAGCGTTCTCCCTCGGCTGACGGCTCAACGTACCTGGGAGGCGTGACGATCGCACACGGGCCCGATGAGGTCGGCGGGAGCGGCTTTGGGCTGGAGCTGCCATGGGGCGAATTGGGGCCCGTACGCTGGTCGCGAATCGGGCAGCCTCTAGGGCAGCAGCCTGTGCGGCCACACCCGGGACCACCTCGACGCAGTCGCTGCCGAACTCAACAGCCACCCACGCAAGACGCGGGGGGGGGGGGCGCCCCCCCCCCCCCCCCAAAAAAAAAAAAAAACACTCGACCCAAATGTGGTTGGGAGTCGCCCGCGAGACCACCCCGTCG
>NZ_JBHXTC010000023.1:0-90042 GCF_042677605.1 Streptomyces sp. NPDC127106 | reverse complement strand
CCTGTGGGGCTGCCGCGGGGGCGCCCACCCCGGCCACCAGGCCGAGGTTGCCCGCCCCCAAAACCCCCCCCCCCCCCCCCGGCGGCGGGGGGGCCCCCCCCCCCCCCCGCGCCTGTCTAAACTGCTCGCCACCACACGTCGGTCACGTGTTGGAACGACCCCTGGAATTCGCCCACTCCCCGGGCCCTTCCCGCGTGTACCGGTGCCGCCTGCGGCCGGGCCGCGGGCTGCGCGATCAGGCGACCAGGTTCACCGACCGGGCCGAGGTGGCGCCGATCTCCTCCGCGATCTCCGTGAGCACGGACTGCGGAACGGTGTCGTCCACGGTGAGGACGGCAAGCGCCTCACCGTGCTCCTCCACACGGGCCACCTGCATGCCCGCGATGTTCAGCCCGCCCTCGCCGAGGATCCGGCCGACGGTGCCGACGACGCCCGGGCGGTCGGTGTAGTTCAGGACGACCATGTGGTCGGCGAGCGCCAGGTCCACGTCGTACTCGCCGATGCCGACGATCTTCTGGAGGTGCTTGGGGCCGACCAGCGTGCCGGAGACCGCGATCTCCTGACCGTCCGACAGGGTGCCCCGCACGGTCACCACGTTGCGGTGGTCCGGGGACTCCGAGCTGGTGGTCAGGCGTACCTCGACACCGCGCTCCTGTGCGAACAGCGGCGCGTTGACGTAGGAGACGGTCTCGTCGACGACGTCCTCGAACACACCCTTGAGGGCGGAGAGTTCCAGCACCTTGACGTCGTGCTGGGTGATCTCGCCGCGGACCTCCACGTCCAGGCGGACCGCGACCTCGCTCGCGAGGGCGGTGAAGATGCGGCCGAGCTTCTCGGCGAGCGGCAGGCCCGGGCGGACGTCCTCGGCGATGACACCGCCCTGGACGTTGACCGCGTCCGGTACGAGCTCGCCGGCGAGCGCGAGGCGCACGGACTTGGCGACGGCGATGCCGGCCTTCTCCTGGGCCTCGTCCGTGGACGCGCCGAGGTGCGGGGTGCAGACGACCTGGTCGAGCTCGAAGAGCGGGGAGTCCGTGCAGGGCTCCTTCGCGTACACGTCGAGGCCGGCTCCGGCGACGCGGCCCTCCTTCAGCGCCGCGTACAGGGCGGCCTCGTCCACGATCCCGCCGCGCGCGGCGTTGACGATGCGGACGGACGGCTTCACCTTGTGCAGGGCCTCGTCCCCGATGAGACCGAGGGTCTCGGGGGTCTTGGGCAGGTGCACCGTGATGAAGTCGGCGACCTCCAGCAGCTCGTCCAGCGTCAGCATCTTGACGCCCATCTGGGCGGCGCGCGCGGGCTGCACGTACGGGTCGTAGGCGACGATCTTCATGCCGAAGGCGGACATCCGCTGGGCGACCAGCACGCCGATGCGGCCCAGGCCGACGACGCCGAGGGTCTTCTCGCTGAGCTCGACACCGGTGTACTTGCTGCGCTTCCACTCGCCGTTCTTCAGGGCCGTGTTGGCCTGCGGGATGTGGCGGGCGCTCGCGAGGAGCAGGCCGCAGGCCAGCTCGGCGGCGGTCACGATGTTGGAGGTCGGGGCGTTCACGACCATCACGCCGGCCTTGGTGGCGGCGGAGACGTCGACGTTGTCGAGGCCGACACCGGCGCGGGCGACGACCTTCAGCTTCCGCGCGGCGGCGATGGCCTCCGCGTCGACCTTCGTCGCCGAGCGCACGAGGATGGCGTCGACGTCGGCGATCGCGGGAATCAGCTCGGCGCGGTCGGCGCCGTTGCAGTGCCGGATCTCGAAGTCCGGGCCGAGCGCGTCGACGGTGGCGGGCGACAGCTCTTCGGCGATGAGTACGACAGGTTTCGAGCTCACGTGGGTCCTCACAAGTCCAGTGCGGACGGCCGTCCCGACGGCCGCAGGCGGTGGAGGGGGTAGCCGCGTGGAAGACGCACGACACTGTGGGCCTGACGCGTTGTGTTGAGCAGTGTAGTAGCGGAACCGGACCGGATTTCCGCCTGTGCGGAAGGATCACCCGTCCGAGGTTGGCCGGGGTGGACAAGCCGCACTACAGGATGTCCATGTTCCGGGCGTGTCGGCGTGTCGGCGTGTCGGAACGCGGCGCGGGGCCGGGACGGCAGGCGTCCCGGCCCCGCAGGCGATCAGCTCTCCTCGCTGTCGACCCAGCTCATCAGCTTGCGCAGCTTCTTGCCGGTGGTCTCCAGCAGGTGCTCCTCGTCGGCCTTCTTGTACTCGTTGTACTTGGGCAGACCGGCCTTGTACTCGGCCATCCAGGTGGTGGCGAACTCGCCGCTGCGGATCTCGTCGAGAACCTTCTTCATCTCGGCCTTGGTGGCGTCGGTGATGATGCGGGGGCCGGTGATGTAGTCGCCCCACTCGGCCGTCTCGGAGACCGACCAGCGCATCTTCTCCAGGCCGCCCTCGTACATGAGGTCCACGATGAGCTTCAGCTCGTGCAGGCACTCGAAGTACGCGATCTCCGGCTGGTAGCCGGCCTCGGTCAGGGTCTCGAAACCGGCCTTGACCAGGGCGGAGGCACCACCGCAGAGGACGGCCTGCTCACCGAACAGGTCGGTCTCGGTCTCCTCGGTGAAGGTGGTCTTGATGACACCGGCGCGGGTGCCGCCGATGCCGGCCGCGTAGGAGAGTGCGAGGGCGAAGGCCTGGCCCGAGGCGTCCTGCTCCACGGCGGCGATGCACGGAACGCCGCGGCCCTCCTCGTACTGGCGGCGGACCAGGTGGCCCGGGCCCTTCGGGGCGACGAGGGCGACGTCCACGTTGGACGGGGGCTTGATGAAGCCGTAGCGGACGTTGAAGCCGTGGCCGAAGAAGAGCGCGTCGCCCTCCTTCAGGTGGTCCTTGATGGACTCCTCGTAGATCTCGGCCTGGAGCGGGTCCGGCGTCAGGATCATGATGAGGTTCGCCCACTCGGCGGCCTCCGCCACGGGGAGGACCTTCAGGCCCTGCTCCTCGGCCTTGGCCTTGGACTTCGAGCCCTCCTTCAGGCCGACGACGACATCGACGCCGGAGTCGCGCAGCGACAGCGCGTGGGCGTGGCCCTGGCTGCCGTAGCCGATGACCGCGACCTTGCGGCCCTGAATGATGGACAGGTCGGCGTCGTTCTCGTAGAACAGCTCGGCCACTGGGATATCTCCTTGGTGCGCTGGTGTTGCTCCCACCGTACGGCGGGGAACGTGGACGAAGTTTCCTGGTCTCGCCATGCGAGAGGCAAAGAGGCGCGGGCCCCCGGCCGGTCAGGCGCTGCGGTCGAGCGCGCGCAGGCTGCGGTCCGTGATGGACCGTCCGCCGCGCCCTATGGCGATCGTGCCCGACTGGACGAGTTCCTTGATGCCGAACGGCTCCAGCATCTTGAGCATGGCGCCCAGCTTGTCGGCGCCGCCGGTGGCCTCGATGGTGACCGCCTCGGGCGAGACGTCGACCGTCTTGGCGCGGAACAGCTGGACGATCTCGATGATCTGGGACCGGGTCTCGTTGTCGGCCCGGACCTTCACCAGCACGAGCTCGCGCTCGATGGCGTTGGACGGCTCCAGCTCCACGATCTTGAGCACGTTGACCAGCTTGTTCAGCTGCTTGGTGACCTGCTCCAGCGGGAGGTCCTCGACGTTCACGACGATGGTGATGCGCGAGATGTCGGGGTGTTCGGTGACGCCGACGGCGAGCGAGTCGATGTTGAACCCGCGGCGGGAGAACAGGGCGGCGATCCGGGCGAGGATGCCGGGCGTGTTCTCGACCAGGACGGAGAGCGTGTGCTTGGACATGTGGGGCGTTCTCTCTCTCGGCTCTCTCGGCTCAGTCGTCTTCGTTGTCGCCGAAGTCGGGACGGACGCCCCGGGCGGCCATGACCTCGTCGTTGGAGGTGCCGGCGGCGACCATCGGCCACACCATGGCGTCCTCGTGGACGATGAAGTCGATCACGACGGTCCGGTCGTTGATCGCGTTGGCCTCGGCGATGACCTTGTCCAGGTCCGCCGGGTCCTCGCAGCGCAGCGCCACGCAGCCCATGGCCTCGGACAGCTTGACGAAGTCCGGGACGCGGGTGCCCTTGCGGGGGGCGGTGGACTCGCCGAGCTGGGAGCCGACCGTGTCGTGGCCGGTCTCGTCGGCGTGCAGCACCGTGTTGGAGTAACGCTGGTTGTAGAACAGGGTCTGCCACTGGCGGACCATGCCCAGCGCGCCGTTGTTGATGATCGCGACCTTGATCGGGATGTTGTTCAGCGCGCAGGTGACCAGTTCCTGATTGGTCATCTGGAAGCAGCCGTCGCCGTCGATCGCCCAGACGGTGCGCTCCGGCTTGCCGACCTTGGCGCCCATCGCGGCGGGGACCGCGTAGCCCATGGTCCCGGCGCCGCCGGAGTTCAGCCAGGTGCGGGGCTCCTCGTAGTCGATGAAGTGCGAGGCCCACATCTGGTGCTGGCCGACGCCCGCCGCGAAGACGGTGTGATCCGGGGCGAGTTCGCCGATGCGCTGGATGACCTGCTGGGGGGAGAGCATGCCGTCGTCGGGGGTCTCGTAGCCCAGCGGGTAGGTCTCGCGCCAGCGGTTGAGGTCCTTCCACCAGGTGGAGTAGTCGCCGCCGTTGCCCTCGGTGTGCTCGGCCTGGATGGCCTGGATCAGGTCGGCGATGACCTCGCGGGCGTCGCCGACGATCGGGACGTCGACCTCGCGGTTCTTGCCGATCTCGGCGGGGTCGATGTCCGCGTGGATGACCTTGGCGTAGGGGGCGAAGCTGTCGAGCTTGCCGGTGACGCGGTCGTCGAAGCGGGTGCCGAGGGCGATCAGCAGGTCGGACTTCTGCAGGGCGGTGACGGCGGTGACCGAGCCGTGCATGCCGGGCATGCCGATGTGCAGCGGGTGGCTGTCGGGGAACGAGCCCAGGGCCATCAGGGTGGTGGTGACCGGGACGCCGGACAGCTCGGCGAGGACCTTCAGCTCGGCGGTTGCGCCGGACTTCATCACGCCGCCGCCGACGTACAGGACGGGGCGCTTGGCCTGGCAGATGAGCTTGGCGGCCTCGCGGATCTGCTTGGCGTGCGGCTTGGTGACCGGCCGGTAGCCGGGCAGGTCCAGGCTCGGCGGCCAGGAGAAGGTGGTCTTCGCCTGGAGGGCGTCCTTGGCGATGTCGACGAGGACGGGGCCGGGACGGCCGGTGGAGGCGATGTGGAACGCCTCGGCGATCGTCTTCGGGATGTCCTCGGCCTTGGTGACGAGGAAGTTGTGCTTGGTGATCGGCATGGTGATGCCGACGATGTCCGCCTCCTGGAAGGCGTCGGTACCGATCGCCTTGGAGGAGACCTGTCCGGTGATGGCGACGAGCGGGACGGAGTCCATGTGGGCGTCGGCGATCGGGGTGACCAGGTTGGTGGCGCCCGGGCCGGAGGTGGCCATGCAGACGCCGACCTTGCCGGTGGCCTGCGCGTAGCCGGTCGCGGCGTGGCCGGCGCCCTGCTCGTGCCGGACCAGGATGTGGCGGACCTTGGTGCTGTCCATCATGGGGTCGTACGCCGGGAGGATCGCTCCGCCCGGGATGCCGAAGACGGTGTCGCACCCCACCTCTTCGAGAGAGCGGATGAGGGACTGGGCACCCGTGACGTGCTCAACTGCGGCGGGCTGCGCTCCGCCGGAACGGGGCCGCGGCTGCGGATGCTGGGCCCCGGAGGCCTGCTCGGTCATCGGCATTCTCTTCTCGAAGCTGAGGGTTTTACGACGGTTCGAAGGTGTGCCAGTGCAACAAAAAACCCCTCGTGCCGGATGGCAAGCGAGGGGAGCGCGTCGGGTGCACGGAGCGGGGACGAAGAGGTCCCGGCTTCAGCCGACGCGCTTTCCAAGTACGAGAATTCGGGTGCGCATGGCACTGACCCTCCCTCCGTCGGGAGGGCGATGTCAAGTGGGTGGGACGGGCGTCTCATTATGTGAGCCTCTCCGGATGGCCATCGAGCCCCCGGACGAACCACCGGCCAAGGCGGGCTGGACCGCCCCGCCCGGTACTGGGAACGTACCTCGCACGAGCGCCCGGCGCAGCCTGTACTCGTCGAGGGGGCCGGAAAACGCCAGTCCCTGGCCGTGCGTGCACCCCATGGCGCGCAGCGCCAGGACCTGCTCGGGCAGATCCACCCCCTCCGCCACCGACTGCATGCCCAGGTCGTTCGCGATCCGCAAAAGGCCGGCGGTGATCTTGCGGAGGCGGACGGACTCGACCACGCCCTCGACCAGGCCCCGGTCGAGCTTGAGGATGTCCACCGGGAGGCGCCGCAGGGCGCTGATGGCGGCGTAGCCGCTGCCGAAGCCGTCCAGGGCCACCAGGACGCCGAGCCGGCGCAGGGCCACGAGGCGCCGTTCCAGCTCGTCGAAGGGGACCCTGGGGTCGCTGTCGGCCAGTTCGATCACCAGGGCGCCGGGGGGCAGCCCGTGCCGGCTGAGGAGGGCCTCCACGAAGCCCGGGGCCATCGCCCCGTCGGCGGCCCCCGGCGGTGTTCCCGGGTCGAGCAGGCGCTGGGCGCTCGTCCGAACGGCCACCGGTACGCCGTGTCCGGCGCGGTGCCGTTCTGCGGCATGACCGACGGCTTGCTCCAGGACCCAGCGCCCGAGCTCCTCGGCGCGGGCGGGGACGCCGGCCGCGGGGCGCGCGGGGCCGTCCGGCCGGGGCGTCGCCTGGCCCTCCCTGTGGTCGGCGATCCGGAAGAACTCGGCCGGGGTGAAGAGGATGCCGCGGGCGGAACGCCAGCGGGCCACTGCGGCCGCGGCGGTGACCTCGCCGGTCTCCAGTGAGACCACGGGCTGGTGCAGTAGGGCGAATTCGCCGTCGTGGAGTGCGGTGCGCAGCCGGCCCGCCAGCTCCGCCTTGCGTACCACCTCGTCCTGCATCTGGGGGACGTACAGCTCGACCCGGTCCTTGCCGCCGGCCTTGGCCCGGTACATCGCGAGATCCGCGTTGCGCATCAGATCCGAAGGGGTGATGCCGGGGTCGGCGAAGGCCACGCCGATGCTGGCGGCGACCCGGACCTCGCTGCCGCCGATCCGGTACGGGCGGGAGAGCGTGGCGCGCAGCCGGTCCGCGATCTCGTGGACCTGGTACTCGCGGGCGCTGCGGTCGCGGCTGCCGTCGCCCAGGATGAGTGCCGCGAACTCGTCGCCGCCGAGTCGGGCGGCGGTGTCCCCGGCGCGGACGGAGTCCTGGAGCCGGCGCGCGGCTTCGACGAGGAGTTCGTCGCCGGCCTGGTGGCCGATGGTGTCGTTGACCGCCTTGAACCCGTCGAGGTCGATGAAGAGCACGGCGGAGCTGTGGTCCCCCGCGCGCCGGCCGCTCAGCGCCTGGCGGACCCGACGGGTGAACAGGGACCGGTTGGGCAGGTCGGTCAGCGGGTCGTGCTCGGCGCTGTGCTGGAGCTGTGCCTGGAGGCGTACCCGCTCGGTGACGTCGCGGCTGTTGAGGATGAGGCCGCCCTGGTGGCGGTTGACGGTGGACTCCACGTTGAGCCATTCGCCGTTGCCGGACTTGAACCGGCACTCGATCCGGGTGGTGGGTTCCTCGGCGGGCGGCGAGGCGAGGAAGCGGCGCACCTCGTGGACGACGCGCCCGAGGTCGTGCGGGTGGATGAGGCTGGCGAGCTCGGTGCCGACGAGCTCCTCGGCGTCGCGGCCGTACACCCCGGCGGCGGCGGGGCTGACGTAGTGCAGGGTCCCGGTGGGGGCGGCGATCATGATGACGTCGCTGGAGCCCTGGACCAGGGAGCGGAAGTGGTTCTCCTTCTGGGCCAGCTCCTGGGTCAGCGCGATGTTGTCGAGGAGCATGATGCCCTGCCGGATGACGAGGGCGAGCACGACGGTGCAGCCGGTGAAAACGACCACCCGGTCGACCTTCCGGCCGTCGACGACGTTGTACAGGATCCCCAGGGTGCAGACGGCTGCCGCGAGGTAGGGCGTGAGGGCGGGCAGCGAGCCGGTGATGGGCCGGCTGACGGACCGCTCGGCGCGTGGGGGGCCGGGCGCGCGCGCGGCCGCCGGCAGACGCCGGGCGCCCCAGGGCGCGTACGCGAGGAGCAGCGAGCCGGCGAACCAGCCGGCGTCGAGGAGCTGCCCGGACTGGTAGGCGGCGCTCAGCAGCGGCGAGGTGAACAGGGCGTCGCTGAGCACGGTCAGCGCGAGGGCGGCGATGGCGGTGTTGACGGCGGAGCGGTTGATCTCGGAGCGCCGGAAGTGCAGGACGAGCACCATCGAGACGAGGGCGATGTCGAGCAGTGGGTAGGCGAGGGAGAACGCGGCGTGCGGGACGCTGCCGGGGGCGCCGGACTGGGCGGCGGTCCGCGCGGCGTTCGCGAGGGCCAGGCTCCAGGACAGGGTGAGCAGGGACCCGCCGATGAGCCAGGAGTCGAGCGCGAGGCAGACCCAGCCGGCCCGGGTGACGGGCCGCTTGGCGAGGACGAGCAGGCCGACGATGGCGGGCGGGGCGAAGCACAGGAAGGCGACGTCCGCGAGGGAGGGTTTGGGCATGGGGACGCCGAGGATCACCTCGTACCAGCCCCAGACCGCGTTCCCGCAGGCGCCCATGAGGGAGGAGAAGGCGAACAGCAGCCAGGCCGGACGCTCGCGGCTGTCGATCGTCCGCGCATAGGTGTAGCAGGAGACGGCGGCGAGCAGCGCAGCTGCGCTGAGTCCGAAGTCGCCCATGATCTGGGCGAGTTCCTCGGAGCCCCAGCCCAGGGCGGCACCGACGGCGTACCCGGCGCTGACGACGGCGAGGAGCATCTGCATCGCCAGGCTCCTGCCCCCGTTCGAGGCGGCCTGCCGGATCGGCAGGGCCGCCCCTTGTGCACTCACCGGTCCCCCTCGCCGGCTGGTTCCGGCGCACCCCATCGTCGCCACCGGCGGCTGTGCCGCATCGGATCCTTCGTCCATTGGCCGTGCATCGCCCGTCGCCCCCCAATGTGTCCGATCACCCCAGCGCCAGACGTTCGTGGCGCAGCCCCTTGTTCCCGGACGATACACCACTTTCGTCACTCAGGGACATAGATGGTCTACTCTCCGTGACCGCATGGGGAGTTGGTGCCACTGCGCGCATCCGGACGGATGCGGAGCGTGTTCAGAGATGGGGTCAGTCGGTGATCAGGACCGTGTTCTCCAGGGGCTCCCCCGCGGCGAACCGGGTGAGTTGGCGGGCCACCAGACGCTTGGCCCGCGGTGCGAACGCCGAGCTGCTGCCGCCGACATGGGGCGTGATCAGGACGTTCGGAGCATGCCACAGCGGGTGGCCGGCGGGCAGCGGTTCCGGGTCGGTGACGTCGAGCGCGGCGCGCAGCCGGCCCGATTCCAGTTCGACCAGCAGGGCGGCCGTGTCGACGACCGGACCGCGGGCCACGTTCACGAGCAGGGCGCCGTCCTTCATGCGCCTCAGGAAGTCGGCGCCGGCCAGGCCGCGGGTCTCGTCGGTCAGTGGAGTGGAGAGGATCACCACGTCGGCCTCCGGAAGGAGCCGGGGCAGGTCGGCCAGCCCCTCGACGGGACCGCGCACGGTGGCGCGCGCCGAGCGTGCGACCCTCGCGATCCGTGCGCACTCGAAGGGCGCGAGCCGTTCCTCGACGGCCGCGCCGATGGATCCGTAGCCGACGATGAGGACGGACTTGTCGGCGAGGGCCTCGTAGAAGCCGGAGAGCCACTGCTCTCCGTCCTGGCCGCGCACCATGCCGGGGATGCCGCGCAGGGAGGCGAGGGTCAGGGTGAGCGCCAGCTCGGCGGTGCTCGCCTCGTGGACGCCGCGGGCGTTGCACAGCCGTACGCCGGGGCGCAGCAGGTCGAGGCCGCCGAGGACGTGGTCGACGCCGGCGGTGAGGGTCTGTACGACCTCCAGGTCGGGCATGGCCGCCAGCGGGCGCAGGGTGACCTCGTCGGACTTCATGTAGGGGGTGACGTAGAAGGCGCAGGCGGCCGGGTCGGCCGGGAAGGTCTCCTCGCCGTCCCAGTGGCGGTAGCGGAAGGAGTCGGGGAGTCCTTCGACCTGCTCCGCGGGGAACGGGAGCCACACGTCCGGGGTCTTTGCAGTCATGATCACGAGGCTATGCCAAGGGATCCTGGTCAACCCGTTACTTTGATGGCCGGATGTGGAGGGGGACACACGGGTGGAGCGCAGGTCGATCGGGGCGGGGGCGCTGGCGGTGGGCGCCGTCGGGCTCGGGTGCATGCCGATGAGCTGGGCGTACGCGCCCTCGCGGCGGCGCGGCGAGGAGTCGCTGGCCACGGTGCACAGGGCCCTGGACCTGGGGGCCAACCTGCTCGACACGGCAGACCTGTACGGGCCGTTCACCAACGAGCTGCTGCTGGGGCGCGTGCTGCGCGAGCGCCGGTCCGAGGCCTTCGTGTCGGCCAAGGTGGGGCTGCGGGCGGGCGAGCAGCACGTGGTGGCCTGCGGGCGGCCCGAGTACCTGCGGCGGGCCTGCGACGCGTCGCTGCGGCGGCTGCGGACGGACGTGATCGACCTCTACCAGCTGCACCGGGTGGACCCCGAGGTGCCGGTGGAGGAGACGTGGGGGGCCATGGCGGAGCTGGTGGGCGCCGGGAAGGTGCGGGCGCTCGGGTTCTGCGCGTTGGGCGCGGGGGCCGGGCCGGGAGCAGGGCGGCGGGGGGACCGGGAGTACCGGACGACGCTGCGCCACCTGGAGCGCGTGCAGCAGGTGTTCCCGGTCAGCGCCGTGCAGGCGGAGCTGTCGGTGTGGTCCCCGGAGGCCGCGCGGCAGCTGCTGCCGTGGTGCGCGGCGCGCGGGGTGGGGTTCCTGGCGGCGATGCCGCTGGGCAGCGGGTTCCTGACCGGAACGCTCACGCCCGGAGAGGGCTTCGAGTGGGAGGACGTCCGGGCCCGGCACCCGCGGTTCACGGCGGAGGCGATGGCGACGAACCAGGTGCTGATCGCGGGGCTGCGGCGGGTGGCCCGGCGGCACGGGCCCGCGGTGACGGCGGCGCAGGTGGCGCTGGCGTGGGTGCTGGCGCAGGGGCCGCAGGTGGTGCCGGTGCCGGGGGCGGACCGGGCGTCCTGGGCGGCGGAGAACGCGGCCGCCGCCGAGATGCGGCTGACGGCCGGGGACCTGGCCGAGATCTCCGCGCTGCCGGCGGCGGTGGGAGCCTGGGACTGATACCGCAACCACTCGATCGGGTGTACGAGTGGTGGAACTTCGGGGGCCGCGCCGTCTGTTGAGACGGATGACGGGCACGATCGCGGGTGGCGGTCGCGCGGACCGGAGGGGAGCAGGGCGATGCGACAGCGGCAGAGGGACGGACGCCGGTTCGGCCGGGTGCACGGCGGCGGGGCGTACGGCGGCGGGCAGGGCACTGGGGCCGGCGGCGGGGTGTTCGGGCGGGTCCGCGGGAGGCCGGCGGGCGCGCTGCTGGCGGGGTGGGCGGTCGTGCTGGCGGCGGGGTGCAGTCCGGCGGGCGGTCCCGGCGCCGCGCCGGGCAGCTCGCCGCCTCGCGGGGCGCCCAGCGCGGCGGCGTCGGGCTCGCCGGGCGGCGCGTCCGGTGCGGCGCGGAGCCCGGGGGCGCCGGCCAAGGGCTCGGTGACGGTGGCGGGGGAGATCGCCAAGGACCTCGCCTCGCCGTGGGGGGTGGCTCCGCTGCCCGACGGGGACCTGCTGGTCGCCTCGCGGGACGGGGGCACGATCAGCAGGGTGGCCCCGGACACGGGGAAGGTGACGCAGATCGGGGAGGTGCCGGGGGTGGACCCCGGTGGCGAGGGCGGTCTGCTGGGCCTGGCGGTGTCCCCGTCATTTGCCTCGGACCGGATGGTGTACGCGTACTTCACTACGGCGTCCGACAACCGCATCGCCCGCATGCGGTACGACGAGCACCGGGACCCGGGACAGCAGCTCGGCGCGCCGGACACCGTGCTGCGCGGCATCCCCAAGGGCGTCTTCCACAACGGCGGCCGGATCGCGTTCGGCCCCGACCGGATGCTGTACGCGGGGACGGGCGAAACCGGTGACCCCGGGCTCGCGCAGGACCGGAAGTCGCTGGGCGGGAAGATCCTGCGGATGACGCCGGACGGGCAGCCGGTGCACGGCAACCCCGAGCCGGACTCGGTCGTCTACTCGTACGGGCACCGCAATGTGCAGGGCCTGGCCTGGGACCAGGACAAGCGGCTGTGGGCCTCCGAGTTCGGCCAGCACACCTGGGACGAACTGAACCTGATCGAGCCCGGCGGGAACTACGGCTGGCCCGAGGCGGAGGGCAAGGCGGGCAGACCGGGCTTCCGTGATCCGGTGGCGGTGTGGCGGCCGGACGAGGCTTCGCCGAGCGGGATCGCCTGGGCGCAGGGCTCGGTGTGGATGGCCGGGCTGAAGGGCGAGCGGCTCTGGCGGATCCCGATGGCGGGGGCGGCTCCGGCGGCCGAGCCGGAGGCCTTCCTGGAGGGGAAGTACGGCCGGCTGCGCTCGGTCATCGGCCTCGGCGACAGGTTGCTGCTGGTGACGAGCGAGACGGACGGACGGGGTTCGCCGCAGGCCGGCGACGACAGGATCCTGACACTGACGGTGCGGTGACGGCACGCCCCGCGGGGAGGGGCGGAAGGCGGGGTGGGCACGGTGTTCAACATGATCGAGGAGCTCTTCAACCCGGGGCGCAGGCACACGGACGAGGAGCGCAAGCGGCTGGAGCTGTCCCGGACCGACGTGACCGACGGCGATCCGGGACGCGGTCCAATAGACCTGGACTCGGGGAAGGTGCTCATACGCGTCGAGGAGGAGCCCCCGCCGCAGTCCTGACCGGCCCGAACAGACGCAGCCGGTGGGCGAGGGCGGCCGCCTCGCCCCGGCCTGCGACGCCCAGTTTGGCCAGGATGTTGGACACGTGCACGCTGGCTGTCTTCGGGGAGATGAAGAGCTCCTCGGCGATCCGGCGGTTGCTGTGGCCGGCCGCGACCAGGCGCAGGACGTCGCGTTCGCGGCTGGTCAGGCCCAGTGCCTCGACCGGGTCGGTGTCCGGGGCAGGTTTGGTCGCGGGGGTGCCGGCCGCGGGGGTGTCGGCCGCGGTGAGCGGGAGCCGGGCCCGCTGGGCGAGCAGGGACAGGTCCTCGCGCAGCCGGCGGGCGCCGAGCTGCCCGGCGGTGGTGTAGGCCTCGCGGAGCAGGGCGGTCGCGGGCTCCCGGTCGCCGCCGGCGGCCAGCATCGCCTCGGCGAGCCGGTGGCGGGCGCGGGCCAGCAGGTAGGGACGCTCCAGCGGCCGGACGGCCTGCTCCACCTCGACCCAGTCGGCGACGGTGTCCCGGGCCTCGGCGCGCAGCAGTTCGGCGCGGAGGAACGCGGCGTGCGCGACCCACACGGGCACGGGGGCGGCCAGGGTGCGGGCGGCTGCGAGCAGGGCGGCCAGGGCTGCTTCGCGTCCGGCGTCGGCGACGGGCAAGCCCCGGGCGTCCGCCTCGGCAGAGGCGGCGGCGAGCAGCAGCGGCCACGCGTAGCGGTGTTGTCCGAGCGGGAAGCCGTAGTCGATCGCGGCGGCGGTCTCCGCGCGGACGGCGGCGATCCGGCCCTCCCCCGCGGCGATGCCGACGGCGAGGCGGAACAGCGGTATCCGGTGCTGGGGCTGGACGTCGTGGGTTCCGAAGTGGGCGTGGGCGGCGGCGAGTTGGCTTGCCGCCTCGGTCAGTTCGCCGCGGGCGAGGGCGAGGTAGGACAGCCGTGCGGAGGCGGATCCGCGCGGTGCCGCGCTCTGGCCGACGCGCAGGGTGCGCAGGGCGGCTTCGGCGGCCTCGTCCCAGCGGCCGAGGCTGTACAGGCTCTCCGCCATGTTGCCGCTGATCCACGCCTCGGAGTCCAGCAGGCGTGACTTCCTGACCAGGTGGGCCCCTTGTTCGGCCAGTTCCACGGCCTCGCGGGAGCGGCCCATGCCTTCCAGCTGAGAGGAGAGGTTGATATGTGCACGTCCCGCCAGCATGCCCAGGCCGAGCCGGGTGGCCCGTTCCTTGACCGCGTGCATCTCGGCGAGGCCGCGCTCGGCATCGCCGGAGTCGGTGAGCAGGGCGCCGACGGTGATCCGGGCGTTGAGCTCGATCTCCTCGGCGCCGATCATGCGTGCGTAGGCGGCGGCGCGTTCGGCGGCGTCGAGGTTGTCGGGGCCGGGGCTGTGCAGCATGCCCCAGCCCGCGGCCCGGACCAGGACCTCGGCGTGCACCTGGGACGGGGGCAGCCCCTTGACGAGTTCCTGGGCCCTGGCGAGCTCCTCCCAGCCGTCGCCGCGGGCCAGGCTGGAGACCAGCCGGGAGCGCTCGGTCCAGAACCAGGCGGCGCGCAGCGGGTCGCCCTCCTCCTCCAGCAGCCGCAGAGCCGTCTTGGTGATCTTCAGTGCGTGTTCGCGCTCGCCGCCGAAGCGGGCTGCGACGGCAGCCTCGGCCAGCAGGTCGAGCCGCTGGAGCGGGGTGGTCGCCGGGTCGCAGCCGCAGGGCGGGTAGACCTCGGTGTAGTCGGCGGGGCGCAGGGTCTCGCGGACCTCTTCCGGGGTGCTCTCCCACAGGTCGAGCGCCCTTTCCAGCAGTCGCAGCTGCTCGGAGTAGGCGTGCCGGAGGCGGGCTGCCACCGAGGCGGCGAGCACGGCGGGCAGGGCCTTGGCGGGGTCGTTGGCGTAGTACCAGTAGCTGGCCAGCCGGATGACCCGCTCCGCGGCGCGGATCAGCGTGTCGTCGGCCTCCAGGGCCTCGGCGTAGCGCCGGTTCACGCGGGAGCGCTCGCCGGGCAGCAGGTCGTCGCTGACGGCCTCGCGGACCAGCGAGTGCCGGAAGCGGTAGCCGTCCCCGTCTGTGGTGGCGAGGAGGATGTTGGCGCCCACGGCGGCCCGCAGTGCCTCGATGAGCTCGTCCTCGCTGAGCCCGGCCACGGCGAGCAGCAGGGGGTACTCCACGGTGGAGCCGCCCTCGGCGACGATGCGGACCACGCGCTGGGCGTCGTCGGGCAGCACTTCGACGCGGACGAGCAACAGGTCGCGCAGGGACTCGGTCAGGCCGGCCCGGCAGCCGCTCTCCCGGCAGGCGGCCAGTTCCTCGACGAAGAAGGCGTTGCCGTCGGAGCGGTCGAACACCGAGTCCACGAAGGCCTCGTCGGGTTCCTGGGCGAGGATTCCGGCGAGTTGGCGGCGCACCTCGGCCCGGTTGAAACGGGGCAGTTCGATGCGCTGGACGGTGCGCAGCCGGTCCAGTTCGGCGAGCAGCGGGCGCAGCGGGTGGCGGCGGTGGACGTCGTCCGCGCGGTAGGTGGCGACGAGGACCAGGCGGCCGCTGGTGAGCGTGCGGAACAGGTAGGACAGCAGGTGCCGGGTGGAGGTGTCGGCCCAGTGCAGGTCCTCCAGGACGAGGACGACGGTGCGGTCGGCGGCGAGCCGCTCCAGCATCCGGGCGGTCAACTCGAAGAGCCGGGCGGTGCTTTCCTCGTCGTGGGGGCCGCGGGGCGTGTCACCGAGTTCGGGCAGGATGCGGGCGAGTTCGTCCTCCTGGCCGGCGCCCGCGGCCGCCAACTCCCCGGGGAGCAAACGGTGCAGGGCGCGCAGGGCCGTCGAGAACGGGGCGAAGGGAAGCCCCTCCGCCCCGATTTCGACACAGCCTCCGACGGCAACCACGGCACCGCTGCGGGCCGCCTCGCCGAGGAACTCCTCGGTGAGGCGGGTCTTGCCGACTCCGGCCTCTCCCCCGATGAGCAGCGCCTGGGGCTCCCGGCCGGCGGCGCGCCCCAATGCGTCGGTGAGGACGGCCAGTTCGTCGGCACGGCCGACGAACACCGGGCTGACGTTTCTGCTCTCCACGCCGCCGAGCATCGCACAGGAGTCCTGACCGGCGGCACTCCGTATCGCCGTGCCGCGCCCGGTGCGCCGGTCGCGGCGGGGCGCCGTGCCGTTCACGCGGCGCGGACGAAGCGGCTCCGGTTTCTGCTCACCGGCCCTTCGGGGTCCTGGCTGCGCAAGGAAGCGCGGTGTGCCTTCTTCGCCTCCCGGATTTGGCGGTACCGGTCGGCCTCGCGGATGAGGTCGGCGCGGCGGGCGGCGGCCATCTCGTACTCGAACATCCGGTTCTCCCTGGTTGCGGCTGCGGACACGGTGTCCGGCGTGATCCGAGCTTCGCGTCCCAGGGGGTGCCGGCGCATCGGGAGCATGCCGCATCTGCGGGGGCAGGGGGTCCTTAGGCCGGGGGCGGGGGGCCTCATGCGGCGACTGGGCCGACTTAGGCCGGGCTCCGGGCCGTGGCCGCGCGAGGGGCGGCCCGGATCAGGCCGTCGGGGCCGGGGGCCACTCGTGGGCCAGGACCGACCAGACCTCGGTGTCCTGGCGGGCCCCGCGGTGGGGGTAGTTCTGCCGCAGGACGCCCTCGCGGGTCATCCCCAGGCGCTCGGCGACGGCGAGGCTGCGCTTGTTGGCGGAGGAGGCGTGCCACTCGGCGCGGTGCATGCCGCGCTCGTGGAAGGCCCAGTCGAGCAGCACGCGGCAGGCCTTGGTCACCAGGCCCCGGCCGGCCGCGGTCGGCTCCAGCCAGCAGCCGACCTCGCAGGTCCCGGCCGTGGCGTCGAAGGTGCGGAACAGCACGCCGCCGACGAGGGTTCCCTCGACGCGGATGCCGTAGATGCGTCCGCCGTCGGCGGCCGTCTTCTGCGCGTAGGCGGACAGGAACCCGCGGGCCGTGTCGAGGTCCGTGACGACGTCCGCCAGGACGATGTGCTCCCCGACGTACTCCCGGCCGCGGTCCATGTGGGCCAGGAACTCCTCCGCGTGCCAGGGCTCCAGGGGGAACAGGTGGGCGTCGTCAGCGAGGGCTATCGAGAACATGCGGCTACGTCCTTGGGGTTCGTGCGGCGGTATGCCGGATCACCGGGAGGGCGCGGCGGGCTCGGCTCCGTCCTCGCTCGTGGCGGCTTCCGCGCCGGTCCGCTGCGCGGGAAGTGTCGCATGCGGGAGGGAATCGGGAGGCTCAATACTGATCTTGGGCAGCATCCGGTCCAGCCAGGCGGGCAGCCACCAGTTGGCGCCGCCGAGCATGTGCATCAGCGCCGGGACGAGGAGGGTGCGCAGGACGAACGCGTCCAGTGCCACGGCCGCGGCGAGCGCGATGCCGAACATCGCGATGATCCGGTCGCCGCTGAGCACGAAGGCCAGGAAGACGGAGATCATGATGACCGCGGCCGAGTTGATGACCCGGCTCGTCTCGGCGAGGCCGACGCGGACGGCCCGCCGGTTGTCACCGGTCTCCAGCCACTCCTCGTACATCCGGCTGACCAGGAAGACCTGGTAGTCCATGGAGAGCCCGAAGAGCACCGACACCATGATCACCGGCAGGAAGGGCTCGATGGGGCCGGCGCTGCCCAGGCCCATCGGCTCGCTCCCCCAGCCCCACTGGAAGATCGCGACGACGACGCCGAAGGAGGAGGCGACGGCGGCGACGTTCATGGCCGCCGCCTTGAGGGGGATGCCGATCGACCGGAACGCCAGCAGGAGCAGGATGCAGCCGAGGGCGACGACCACGCCGACGAAGAGGGGCAGCTTGGCGACGATGACCTCGGCGAAGTCGTCGTAGCCGGCGGTCACGCCACCGACGTGGGCCTCCACGGTGCTGCCGTGCGCGGCGCGCGGGATGACGTCCTCGCGCAGGTGGGTGACGAGGTCGCTGGTGGCCCGGGACTGCGGGGACGAGTCGGGTATGACGGTCACCACGGCGGTGTCGCCGCTGCGGTTGAAGACCGCGGGCCCGGCGGAGGCGACGCCCTCGGCCGAGCGGAGCGACTCGGCCAGGTTCTCCACGGCGAGCCGGTCGCCGGCCCCGTCGAGGCGGGCGACGATCGTGAGCGGGCCGTTCACTCCGGGGCCGAAGCCTTCGGCGAGCAGGTCGTAGGCCTGCCGGGTGGTGGAGGTCTCCGGGTTGTTCCCCTGGTCGGAGGTGCCCAGGTGGAGCGAGAGGGTGGGCAGCGCGAGTCCCGTCATGACCAGGGTGGCCACCAGGCCGAGGAGTTTGGGGTGCCGTTCGACGAAGGCGGACCAGCGGGCGGCGAACCCGGTGGGCAGCTCGGGCTGCGGGCCATGCTCGGCGAGCCTGCGGCGCTCGCGGCGCGAGAGGGCGCGCATGCCGATGTACGACAGCAGGGCGGGCAGCAGAGTGACCGAGGCGGCGACGGTGAGGACCACGGTGAGGGAGGCGGCTATCGCGACGCCGTTCAGGAAGTTCAGCCGCAGGACCAGCATGCCGAGCAGGGCGATGCACACGGTCGCACCGGCGAAGACGACGGCGCGGCCGGTGGTGGCGACCGCCTGCTCGGCGGCCTCGTGGACGGCGACGCCCCGTTTGAGGGCCTTGCGGTGTCGGGTGACGATGAACAGCGCGTAGTCGATGCCGACGCCGAGCCCGACGAGGGTGCCGAGCATGGGGGCGAAGTCGGCGACCGCCATGGCGTGTCCGAGCAGGGTGATGCCGAAGTAGGCGGTGCCGACGCTGACCAGGGCGGTCGCTATGGGAAGCATGCTCGCGGCGAGCGAACCGAAGGCGAGCAAGAGGACCAGGGCGGCGACGGCGACGCCGATGACCTCGGCGAGGTGGGCGGTGGGCGCCTCGGTCAGGCCGACGGCCCGCCCGCCGAGCTCGACCCGGAGGCCGTCCGCCTCGGTGGACGGGTTCTTGGCGGCGTCGACCACGGCCTTGGCCTGCGCCTTGGGTACGGAGTCGGCCGGCCGGTCGAACGTCACCACGGCGTACGCGGTGCGCCCGTCGGCGCTGATCCGGGCCGCGCTCTCGGGGCCGGGGCCGTACGGGCTGCTGACCGATCCGACGCCGGGCAGCTCGGCGATGGCGGCGAGGGCGCGGGTCATGCGTTCCTCGACGCCGGGGCTGCGGGCCGTCTGGTGCTCGGGCGTCCGCCAGACCACGGTGTCGGTGTCGCCGCCCTGGCCGGGGAAGCCCTCGCGCAGCAGTGCGTGGGCCCGGCTGGATTCGGTGCCGGGGACCTCGTAGTCGTTGGAGAACGCCGTGCCGGCGGTGACGGCTGCCGTGGCGGTGCCCCCGAGCGCGAGCAGCCATATCAGGACGGCCACGAGGCGATGCCGCATGCACCACCGTGCGATTGCTGCCAAGGGACGTGCTCCCTGAGGGTTCGGATCTTTACCGGGAGGCCGCCCGACGCAAAGAACGCTGGAACGCGTGAAGGCACGGCCGAGGACCCGGGAGGGTCGCTCCGGGCTCGGGCCGAGATGGTCTGCCAGGCCACGATCGCAGCGTTTCGTGATCGTTGGACCGTTTCGTGTGCATCATCACAGCGCCGGGGGAACCGGGCGGGGGTGGGCGGTGCCGGTCAGCCGGCGGGCGCGCCGCTCGGTTCGTCGACGCGGTAGCCGGGGACGGAGGGCCAGCGGACCGTGAGGACCACCGATTCCTCCTCCGCGTACCAGGAGTGGTCGATGCCGCGGCCCCAGACGACGTAGTCCCCCTGCTCGTCGAGGACGACGCTGCGGCCCGGGAAGTCCATCCGGAAGCGCCCGCTGATGAGGACCAGGAGGGCGGTTCGCTCCTCGCCGGTCGTCCACTGGGCCCGCTCGTCGCCCTGGGGGTGGACGCCCCACTTGATCTCCACGTCCTTGCTGTGGCGTGGGTCGGCGGGGTCCTTGAAATGGCCGAGGAGCCAGCCGCGGTCGGCGGCGGCGTCGGGGGTGGCCTTGCCGGTGTGGATGTAGACGTCGGTCACGGGGTGAGGCTAATGCAGTTGCGCGGGCCCCGTGTCGGTGGTCGGCTGCACCGGTGACGATGGATGTTGACGAACTGGTGCGGGTGCGGGCGGAGTACGACCGGGAGCTGCGGCGTGACGCGGCCCCGGACACGGCGCGGGCCCGGGTGGAGCGGGCGGGGGCCGTCGTACGGCAGACCGCGCCCGGGCAGGGGTGGAACGGCGTGCTCTGGTCGGACCTCGGCGAGGACACCGCGGACGCGGAGATCGCGGCGCAGGTGGCGTACTTCGGGGGCCGGGGGTCGGGGTTCGAGTGGAAGCTGTACGGCCACGACCGGCCGTTGGACCTCGATGCGCGGCTGCGGGCGGCGGGTTTCGTGCCGGAGCCGGCCGAAGCGGTGCTGGTGGGCCGGGTGGACGAGCTGGCCGCACTGCCGGTCGAGCCGCCGGAGGGGATCACCCTGCGCGCGGTGGAGGACGAGGCCGGCGTGGAGCTGGTGATGGACGTCCACGCGAGGGCGTTCGGGACACACCGGCCCGGCATCCGGGAGCTGCTGCTCACGCTGCTGCGCGACGAGCCGGAGACGGTGGCGGCGGTGGTGGCGATGGCCGGGGACACCCCGGTGAGCGCGGCACGGATGGAGATGCGCCCGGGCTGCTCGTTCGCGGGCCTGTGGGGCGGCGGCACCCTCCCCGAGTGGCGGGGCCGGGGCCTCTACCGCCTGCTGGTCGCCCACCGGGCCCGGATCGCCGCGGAGCGGGGGATCCGCTACCTCCACGTGGACGCGTCGGACGACAGCCGCCCGATCCTGCGCCGCCTGGGTTTCGAGGTACTGGGCTCCACCGTCCCGTACGTGTGGGAGCCCGCACGCGCCGGCGGGCCCGCCTGACCCCCGGAGCCCGTCCGGCCCCACCCGCGCCGCCACCCGCGCCCCCGCCCGCCCGTCGGCGTCGCGAGGGCCTCGTCCCCGGACCCTTGCAACGCGAAAGGACCACGGCATGGAACGCCCCTCCCCTCCCCTGACCGGCGGTGAGCGCGAGACCCTGCGCGCTTACCTCGACTACCACCGCGCCACCCTCGCCTGGAAGTGCGAGGGGCTGACGGACGAGGAGCTGCGCCGCCCCTCGATGCCGCCGTCCACACTGTCCCTGCTGGGCCTGGTCCGGCACATGGCCGAGGTCGAGCGCCACTGGTTCCGGCGCACGCTGGCCGGCGAGGGCGTACCGCACGTCTGGTCCGACCGGTACGACTTCCAGGCCGCCTACGACGCCGCCGGCGCCACCCGCGAGGAGGCCTTCGGGGCCTGGGAGGCGGAGGTGGCGCACGCCCGGCGCATCGAGGCCGCCGCGGAGTCCCTCGACGTGACGGCGTACGTGAAGAGCTGGCAGGAGGAGGTCTCCCTGCGTCTGATCATGCTGCATCTGATCCACGAGTACGCCCGCCACAACGGCCACGCCGACTTCCTGAGGGAGGCCATCGACGGCGCGACCGGCGCCTAGCGCCCGGCCGGCCACGACCCGCCCACCCCCAACCCCTATAGTTAGGGCAGCCTAACCTAATTGCCCTGGGAAGAGTGTGAGCGAGCCTGTGACCGACGCGGACGACTTCGAGCTGTACCGGGACGACTGGGGCATCCCCCACCTGCGCGCCCCCGACCCCCTGCGCCTCGCCTACGCCCAGGGCCGCGCCACCGCCCTGGACCGGGCCTGGCAGCTGGAGGTCGAGCGCCACCGCTCCCAGGGCTCCAGCGCCGCGTTCCTCGGCCCGGAGTCCGTCGCCTGGGACCGGTTCGCCCGGCAGAGCCGCCTCGACGACACCGCCCGCCGCTGCCACGAGGCGCTCGACGCGGAGACCGCCGCCTGGGTCGGGGCGTACGTCGACGGAGTCAACGACGGCCTGGCCGCCGGCGCCGCCCGTGACGCGCGCTTCGCCCGCACCGGTCACGCTCCCGCGCCGTGGGAGCCGTGGGTCCCGCTCGGCATCTGGATCGCCACCCACATCCTCTTCGCCGGCTTCGCCACCAAGCTGTGGCGCGAGCGCGTGGCGAGCGCCCTGGGACCGGAGGCCACCACCCTCTTCGCCACCGACGGCCCCGGCACCGCCGGCAGCAACGGCTGGCTCGTTCCGGGCGACCGCACCGCCACCGGCGCGGCGATCATCGCGGGCGACCCGCACCGCTTCATCGAGGACCCGGGCGTCTACCAGCAGATCCGCCTGTCCTGCCCCGAGTACGACGTCCTCGGCCTCGCCGTCCCCGGCATCCCCGGCCTGGCCCACTTCGGCCACACCGGCAGCGCCGCCTGGGCGATCACCAACGCCATGGCCGACTACCAGGACCTGTACGTCGAGCGGCTGCGCACCGCCGCGGACGGCGCGTCCGTGGAGGCCCTGGGCCCCGACGGCGCCTGGGAGCCCGTCCACCGGCACACCGAGACCATCGCCGTCGCCGGGGCCGAGCCCGTCGAGGTGGAGGTCCTGGAGACCGCCCGCGGGCCGGTGGTCACCCGCGAGGAGACCGCGGACCAGACGCTCTCCCTGCGCTACCCGCCCCGCGTCCGCCGCGACCTCGGCTTCGCCGTCCTGCCGGCCCTGCTGCGCGCCCGTACCGTCGCCGACATCGACCGGGCCCTCGACGGCTGGGCCGAGCCGGTGAACGTCGTCCACGCCGCCGACACCGAGGGCGGCCTGCTGCACCGCGTCGCCGGGGCGGTCCCGCTGCGCGACCCGGCCAACCGGCTGCGCCCCGTGCCCGCCTGGGACGCCCGGTACGCCTGGCAGGGCTGGGCCGAGACCCCCGTCGAGCCGGTGCAGGGCTTCGCGGTCATGGCGAACGCGCGCGGCATCGCCTCGCCGCTCGGCGTGGAGTTCGCGCCCCCGCACCGCGCCGACCGGATCCGCGCGCTGCTGTCCGGCTCGGCGCACTGGTCCCCCAAGGCGATGGAGGAGGTGCACCGCGACACCCACCTGGCCTCGGCCGAGCCGCTGCTCGCCCTGCTGCCCGGGCTGGAGGGCCTGTCCCCGGCCGCGGAGGCGCTGCGCACCCGACTGCTGGCCTGGGACCGGCACATGGAGGCGGAGAGCACGGACGCGACCGTCTTCTCCGCGCTGCGGACGGCCACCGTGCGCCGTTTCGCCGCCGACCCCGCCCTCGCCGCCCTGGCGGGCGCCCCGACCGGCCCCGAGGTGTTCCACCCCTGGCTGTACCTGGTGCCCCGGGTCGGCTACGCGCTCGAAGGCCTGCTGGCCACGGAGCTGCTGCCGGCCCTGGACCGGGTGGCGCACGTACGGGCCGCCCTGGAGGAGACGGCCGCGGCCGGCGCCCCCGACGTCCCGTGGTCGCACGTGCACCGCCTCGTACCCTGGTCGGCGCTCCCGGACCCGGACGCCGAGTGGCCGGGCCTCGGCGGCGACCACGACTGCGTGAACGCCACCTCCTCCGTCCCCGGCTTCACCGACCTGAGCGCCCGCGCGTCCGCGGCCCGCTACGTCTGGGACCTCGGCCGCCGCGAGGACAGCCTCTGGGCGGTCCCGCTCGGCGCGGACGGCGTCGCCGGCACCGCCCACCACCGCGACCAGCTGCCGCTGTGGGCGCGCTGCGAGCTCGTCCCCGTCGTCACCGACTGGGCCCGGCTCAGCAGGGAGTCCGTATGACCGGCACCGCAGGCGGCCCCCGGCAGCCCGTCTACACCCGTGCCGTCGAGGGCTTCGGCACGGTGACCTTCACGCCGGTCGACCCGGCCGTCGACGCCGCGCTGATCCACAGCTGGGTGAGCCAGGAGCGGGCCCGCTTCTGGGGCATGACCGAGGCGGGCCCGGACCTCGTCCGGGAGATCTACGAGGACGTCGACCGGCGCACCACGCACCACGCGTACATCGCACGCCGCGACGGGGTGCCGGTCGCGCTCTTCCAGTCGTACGACTGCGCCGCGGACCGGGTCTGCGAGTGCTACGAGGTCCAGCCCGGCGACACCGGCGTGCACATGCTGCTCGCTCCGGCCCGGGCCGGGGCGGAGCACGGCTTCAGCGGTCGGCTGATCGGCGCCTTCCTGGACTTCCTGCACGCGGAGGGCGGCGCACGCCGGATCGTCGCCGAGCCGGACGCGCGCAACGCGAAGGCGATCGCCCGGCTGGAGCGCAGCGGTTTCGTCCTCGGCCCGGAGGTCGAGCTGCCGGAGATCGACCTGCCCGAGGTCTTCGTCCCGGCGAAGCGGGCCCGGCTCGCGTTCTTCGGCTTCCTCGGCGCGCCTGCGCCAGGAAGCCCGTGACGCGGGCCGCCCCTTCGCGCGGGCGCTCGGCGGACGGAGGGTGCCCGGTGGGCGGTTTCGCGACCCGGGCGTCCGGCAGCGCCTCGGCCAGCTCCAGCTGGCGGGCGAGCGGCACCAGCCGGTCGGCTCCCCGGTCGTCGCGACGACCGGGGCCGGTACGCCGATCCCGGCGAGGTCGGCGCGCAGGTCGGTGACCGGCCCGAGCCGGTGATCGGCCCGCGCGAAGGTCGCCGTGCGGACGAGCACGGTGACCCCCTCGGGGTACCGGGGCGGCCACCCGGACGGCGTCGCCGTGCGCGGCAGCCAGGTCGTCGAGGATCGTCCCGAAGCCGCTGGGGAACGAGGGACCGCAGACCGGCGGGCGGCCGGGAAAGCCGAACGGCCCGCACCCCGGGGTGGGGTGCGGGCCGTTCGGCGCTGCGGGAGCCGGTACGGCGCCGGGCAGCCGGGCGGGTCCTACTCGGAGACGCCCAGCTTCTCCAGGATGAGCTCCTTGACGCGGGCCGCGTCCGCCTGGCCGCGGGTGGCCTTCATGACCGCGCCGACCAGGGCGCCGACAGCGGCGACCTTGCCGCCGCGGATCTTGTCGGCGATGGCCGCGTTGCCGGCGATGGCCTCGTCCACGGCCGTGCCGAGCGCGCCCTCGTCGGAGACGACCTTCAGGCCGCGCTTCTCGACGACCTCGTCCGGGGTGCCCTCCCCGGCGAGGACGCCCTCGATGACCTGGCGGGCCAGCTTGTCGTTGAGCGAGCCGTCCACGACCAGCGCGGCCACCCGGGCCACCTGGGCCGGGGTGATCGGCAGCTCGTCGACGACGATGCCCTGCTCGTTGGCGTTGCGGGCCAGCTCGCCCATCCACCACTTGCGGGCGGCGGCCGAGTCGGCGCCCTCCTCGATGGTGGCGACGATGGAGTCCACCGCGCCCGCGTTGAGGATCGACTGCATGTCGTGCTCGCTCACGCCCCACTCCTCGCGGAGGCGGTTGCGGCGCACGCGCGGCATCTCGGGCAGAACCGCGCGCAGCTCCTCGACCCACTCGCGGGCCGGGGCCACGGGGACGAGGTCGGGCTCCGGGAAGTACCGGTAGTCCTCGGCGTTGTCCTTGATGCGGCCGGAGGTGGTGGAGCCGTCGTCCTCGTGGAAGTGCCGGGTCTCCTGCACGATCGTGCCGCCGGAGGACAGGACGGCCGCGTGGCGCTGGATCTCGAAGCGCGCCGCGCGCTCGACGGAGCGCAGCGAGTTGACGTTCTTCGTCTCCGAGCGGGTGCCGAACTCCTCGGTCCCGTTCGGGCGCAGCGACAGGTTCACGTCGCAGCGCATCTGGCCCTTGTCCATCCGGGCCTCGGAGACGCCGAGGGCCTTGATGACCTCGCGGAGCTCGGCCACGTAGGCCTTGGCGACCTCGGGGGCCCGGGCGCCGGCGCCCTCGATGGGCTTGGTGACGATCTCGATGAGCGGGATGCCTGCGCGGTTGTAGTCCAGCAGGGAGTGGGAGGCGCCGTGGATACGGCCGGTGGCACCGCCGACGTGCAGCGACTTGCCGGTGTCCTCCTCCATGTGGGCGCGCTCGATCTCCACGCGGAAGACCTCGCCGTCCTCCAGCTGGACGTCCAGGTAGCCGTTGAAGGCGATGGGCTCGTCGTACTGGGAAGTCTGGAAGTTCTTCGGCATGTCCGGATAGAAGTAGTTCTTCCGGGCGAAGCGGCACCACTCGGCGATCTCGCAGTTCAGTGCGAGACCGATCTTGATCGCGGACTCGACGCCGGTCGCGTTGACCACCGGGAGCGAGCCGGGCAGGCCGAGACAGGTGGGGCAGGTCTGCGAGTTGGGCTCAGCGCCCAGCTCGGTGGAGCAGCCGCAGAACATCTTGGTCCTGGTGCCGAGCTCGACATGGACCTCCAGGCCCATGACGGGGTCGTACGACGCGAGGGCGTCCTCGTACGACAGCAGTTCGGTGACGGTCACAGTGAAACTTCCCTCTCAGCCCAGCAGGACGTCGTCGTCGCCGAAGCGCTTCAGCTCGCGGTACAGGATGGCGAGCCCGGTGACGATGGCGGCGGCGGACACGACGGCGTCGACCAGCTGGAGCGTGTCCTGCTCCGAGCGGGCCCTCTTGGCCTGCTTGATCACGCTGATGGCACCGAAAGCGGTGGTCGCGATCGACAGGTACGTACCGGACTTCGACTTCTTGAAGCCCTTGGCCTTGGACAGTGCGCTCACAGGGACGGAGCCTCCTCAAGCAGGGGGTGGCCCCAGCGCTCGATGAAGGCGGCCTCAACGGCGGCACCGACCTTGTACAGCCGGTCGTCCTTCATCGCCGGGGCGATGATCTGCAGTCCGACCGGGAGGCCGTCCTCCGGCGCCAGGCCGCACGGGAGCGACATGGCGGCGTTGCCGGCCAGGTTGGTCGGGATGGTGCACAGGTCCGCAAGGTACATCGCCAGCGGGTCGTCGGCGCGCTCGCCGATCGCGAAGGCGGTGGTCGGGGTCGTCGGGGAGACGATCACGTCGACCTGCTCGAAGGCCTTGTCGAAGTCCCGGCTGATCAGGGTGCGGACCTTCTGGGCCGAGCCGTAGTAGGCGTCGTAGTAGCCGGAGCTCAGCGCGTACGTGCCGAGGATGACGCGGCGCTTGACCTCGTCGCCGAAGCCGGCGTCGCGGGTGAGCGCGGTGACCTCCTCGGCGGACTTCGTGCCGTCGTCGCCGATGCGCAGGCCGTAGCGCATGGCGTCGAAGCGGGCCAGGTTCGAGGAGCACTCGGACGGCGCGATCAGGTAGTACGCGGCCATCGCGAGGTCGAAGGACGGGCAGTCCAGCTCGATGATCTCGGCGCCGAGCTCCTTGAGCAGCTCGACCGACTCGTCGAAGCGCTGCACGACGCCGGCCTGGTAGCCCTCGCCGCGGAACTGCTTGACGACGCCGACGCGCAGGCCGGCGACGGAGCCGTTGCGGGCCGCCTCGACGACCGGCGGCACCGGGGCGTCGATGGAGGTGGAGTCCAGCGGGTCGTGGCCGGCGATGACCTCGTGCAGCAGCGCCGCGTCCAGGACCGTACGGGCGCACGGGCCGCCCTGGTCGAGGGAGGAGGAGAAGGCGACCATGCCGTAGCGGGAGACGCCGCCGTAGGTGGGCTTCACGCCGACGGTGCCGGTGACGGCGGCGGGCTGGCGGATGGAGCCGCCGGTGTCGGTGCCGATCGCCAGGGGAGCCTGGAAGGCTGCCAGCGCGGCCGCGGAGCCGCCGCCGGAGCCGCCCGGGATGCGGGTGAGGTCCCACGGGTTGGAGGTGGGGCCGTAGGCGCTGTTCTCGGTGGAGGAGCCCATGGCGAACTCGTCCATGTTGGTCTTGCCGAGGATGACGACGTCGGCTTCCTTCAGCTTGCGCGTCAGGGTGGCGTCGTACGGCGGGATCCAGCCTTCGAGGATCTTCGAACCGACGGTGGTCGGGACCCCGACGGTGGTGAAGATGTCCTTGAGGGCCAGCGGGACGCCGGCCAGCGGGCCGAGCTTCTCGCCGCGCTCACGCTTGGCGTCGACGGCACGCGCCTGGGCCAGGGCGCCCTCGCGGTCGACGTGCAGGAAGGCGTGGACCTTCTCGTCGGTCGCGTCGATGCGGGCCAGGTGGGCCTCGGTGACCTCGACGGCCGTGAGCTCGCCCGAGGCGATCTTCTCGGCGGTCTCGGCGGCCGTGAGCTTGATGATGTTGGTGTCAGCCATGGTGATTAGTCCTCCCCCAGGATCTGCGGCACCTTGAAACGCTGCTGCTCCTGGGCGGGAGCGCCGGAGAGCGCCTGCGCGGGGGTGAGCGACGGTCGGACCTCGTCCGCGCGCATGACGTTGGTCAGCGGCAGCGGGTGCGAGGTCGGCGGGACGTCTTGGTCGGCGACCTCGGACACGCGGGCGACCGCGCCGATGATGTCGTCGAGCTGTCCAGCGAAGTGATCGAGCTCTTCGTTGGACAGTTCCATACGTGCCAGCCGAGCGAGGTGGGCGACCTCCTCGCGCGAAATGCCAGGCATGCAGCGATCCTCTGGGGGTGGTGAGTGAGTGGTTTCGTGCCCAATCCTATGGGGCCGGCCCCCTGAGCCACGAAACCCTTTCCCGCCCGGGACGTCCGCGAGCCCCCGGCGGGCGCGGCTGGACCGCCGGGGGCTGGAGGGCCGGGGCTGCACGCCCGGCGGTTACGGGGCCGGTGACTCCGCCTTGGCGGGAGCCGCCGACAGCTCCCGCGTGATGTCCGCGGGGCGGCGCCAGCCCCGCTCGCCGCGGGCCAGCAGCCAGGCCGTGGCCTCCTGCGGGGGCATGGCCGCCGCGACCAGCCAGCCCTGCACGGCGTCGCAGCCGAGGTCGCGCAGCCGCTCCCAGGTCTCGTCGTCCTCGACGCCCTCGGCGACCACGAGCAGGCCCAGGGAGTGGGCGAGGTCCACGGTGCAGCGCACGATCTCCGCGTCCTGCGCGTCGACCGCGAGCCGCGCCACGAAGGAGCGGTCGATCTTCAGCTCGCTGACCGGGAGCCTGCGCAGGTGGACCAGGGAGGAGTAGCCGGTGCCGAAGTCGTCCAGGGACATCTTCACGCCGTGGCCCGTCAGCCCCGCCATGGTGTCCGCGGCCCGCTGCGGGTCCTCCAGCAGCACGTGTTCCGTTATCTCCAGCTGCAAGCCGCTCGCCGGCACGCCGTGCCGGGCGAGCCGGGCCGCGACCGCGCCGGCGAAACCGGGGGTGTGGACGTCGCGCGGCGAAACGTTGACCGCCACCGGGACCTTCAGGCCCTGCGCCCGCCACCGCGCCACCTGGGCGAGGGCGGTCTCCAGCACGTACTCGGTGAGGTGGGGCATCAGCCCCGAGGTCTCGGCGATCGCGATGAACTCGTCCGGGGAGACCCGCCCGCGCTCGGGGTGCACCCAGCGCACCAGCGCCTCCAACCCGGCCACCTGCCCGTCGAAGCGGACCTTGGGCTGGTAGTGCAGCTCCACCTCGCCGGCATCGAGGGCCCGGCGCAGGTCGCCGAGGAGACCGAGCCGGTCGGGGGTGTTGCTGTCGCGCTTGGACTCGTACACCTCCACGCCCGTCCGGTCGCGCTTGGCCTGGTACATGGCTACGTCGGCACGGCGCAGCAGCCCCTCCGCGTCCAGCGCGTGGTCGGGGAAGACGGCGAGGCCGGCGCTGGCCTCCAGGACGAGGGTCAGGCCGTCCAGGTCGAGCGGTGAGCTGAGCTCGGCGACCAGGTGGCGGGCGACCCGCTGGGCGCTGGTGGTGGAGTCGGCGACGGGCAGGAGGACGGCGAACTCGTCGCCGCCGAGCCGCGCGGCCTCGGCCTCCTCCGGCAGGGCCTGCCGCAGCCGGTCGGCGATCTGGAGCAGCAGCCGGTCGCCCGCGAGGTGGCCGAGGGTGTCGTTGACCGCACGGAACCGGTCCAGGTCGATCAGCACCAGGGCCGACCGGGTGCCCAAACGTTCAGCCTCGTCCAGTGCGGACCAGGCCCGCTCCAGCAGCCACTGCCGGTTCGGCAGCCCGGTCAGGGGATCCCGCAGCTGCTCCTCGGCGCGCGCCCGGGCGATCCACAGGGTGGAGTCCAGGGCGATCAGCGGTACGGCGAACAGCGGCAGCAGCACCGGCTGCGCGACGGCCACCACGCAGATGAGCGGGGCGATGCCGAGCAGCGCGACGGCCACTAAGGCCTGCCGGAGCAGCGCCGTCCGGGCGGCGGTGCGCAGGCCCCCGGCGCGCGGCGCCAGCGCGAGCCACAGCAGCAGCCGGCTGGCCAGCAGGTAGGACACGGCGACCAGGACGACCTCGGGGGCGGCCTCCAGACCCCAGCCGGTGGGTCGCCAGGGCGATTCGACGGTGGGCGTCTCCCCGAAGGCGGCGAGGACGAGGGCCCCCGCTCCGATGCCGAGGATGTCGGCGGCGCCGTGCAGCAGCCCCTGTCGCCAGCGGTGCCGGCGAGCGGCCCCGACGAGGGTGACCACGGCGAGGGAGACGAGCCCTGCGGGCACCCAGCCGTAGAGGAGGAGCACGCCGAGGGTCAGGGCCGCGCCGGATCCGGTGCCGCCCCACCAGCGGTCCCGGCCGAGGGCGACCAGGTGGCCGACGATGATGCCGGTCAGCAGGGCGAGCGCCCAGCCGACCGTGCCGCCGGGGAACAGGGCGTGACGGTCGGTCAGGGTGGAGGCGATGCCCGCCACGAGGACCACGGCGGCCAGGCCCACGACGGTGAAGGGCAGCACGGTGCGCTGCTTCGCCCCGCCCGGTCCCGCTCCGGTGTCGCGCGGGTGCCGGTCCCGTGTCCCGGCACGCAGGACCCCGGGCCGGCCCGTCCGCATGGGCGGGATCTCCCCGCCGAAATCAGGTGACGGGTCGGCGCTTTCGGTGGGTTTCATGCCCGTCCCTCTCACAGCCGGCACTGCCGATGCCACGCGATGGCCCCGATGTCATGCCATCACGGCTGGATTCGCATCACGCAGCCGTGCGCGACAGGCGCACCCCTCAACAGTAGGACGCGAGAGGCTCCCAGGGGCACCGGTCGGCGGCGGTTGCCCGAATGCGACCCAGCCATCCTCATCAGTACGGTATCCGCCGAACAGGTGAGTTTGGACCAGGACCCCCGGGTCACCCATCCGATGATCCGACAGCTCGCTGCCCTGGGAACAGCCTTGTACCAGCCGTTTACCACCGCCTGTTGCGCCGGGCGTGCGCCCGCCCGTACGGCCGCACGCCACGCATCGGTTCACCTTCTCCGGTTCCCGGGGCGGGGTTGTCCGGCCGTGCTACTCCGCCACGGCGGCGCCGTCCACCGGGAGGGCCGCCCCGCGCGCCGCGTCGGGGCCCTGCTCCAGCAGCACGGCGAAACCCGCCTCGTCGAGGATGGCCAGCTTCAGCTGCACCGCCTTGTCGTACTTCGAACCGGGGTTGTCGCCGACCACGACGAAGGAGGTCTTCTTGGAGACCGATCCGGTCACCTTGGCACCGCGGCTCTGCAGGGCGTCCTTCGCGCCGTCCCGGGTGTGGCCCTGCAGGGTGCCGGTGACGACGACGGTGAGGCCCTCCAGGGGGCGCGGGCCCGCCTCGTCGCCGGAACCTTCCTCCTCCATGCGGACGCCGGCCGCCCGCCACTTGCGCAGGATCTCCTGGTGCCAGTCGACGGCGAACCACTCCTTGAGGGAGGCGGCGATGATCGGGCCGACCCCCTCGGTCGCGGCCAGCTCCTCCTCGGTGGCCTGCTCGATCCGCTCGACGGACCGGAACTCGCGGGCCAGCGCCTCGGCGGCCACCGGACCGACGTGACGGATCGACAGGCCGTTGATGACGCGGGCCAGCGGGCGGTCCTTGGCCGCGGCGATGTTCTCCAGCATCGCCAGGGTGTTCTTCTTCGGCTCGCCCTTCTGGTTGGCGAAGACCGTGACGATCTTTTCCTCGCCGGTCTTCGGGTCGCGCTTGGGCAGCCCGCTGTCGGCGTCGCGGACGTACGCCTTGATGGGCAGCAACTGCTCGACCGTCAGGTCGAACAGGTCGCCCTCGTCACGCAGCGGCGGCTCGGCCGGCTCCAGCGGGTTGGTGAGCGCGGCCGCGGCCACCGCGCCGAAGTTCTCGATGTCCAGGCACTGCCGGCCGCCCAGGTAGAACAGCCGCTCGCGCAGCTGCGCCGGGCAGGTCTGCCCGTTCGGGCAGCGGAGGTCGATGTCGCCCTCCTTCATCGGGCGCAGCGAGGTGCCGCACTCGGGGCACTCGGCCGGCATCACGAACTCCCGCTCGGTGCCGTCCCGCAGGTCGACCACGGGGCCGAGGATCTCCGGGATGACGTCCCCGGCCTTGCGCAGCACGACCGTGTCGCCGATGAGGACGCCCTTGGCCTTGACCACGTCCTGGTTGTGCAGCGTGGCGAACTCGACCTCGGAGCCGGCCACCGTCACCGGCTCCACCTGGGCGTACGGGGTCACGCGCCCGGTGCGGCCGACACCGACCTTGATGTCCACCAGCTTGGTGTTGACCTCTTCCGGCGCGTACTTCCAGGCGATGGCCCAGCGCGGGGCGCGTGCGGTGGAGCCCAGCCGGCCCTGGAGCGGGATCTCGTCGAGCTTGACGACGACGCCGTCGATCTCGTGCTCCACGGAGTGCCGGTTCTCGCCGAACCGGTCGATGAACGCGCGGACTTCCTTCAGGCTGCCCACGACCGCGTTGTGCCGGGCGGTGGGCAGCCCCCACTCGTGCAGCAGCGCGTACGCCTCGGACAGGCGGCCGATCTCGAAGCCCTCGCGGGCGCCGAGGCCGTGCACCACCATGTGCAGCGGGCGGGTGGCGGTGACCTTCGGGTCCTTCTGGCGCAGCGAACCGGCGGCCGCGTTGCGCGGGTTGGCGAAGGGCTTGTCCCCGGCCGCGACCAGCCGGGCGTTGAGCTCCTCGAACTTCTCCATCGGGAAGAAGACCTCGCCCCGGATCTCCACCAGCGCCGGGATCCGGTCGCCCTTGAGGCGGTCCGGGATCTCGGCGATGGTGCGGACGTTCGGGGTGATGTCCTCGCCGGTGCGGCCGTCGCCGCGGGTGGCGGCCCGGGTGAGCCGCCCGTTCTCGTACGTGAGGTTGACGGCGAGGCCGTCGACCTTGAGCTCGCACAGGTAGTGGTACGCCGAGGAGCCCACGTCCCGGGCGACGCGGTCCGCCCAGGCCGAGAGTTCCTCGTCGTCGAAGGCGTTGTCGAGGGACATCATGCGCTCGCGGTGCTCGACGGCGGCGAAGTCCGTCTCGTACGACCCGGCCACCTTCTGGGTGGGCGAGTCGGGCGTGCGCAGCTCCGGGTACTGCTCCTCCAGTGCCTCCAGGGAGCGCAGCAGCTGGTCGAACTCGGCGTCGCTGACGACCGGCTGGTCCTTCACGTAGTACCGGAAGCGGTGCTCCTCGACCTGCTCGGCCAACAGCTGGTGCTGCTCGCGCACCTCCGCCGGTACCGCCGTGTCCTGCTGTTCGGCTGCCATGCCGTGTCCTCCCGTGCCCCGTCTCGGTCCGTCACTCAGGGTTGTCGGCGAGCGATCTCGCCGCCCTGACGCAGTGCGCCTGCACCGCGCGGGCGTAGGCGGGCGAGGCGCCCGCCAGACCACACGCCGGGGTGACCACGACGGACTGCGCCAGAGTCCCCGGGGCCAGCCCCAGCCTGCGCCAAAGCTTCCTGACACCCATGACGCTACCGCCCGGGTCCGACAACGGGGCATCGGTGCCCGGCACCACTCCGGCGAAGAGTGTCATGCCGCTCTCGACGGCTTCGCCGAGGGCGTCGTCCTCGCGCTCCGTGAGCAGGGAGAAATCGAACGACACCCCCGCGGCGCCGGCGCGCCGCAGCATGTCGAAGGGGACCTCGGGCGCGCAGGAGTGCACGATCACCTCCCCGTCGTGCACGGCGAACAGCTCGCGCAGGGCCCCCTCGACCACCTGCCGGTCCACGGCGCGGTAGGTCCGGTACCCGCTGGCGGTCCGCACCCGTCCGCGCAGGACGGCGGTCAGCGACGGCTCGTCGAACTGGAGGACGATCTCGGCGCCGGGGATCCGCTTGCGCACGTCGGCGAGGTGTCCGCGCAGCCCCTCGGCGAGCGAGGCGGCGAGGTCGCGGCAGGCGCCGGCGTCCCGGAGCAGCGCCTCGCCGCTGTGCAGCTCCAGGGCCGCGGCGAGGGTCCACGGGCCGACGGCCTGGATCTTGAGCTTCCCCGCGTGGCCCTGGGTGAACTCCTCCAGGGCGTCGAGGTCCTCGCCGAGCCAGGACCGGGAGCGCCGGGTGTCGCGGCCCGGGCGGTCGCTGATCCGCCAGCCGCTCGGCTCGACGTGGGCGTACAGGTCCACGAGCAGCCCGAGCGTCCGGCCGATCATGTCGGCGCCCGGCCCGCGGGCGGGCAGCTCGGGCAGGTACGGGAACTCCTCGAAGGACCCGGTGGCGGTCTTGGCTGCCTCGCGGGCGTCGCCGCCGGGCAGGGAGCCGACGCCGGTGGCGCTCGCGGTCACCGGCCGGGCCTCACGGACAGGTCGTTGACCTCGGCGTCGCGGGGCAGGTCGAGGGCCATCAGGATCGTGGTCGCCACGGACTCCGGGTCGATCCAGTCGGCCGGGTCGTACTCCTTGCCCTCCTGCGAGTGCACCTTGGCCTGCATCGCGGTGGCGGTGCGGCCCGGGTAGACGGAGGTGACGCGGATGCCGTTGGCCCGCTCCTCGGCGCGCAGCGAGTCGGCGAGCGCCTTGAGGCCGTGCTTGGAGGCGGCGTACGCGCTCCAGTCGGCGTGCGCGGTCAGGCCGGCACCGGAGTTCACGAAGACGACGGTGGCCTTGGAGACGCGCAGGGTCGGCAGCAGCAGCCGGGTGAGCTCGGCGGGCGCGACCAGGTTCACGTTCAGCTGCTGGTGCCAGGTCTTGGTGCTCAGCTCCCCCACCGGCCCGAGGTCGACGATCCCGGCGACGTGCAGCAGGGAGTCGATCCGGTCGGGGACGGCCTGGTGGGAGAAGGCCCAGGACAGCCGGTCGGGGTCGGCGAGGTCCCCGACGAGCGTGCGGGCGCCGGGGTAGCGCTCGACGAGCTGCCGGGCGCGGGCGGCGTCGCGGGCGAGCAGGATCAGGTCGTCGCCGCGGGCGTGCAGCCGGTTCGCGACCGCGGCGCCGATGCCGGCACCGGCCCCGGTGATCAGATGAGTAGCCATACCGCCCATGCTCGCACTCCGGCGGGCCGCCCCCGCTCCCCGGGCCGCCCCGCCGGGGCCGGGTCGGCCCGTGTGCCGGCCGACGCGCCCGGGGGCGGCAGCAGTGTCACAGGCCTGCTTGTTCGCGGAGCCTCGCGGCGGTGCGGGCGGCGTCGTAGGCGGGCGGGACGCCGTCGGCGAGGAAGACGTCGGCCTGGATGTGGCGGGTGCGCAGGGGGAGGATCTCCTGGTAGGCGTCGGAGGCGTACCAGGCGCGGCGCGTTCCATGTCCGGGAAGGCGATGATCACGAGGTCGCTGGTGAAGGAGCCCTCCAGCACCTCGACCGGGCCGCCGCCATGGACGAGGAAGCGACCTCCGAAGGGGGCCGTCGTGGCCTGGATGGTCTCGATGTAGCGCAGGACGTCCTCGTCCATCGTCTCCGGGCGGCGGATGTGGCCGATGGCGTAGGCGGTCATGTGGTCCCCCAGTTTCCGTCGGTCGCACGGGCTGTTGGGTTCATCGTGGCAAGGGTGGGCGGGCGGGTCGATGACGTCTCGGGTCATGCCGCCGCGGCCGGCCGGGCGTCCGGGCTGAAGGTGCGGCGGTAGGCGATCGGTGAGATACCGAGCGAGCTGCGCATGTGCTGGCGCAGGGAGTTGGCCGAACCGAAGCCGGAGCGGTGCGCTACGAGGTCCACGGGCAGGTCGCTGGATTCCAGCAAGTGGCGTGCGAGATCGAGGCGTTGGGCGGTCAGCCACTGTACGGGCGTCATGCCGACCTCGTCGCGGAAGCGCCGGGTGAAGGTGCGCAGGCTCATCCGGGCCCGGGCGGCCAGTTGACCCAGGGTGAGCGGTTCGTCGAGGTGTTCCAGGGCCCAGGCGCGGGCTTCGGTGGTGGTGGCGACGGTGGGCTCGGGCACGGGCCGGTCGATGTACTGGGCCTGCCCGCCGTCGCGCCACGGCGGTACGACGCAGAGCCGGGCGGCGCGGTTGGCGACGGCGGTGCCGTGGTCGGCGCGCACCAGGTAGAGGCAGAGGTCGATGCCGGCGGCGACGCCGGCGGAGGTCAGGATGTCGCCGTCGTCGACGAAGAGGACGTCCTCGTCGACCTTGATACGCGGGAAGGCCCGCCGGAATTCCGGTGCGTGTACCCAGTGCGTGGTGGCGGTGCGCCCGTCGAGCAGCCCGGCGGCGGCGAGGACCTCGGAGCCGGTGCAGATGGAGACGGTGCGGGTGCCGGGGCGGATCCCGGCGAGGGCCTCGGCGAGCGGCTGCGGCAGGGGCTCGCCGCGCAGCAGGCCGGGCATGCCGTGGGTGGGCGGGACGATCACCGTGTCGGCGGCGGCGAGCGCCTCGGGGCCGGCGGTGACGCCGATGGTGAAGCCCGCGTCACTGACCACGGGCCGGCCGTCCGCGGTGCAGACGGTGACCTCGTACAGGGGGCTGCCGTCCTCGGCGAGGGCGTTCCCGAAGACCCGCGACGGCATGCCGAGCTCGAAGGGGGCGACGCCCTCGACGGCGAGTACGGCTACTCGGTGCATGGCCAGATTCTGTCACATGGTGGCCATCTGGCCACCACCGTGCGGGGCCGCGGGGGTCCAAGCTGGTGACACAGCCGGGAGAACCGGCACAGATCATCAGCAAGGAGACATTCATGCGTGCCGTCGTCGTCAGCCAGTGGGGTGGTCCCGAGGTCCTCACCGAGGTCGAGGCGGTCCGGCCGGAGCCGGGCCTGAACGAGATCCTGGTACGGGTGCACGCGGCCGGCGTGAACCCGGTGGACTGGAAGACCCGGGCCAGCGGCGCCCTGATCGGCTGGGGCGAGGTCCCGATGGTCGGCTGGGACGTCTCGGGCACCGTCGAGGCGGTCGGCCCGGGCGTGACCCTGTACCGTCCGGGCGACGAGGTGTACGGCATGCCGCACTTCCCGCGGCAGGCGGGCGGGTACGCCGAGTACGTGGCCGCCCCGGCCCGGCACTTCGCCCGCAAGCCGGCCTCGCTGGACCACGTGCAGGCGGCCGCGCTGCCGCTGGCGGCGCTGACCGCCTGGCAGGCCCTGGTGGACGGCGCGGACGTGCGACCGGGCGAGCGCGTGCTGGTGCACGCGGCGGCCGGCGGCGTCGGGCACCTGGCCGTGCAGATCGCCAAGGCGCGCGGCGCGTACGTGATCGGCACCGCCAGCGCGGCCAAGCACGGACTGCTGCGCGAGCTCGGCGCCGACGAGGTCGTCGACTACCGGACGCAGGACTTCACCGAGGTCGTCGCGGGCGTGGACGTGGTGCTGGACGCCCTGGGCGGCGAGGTCGCGCGACGGTCGTTGGAGGTGCTGAAGCCGGGCGGACGCCTGGTGTCGCTGCCCGGGCCGGACGACGTCCCGGCCGAGGCCGCGGAGCGCGGGGTGCACGCGGCCTGGACGCTGGTCGAGCCGGACCGCAAGGGGCTGGAGGAGATCGCCGCCCTGGCCGACCGGGGGCTGCTCAAGCCGCTGGTCGAGACGGTGCTGCCGCTGGAGCAGGCGGCGAAGGCCCACGAGATCGGCGAGCAGGGCCGCACCACCGGCAAGATCGTCCTGACGGTGGCCTGATGGCAGGAGCTCCTCCCCCGGGCCCGGGGCTCGGGGGTTGGGGGTTGGGGGTCGGGGCCCGGTCCTCACCGGGCCCCGGCCGGGGTCAGACGGACGCGGCGGTGGCGCGGGTGGTCGTGGCGATCGTGGCGGAGCCGACGACGCGGGTGCCGTCGTACAGCACGATCGCCTGGCCGGGGGCCACGCCGCGGACCGGTTCGGTGAAGCGCACCCGCAGCTCGCCGTCCACGACCTCGGCGAAGACCTCCGTCTCGCCGCCGTGGGCGCGCAGCTGCGCCGTGTACGTGCCCGGTGCGGCGGGCGTGGATCCGCACCAGCGGGGGCGGATCGCGGTGAGGGCGCTGACGTCGAGGGCCTCGGCGGGGCCGACGGTCACCGTGTTGTTCACCGGGGAGATGTCGAGGACGTAGCGCGGCTTGCCGTCGGGCGCGGGATGGCCGATGCGCAGGCCCTTGCGCTGGCCGATGGTGAAGCCGTAGGCGCCGTCGTGGCTGCCGACCTTGGTGCCGGACTCGTCGACGATGTCGCCCTCGGCCTTGCCGAGGCGCTTCGCGAGGAAGCCCTGGGTGTCACCGTCGGCGATGAAGCAGATGTCGTGGCTGTCGGGCTTCTTGGCGACGGCGAGGCCGCGACGCTCCGCCTCGGCGCGGATCTCCTCCTTGGTGGTGATCGTGTCGCCGAGCGGGAAGAGCGCGTGGGCGAGCTGCTTCTCGTCGAGGACTCCGAGGACGTACGACTGGTCCTTGGCCATGTCGGAGGCGCGGTGCAGCTCGCGGGTGCCGTCCTCGTTGACCACGACCGTCGCGTAGTGGCCGGTGCAGACGGCGTCGAAGCCGAGGGCGAGGGCCTTGTCCAGCAGCGCCGCGAACTTGATCTTCTCGTTGCAGCGCAGGCAGGGGTTCGGGGTGCGCCCGGCCTCGTACTCGGAGATGAAGTCCTCGACGACGTCCTCGCGGAATCGCTCGGCGAGGTCCCAGCAGTAGAAGGGGATGCCGATGACGTCGGCGGCGCGGCGGGCGTCGCGGGAGTCCTCGATGGTGCAGCAGCCGCGCGCGCCGGTCCGGAAGGACTGGGGGTTCGCGGAGAGCGCCAGGTGGACCCCGGTCACATCGTGCCCGGCTTCGACCGCGCGGGCTGCTGCGACGGCGGAGTCCACGCCACCGGACATGGCGGCCAGGACGCGGAGGGGACGGGCGGTGCGCTGCGGGTTCTCAGTCATAGCGCCTTCCAGAGTACGGGGGAACCGTCCGGGGTCACAGCGCGTTGTCGGGTACGGGGGGTGGATCACATGGCGGACAAGGGCACGTCGACGGGAGAGACGGCCGGGGCGGGCAAGGGCAGGACGCGCCGGGCGGTGCTGTTCGGGGGCCTCGGGGTCCTCGCGGTGGCGGGGGTGGCCGGGGCGGACGAGGCGCGGCGGCTGTGGTGGCTGCTGCCCGGGGTGTCCAAGCCGCGCAAGGAGGGCGAGCTGGACTACGCGGGCGCGGGCTGGACGGCGGCCTCGCCGGCGAACTGGCGGCTGGCGGACCGGCCGGACGACTACCGGGTGGACCGCATCGTGGTGCACGTGACCCAGGGCGGCTTCGCGTCCTCGGTGGACGCCTTCAGGAACCCGTGGCACAGGGCGTCCGCGCACTACATAGTCCGCCAGGACGGCCACGTCGAGCAGATGGTGCGGGAGCTGGACGTCGCCTTCCACTCCGGGAACCGCTCGATGAACGAGCGGAGCATCGGCATCGAGCACGTCGGCTTCGTGGAACGGCCGCGGGACTTCACGGACGCGATGTACGCGTCCTCGGCCCGGCTGGCCGCCGACATCTGCCGGAGGTACGACATACCCGTGGACCGGAAGCACTTCCTGGCGCACTCCGAGGTGCCGGGCACCGACCACACGGACCCGGGACCGCACTGGGACTGGGACCGGTACCTGCGCCTGGTGCGGGCCGAGCTGGAGGGGCCCCGCACCGGCTGAGGCACGCCGGCCCGGGCGCCGGGCCGGGGCTGCGGGGCCCGCCCGCCCGGCCTACGCTGATCTTGCGGCCTGCCCCGCGTCGGAGGTGAGGCGATGTCCAGGCTCGCAGTGGCCGTGGCGGCGGCCGGCACCCTGCTGGTGGGCACGGCGGCGCCGGGCGGGAACGGCATCGAGGAGGAGCCCGCCCACGTGATCGCGGAGAAGGGGTGGCAGTCGCTGCTCGCTGCCCGGTCCCTGCGCTGGGAGGGGCAGGCCAAGGACGCGACGGGGACCTACGTCGTGGACATCCACCTCGACAAGGAAGGCAACTGTGCCGGCGCCATGGCGATCGCCCCGGGCAAGGGCCGCCTGGAGATCGTCAAGCGCGGGCGGGACGTCTGGATGAAACCGGATGCGGCGTTCTTGAGGATGCGGGCCCCGGGGCAGGTCGGCGAGGCGATGGCCGAGCGGTTGAACGGGCGGTGGATGCACGGCCGGGCCGACGACGCCGCGCTCCACGAGCTGTCCGCGGCCTGTGACGTGTCCTACCTCCAGCGCGCGTACCTGCTGGAGCCGTTCACCAAGGACGACGACGTGGAGAAGGGCGCGAAGGCCCTCGTCAAGGGCATGCCCGCGATCACGGTCACCGGGCGTTCCGGGGCCGACTGGGCCACGCTCTACGTCGCCACCGAGGGCAAGCCCCACCTGCTCCGGATCCAGGGGCGGATCGGCGGCACGCAGGGGGAGGCCGACTTCTCCGCGTACGACCGGCCCGTCCCGACGAAGACGCCGCCGCCGGCCGACAGCGTCGACGTGTCCGACCTGCGGAAGCCGGAAGGGTCTGCCTAGTGCTGTGGCCGGAAGGGTCTGCGCGAGGCGGTGAGCCCTTCCGGCCGCAGCACTAGCTCAGGCCGGCCGTGCGTGCGCGCTCCACCGCCGGGCCGATGGCCGCGGCCAGGGCGGCGACGTCCTCCGGGCCGGAGGTGTGGCCGAGGGAGAAGCGCAGGGTGCCGCGGGCGAGCTGCGGGTCGGTGCCGGTGGCCAGCAGGACGTGGCTGGGCTGGGCGACGCCCGCGGTGCAGGCGGAGCCGGTCGAGCACTCGATGCCCTGGGCGTCCAGCAGGAGCAGCAGCGAGTCGCCCTCACAGCCGGGGAAGCTGAAGTGGGCGTTGGCCGGGAGCCGGTTGTCGGGATCCCCGCCGAGGACGGCGTCCGGCACGGCCGCGAGCACGGCGCGGATCAGCTCGTCCCGCAGGTGCCCGATCTCGGCGGCGAACCGCTCGCGCCGTTCGGCGGCGAGGACGGCAGCCACCGCGAAGGCGGCGATCGCCGGTACGTCGAGGGTGCCGGAGCGCACGTGGCGCTCCTGGCCGCCGCCGTGCAGGACGGGTACGGGGGTCTGGTCGCGGCCGAGGAGCAGCGCACCGATGCCGTACGGGCCGCCGATCTTGTGGCCGCTGACGGTCATCGCGGCGAGGCCGCTGTCGCCGAAGCGGACGTCGAGCTGACCCACCGCCTGGACCGCGTCGGAGTGCAGCGGTACGCCGAACTCGCGTGCTACGGCGGCCAGTTCGTGGACCGGCATGACGGTGCCGATCTCGTTGTTGGCCCACATCACGGTGGCCAGGGCGACGTCGTCGGGGTTGCGGGCGATGGCCTCGCGCAGGTCCTCGGGGCTGACCCGGCCGTAGCGGTCGACGGGCAGGTACTCGACCTGGGCGCCCTCCTGTTCGGCGAGCCAGTGGACGGCGTCGAGGACGGCGTGGTGCTCGACGGGGCTGGCGAGCACCCGGGTGCGGGCGGGGTCCTGGCCGCGGCGGGCCCAGTACAGGCCCTTGACGGCGAGGTTGTCGGCCTCGGTGCCGCCGGCGGTGAAGACCACCTCGCTGGGGCGGGCGCCGAGTGCCTCGGCGAGTGCCTCGCGGGCCTCCTCGACGGTGCGGCGGGCGCGGCGGCCGGCGGCGTGCAGGGAGGACGCGTTACCCGTGACGGCGAACTGCGCGGTCATCGCCGCAGCGGCCTCCGGGAGCATCGGGGTGGTGGCGGCGTGGTCGAGGTAGGCCATGATCCCCTGATTCTACGAGCCCCCGCCGGGCACAGCCCACGGCTCCCCTGCCCCGCGCCCACCACCCCCCGAGAACGCCCCGACCCCACACCGCGGGAACGGCCCGACCCCACACCCCGGGAACAGCCGCCCCGGCCGCGCGGGCGGCGGGGAGGCTGCGCGGGCGACGGGGCCGGGGAGTCGCGCGGGCGACGGGGCCGGGGAGTCGCGCGGGTGGGGCTGCCGGACTCCGCGTGCCGTGGCGTCGGGTCAGGAGCGCGGGGCGCGGGCCAGTTGGCGGGACTGCGCCACCAGGCGGTCCTCGCAGTCCCAGACCTCGGCGTCCTCCTCCAGGAAGCCGCCGGCCAGGTTCCGCGTGGTGATCGCGATCCGCAGCGGGCCGGGCGCCGGGCGGCAGCGGATGTGCGTGGTCAGCTCCACCGTCGGGCTCCAGCCCATCAGGCCCAGGTCGAAGCAGGTCGGCGGGAGCGCGTCGACCGCGAGCAGCAGGGAGAGCGGGTCCGCGTCCCGGCCGTCGGCGAGTTCGAACCAGGCCCGCATCTCGCCCTTGCCGGAGGGCGCGCCGAGCGCCCAGCCCGCCGTCGCCGGGTCCAGGCGCAGCCGGAGCCGGTCGACGATCGCGGTGCTGCCGGGGATGGGGGCGGGGCCGGCCTCCGGGCCGAGGCAGGCCTCGTACGGCGGGATCGCCGGCGGGAGGGCCGTGGTGCGGACGTCGTCCGGCAGGGAGGCGAGGTCACCGTAGGAGGCGACGACCCGGATCCGCTCGACCTCGGCACCGTTCTCGTCGAACTGGAACAGGGAGGCCTGGCCGGTGGACAGGGTCCGGCCGACCCGGACGACCTCGGTGCGGATCACCGCGGGGCCGGGCTCGGAGGAAGTGAGGTAGTGGGCGGAGACGGTGAAGGGGTCCGGGTGCGGCAGGGCCGCCGACAGGGCCCGGCCGACCAGGGCCAGCAGATAGCCGCCGTTGACGGCGGTGATGATCGTCCATCCGGCGGAGAGCTCCGCGTCGTACACCCCGGGCTCGCCCGCACGCTCGGTGATGGTGGTGTCGCGGTCGAACTCGCTGTCGCCGATGGAGGCCTGGGCCGCTGCGTATGCCATGGAATCGAGCCTACAACGCAAGGCTACTAAGCGGTAGCTTTTCAGGTGACGTGCAGATCACGGCTCTTCGGAGACCGCGGACCGGCGGTTCCAGGCCAGCGGCGCCCGCCAGTGGAACCGCATCGCGAGCAGCCGCAGCACGAAGGTGGTGACGATCGCGATGGCCGTCGTCAGCGCGTTGAGGGCGCCGAGGCCGATGGCGACGGCCACCATCGCGGCGCCGACCGTGGCGGGCACGGCGTACATCTCGCGGTCACGCAGCAGTGAGGGCACCTCGTTGGCGAGGACGTCGCGCAGGACGCCGCCGCCGACGGCCGTGGCCAGGCCCAGCGCGGCGGAGGCGGTCAGACCGAGACCGTACTCGTACGCCTTCGTCGTGCCGGTGACGCAGAAGAGGGCGAGGCCGGCGGCGTCGAAGACGTTGATGGCGCGGTTGATCCGCTGCACCTCGGGGTGCAGGAAGAAGACGAGGGCCGCGGCGATCAGCGGGGTGACGAAGAAGCTGAGCTCGCCGAAGGCGGCCGGCGGCACGGCGCCGATGACCAGGTCGCGGAAGAGGCCGCCGCCCAGGGCGGTGACCTCGGCGAGGACGGCGATGCCGAAGACGTCGAAGTTCTTTCGTACGGCGAGCAGGGCGCCCGCGGTGGCGAAGACGAAGATGCCCGCGAGGTCCAGGGCGTGCTGGACGTCGGGCGGGAAGAGATCGTGGAGCACCGCCCCATTGTCACTGGGAATGACCGGTGGCCCGGTCACCGACCGCTACACGGGGTCCCGACCACCGGACCGATCGTGCCCGGGCGGGCCCGGGCCTATTCCGAGACCTTGGCCAGCGCCTCGGCGGCACCCGGCAGGGCGGGGTCGCCCGGCACCTGGTCGGGCGCGTTCTCCGGGTGGTGGCAGGCCACCTGGTGGCCGGTCGCCAGTGTGGCCATCGGCGGCTCCTGCACGGCGCAGACCTGCGTGGCCTTCCAGCAGCGCGTGTGGAAGCGGCAGCCGCTCGGCGGGGAGATCGGCGAGGGCACGTCGCCCTTGAGCAGGATGCGGCCGCTCGCCGCGCCGCGCCGGCGCGGGTCCGGCACCGGAACGGCCGACAACAGCGCCCTGGTGTACGGGTGCATGGGGTTCTCGTAGAGCGAGGTCCGGTCCGCCAGCTCCACGACCTTGCCGAGGTACATCACCGCGATGCGGTCCGAGACGTGCCGGATGACCGACAGGTCGTGGGCGATGATCACGTACGTGAGGCCGAGCTCCTCCTGGAGGTCGTCCAGCAGGTTGACCACCTGGGCCTGGATCGACACGTCCAGCGCCGAGACCGGCTCGTCGGCGACGACCAGCTTGGGCTTCAGGGCCAGGGCCCGGGCGATGCCGATGCGCTGGCGCTGGCCGCCGGAGAACTCGTGCGGGTAGCGGTTGTAGTGCTCGGGGTTGAGGCCCACCAGCGACAGCAGCCGCTGCACCTCCGCCTTGAGCCCGCCCTCCGGCTCCACACCCTGGAGCTTGAAGGGGGCGCTGACGATCGTGCCGACCGTGTGCCGCGGGTTCAGGGAGCCGTACGGGTCCTGGAAGATCATCTGCACGTCGCGGCGCAGCGGGCGCATCCCGGCGACCCCGAGGTGCGTGATGTCCCGCCCCTCGAACTCGACCGTGCCGCCCGTCGGCTCCAGCAGCCGGGTGATCAGCCGGCCCATCGTCGACTTGCCGCAGCCCGACTCGCCGACCACGCCGAGCGTCTCACCGCGCCGGACCTCGAAGTCGATCCCGTCGACGGCCTTGACCGCCCCGACCTGGCGGCGCAGCAACCCCTTGTTGATGGGGAAGTGCTTGACCAGGCCGGTCACCTTCAGCAGCGGCTCGCCGGCCGGCGCCTGCGCGTCCGCGGCGGGCTCGTCGGCCTTCTTCTTCATGTCGGTCACAGCTTCGGCGCAATCTCTTCGGTCCAGATCCGGGTCCGCTCCTCCTGCGGCATGTGGCAGGCCGACCAGTGCCCGCTGCCGTCCTCGGTCAGCTCGGGCCGCCGGGAGCGGGTGATGCCGCCCTTGGGGACGTCGGCGTACGGGCAGCGCGGGTTGAAGGCACAGCCGCTCGGGATGTTGATGAGGCTGGGCGGCGAGCCCTTGACCGGGATGAGGCGCTCGGTCTGCTCGCGGTCGATGCGCGGCATGGAGCCGAGCAGTCCCCAGGTGTAGGGGTGGCGCGGCTCGTAGAAGACCCTCTCGGCGGTGCCGCGCTCGACGCACCGGCCGCCGTACATCACGAGGATGTCGTCGGCCATCTCGGCGACCACGCCCAGGTCGTGCGTGATCATGATGACCGCGGAGCCGAACTCCTTCTGCAGGTCGCGGATCAGGTCGAGGATCTGCGCCTGGACGGTGACGTCCAGGGCGGTGGTCGGCTCGTCCGCGATGAGCAGCTCGGGGTTGTTGACCAACGCCATCGCGATCATGGCGCGCTGGCGCATGCCGCCGGAGAACTCGTGCGGATAGGCGTCCACGCGCCGGTGGGGCTCGGGGATGCCGACCCGGTCGAGCATCTCGACGGCGCGCTGCCGGGCGGCCTTCTTGTCCACGTCGTGGTGGGTGCGGTACGCCTCGACGATCTGCTTGCCGACCGTGTAGTAGGGGTGCATCGCGGACAGCGGGTCCTGGAAGACCATCGCCATCTTGTGCCCGCGCAGCTTGCGCACGTGGTCGGCGTCGGCCTTGACGAGGTCCTCGCCGTCGAGGACGACCTCGCCGGAGATGTGCGGGCGGCTGCGCGCGTTGCCGGTGCGGTGCAGGCCCATGATGGCCAGCGAGGTCACCGACTTGCCGGAGCCGGACTCGCCGACGATGCCGAGCGTCTTGCCCCGCTCCAGGTCGAAGGAGAGCCCGTCGACGGACTTCACCAGGCCGTCGTCGGTCGGAAAGTGGACCTTGAGGTCGCGTACGGACAGGAAGGCGCCGCCGCTGCGGGGCCCGGCCTGCTCGGGGACGAACACGGGCCCGTCGGCGCGCGTCTCGCCCGCGCCGGAGCCGGCCGCGGAGCCGGAAGTGGGGTGGTTCTCGGTCACGTCAGCCTCACGCGCGGGTCGATGACGGCGTACAGCAGGTCCACGATCAGGTTGGCCATCACCACGAAGAGCGCGGCGAGCAGGGTGACCCCCATGATCACGGGAAGGTCGCCCTGGCCGATGGCGGCGACGGCCGCCGTCCCCAGACCCTGGAAGTTGAAGGTCGTCTCGGTGAGCACCGCGCCGCCGAGGAGTCCGCCGAGGTCGAGGCCGAACATCGTGACGATCGGGGTGAGGGTGGAGCGCAGGGCGTGCTTGCGGATGACCACGCCCTCCTTGAGGCCCTTGGCCCGGGCGGTGCGGATGTAGTCCTCGCCGAGGACCTCCAGCATCGTGGCGCGCGTGATGCGGGCGTAGGTGGCGGCGAAAAGGAAGGCCAGGGTGATCCACGGGAGGATCAGGGCGTTGAGCCAGGCCCCGGGATCCTCCGTGAGGGGCTTGTAGTTGGACACGTCCAGCCAGCCGAGGCTGTAGACGAAGATCGCGGGGGCCACCATGCCGGTGAAGAAGATGGGGAGGGAGACGCCGGCGAGGGCGCCGACCATGACGGTGCGGTCGATGGCGGTGCGGCGTTTGAGCGCTGAGACCACGCCGGTGGCCACACCGGCGAGCACCCAGATGACCGCCGCGCCGAGGGCGAGCGAGAGGGTGACCGGCATGCGGTCGACCATGGTGTCCCAGACGGGCGCCTCGGTCTTGAACGAGTAGCCGAAGCACGGCGCCTCGCAGTGGGTGACCTCGGTGCCGCCGTCGTAGTCGCGGCCGACGAAGATGCCCTTGACGAAGGTCAGGTACTGCTCGGAGATGGGCTTGTCGAAGCCCATCTTCACGCGGATGCCCGCCAGAGCGGTCTCGTTGGTCTCGCGGCCGGCGTACATGAGGGCCGGATCGCTGCCCGTGATCTTCGGGACCGCGAAGAAGATGCCGAAGGTGACCACGGAGACCACCAGCAGCGTGGCGACGACGTTGAACAGTCGCCGTATGAGGTAGACGAGCACTGCAGTCGGCCGCCCGGGGCGGGCGGCTGCCGTCCCTCGTGGGGACGGCAGCCGCCGCCTGCGGCCTTCACCTGCCCTTCGGACTAGCGCATGTGCGGTGAAGGCACTTGCCTGTTGTTACGTGACGACTCGACTACGGGGTCACTTGCCGACGCCGATGACGGCGAGGTCGATCTTGCCCAGGGAGTCGTTGAAGTAGACGTTCGTCAGCCGCGGGTTGTGGTAGACGAGTGCCTTGTCGAAGTTGATGGGAAGGTAGAGGGCCTTCTCCATGACCTTCTTGTTGATCTCCGTGTAGAACGGCGCGGCGGCTTCCGGCGTGGCGGCGGCAGCGGCCTTGTCGAACAGCCCGTTGATCTCGGGGTCGTTGAGCTCGGTGTAGTTGTTGTTGGCGTTCGGCTGGATGAACGATCCGTCGACCAGCGGCTGGAGGAAGCCCGAGCCGGAGTTGTAGTCGGCGCCCCAGCCCATGACGATGATGCCGTAGCCCTTCTTCTTCACGTTCTCGGGCGAACCGATCGTGGAGGAGGAGAGCTTGCCGTCGTACTGGTCGATCGTGGCCTTGATGCCGATCTTGGCGAGCGAGGCCTGCAGGGACTCGGCCGTCTTCACCTCGGGGGCGCGGTTGTTGCGGACCGCGATGACGGTCTCGAAGCCGTCCGGCTTGCCGCAGGCCTTGAGGGCCTCCTTGGCCTTGTCCTCCTGCGGCTGGCCCTTCGTCAGGCCGAACGGGTCGTAGGACTTGTCGGAGCCGGGGATGCCGGGCGGCAGCATGTTGGCGCCGAGGTCACCGCTGGTCGGGCCGCCGCGGGCGGTCTGGAGGGACTTCGGGTCGGCCGCGTAGATGACGGCCTTGCGGCACTCGATGTTGTCGAACGGCGCGACGGTCTGCGGGAAGGCGAAGTAGCGGATGTAGCCCGTGAACGGGTTGTCCGCGTTCTTCTTGAGGTTCTCGTCCTTGAGGATCTTGTTCTTCGCGGCCTGCTGCACACCGGTGCCGTCGACGGCGAGGTCGATGTCGCCGGACAGCAGGCGGGCGTCCATGTCGTCCGGGTTGGTCGTCACCGTGAAGGTGACCTTGTCCGGCAGGCCCGTGCGGATCGTGTCCGTCTTCGGGTCCCAGTGCTCGTTGCGGACGAAGGTCGCGCCCTTGCTGGCGGTGAAGCTCTCCACCTTGTACGGGCCGGTGGAGATCGGCTTGTTGGTGTACGTGGCGCCGGTGTCCTTGGCGGCCGGGACCGGCGAGGAGGACGGCATGGCCAGCAGGTAGCTGAAGTCGGAGTTGGCGCTCGCCAGGTTGAAGACGATCGTCTTGTCGTCCGGCGTCTCGACGGACTTCAGGCCCATCTTGTTGGGGTCGGTGTCCTTGTACGGGCCGGGGTACTTCTGGCCCTGGTCGAGCAGGTCGATCAGGTAGGTGGGGCCACCGGACAGCACGTCCTGCGCGAAGACGCGCTCGATGCCGTACTTGATGTCCTTCGAGGTGATCGGCGTGCCGTCCTCGAACTTCACGCCGTCCTTCAGCTTGAGGGTGTACGTCTTGCCCTCGTTGCTGAGCACGGGCAGGGCCTCGGCGAGGTCCGGGACGAGCTTGGTGCCCGCCTCTCCCGGCTTGCTGTCGTACGCCAGCAGCTGACGGACGTAGAGGCGCTGCATGTTCCACACGAAGCCGTAGTAGGCACGCGCCGGGTCGAGGTAGTCGACGTCCTGCGGCGTCCAGAGCTTGAGCTCGCCGCCCTTCTCGGTCGACGGGTTCACCACGCCGGTGGTGGCGGCGTTGAAGGCCGCGTTGCCGCCGCCCTTGCCCTCGGTCTTCTTCTCCCCGTCCTTGCCGCCGCACGCGGCGGTCAGCGACAGGGCGGCGATCACGGCGGTGATCGCGAGTGCCTGCTTTCTGCGGATCACGTTGGTCCAACCTCCAGAGGTGGGTGAATCGGTGGAGCGGTTCAGCTGCCCTTGGGGTCGAGTGCGTCACGCAGCCCGTCCCCGAAGAGGTTGAACGCCAGGACGGTGATGAAGATCGTCATACCCGGGACCACCATGTACATGGGGTCGTCCTGGTAGATGGGGACGGCGTCGGAGAGCATCTTTCCCCAGGACGCGGTCGGCGGCTTGACGCCGGCGCCGAGGAAGCTGAGAGCCGCCTCCGTCAGGATGTTGGTCGGAATGATCAGCGTCGCGTAGACCAGGATCGGCGCGACCAGGTTGGGCAGCAGCTCCTTGATCAGGATGTAGCCGCGGCCGGCGCCGAGGCTGCGCGCCGCCTCCACGTACTCGCGCTCGCGCAGGGAGATCGTCTGGCCGCGGACGATGCGGCCGATGTACGGCCATCCGAAGAAGCCGATCACGACGATCAGCACGCCCATCCGGACACCCGAACCCTCGAACCCCCACAGGGAGTTGGGGACGACGGACACCAGCGCGATGGTGAACAGCAGCTGCGGGAAGGCCAGCAGCAGGTCCATCAGGCGGCTGATGAGGCCGTCGACCCAGCCGCCGAGGAACCCGGCGAGCGCGCCGAGCAGGCTGCCGATGACGACCGAGACGAAGGCGGCCAGGAAGGCGACGACCAGGGAGATGCGGGCGCCGTAGACGATCCGGCTGAACACGTCGCGCCCGTTGGTGGGTTCGACGCCCAGCAGGAAGTCGGAGCTGATGCCGCCCCAGGAGCCGATCGGCGTGCCGAGGTCCGGGTCGATCAGGTCCTCGTGGAACTCGTTGGGCGGGTGGCCCAGCAGGCTCACGATCTGCGGCGCGAAGACCGCCACGAGGATCAGGAGGATCACGACCACGCCGCCGGTCAGCGCGACCTTGTCGCGCTTGAGCCGCATCCAGGCGATACGGCCGGGCGAGCGGCCTTCGATGGCCTTCGCAGGGACGTCGGCTACGGCCACGGGTGCGGCGGGTTCCGCGCTCGTGTCATGCAGTGGTGCCGTCATCGTGGTGGGGACCCCTCTCGGCCGACGGGTTGCCGGCCCATGCCCGCCGCTGTGGCGGCGTTGGTGCGGAGTGGCGCTCTGGTGCGTGGTGACACGCAGGACTGTGCCGAGGTGCGGGAGGTGCGGGAGGTGCAGTGGCGCTCGGTGCGCTTTCGGGCGTGCCCGGGCACGCCCGGTGCGGTGCTGGTGCGGTGCTGCTGCGGTGCTGGTGAGGTGCAGGTGCCGTGCGGAAAGCCGTGCGAAGTACGCGAAAAGCGGTGCGGAACGACAAGCGACGTGCAGGGAGCCGAACCGTTTCCGCGGGAACCCGGCGGCTCTTGGGTCGGGAGTCTTCAACGGCGCCGCGATCAGCCGCCAGACCCGCAGATGAATGGATGCGCAACCGTGATGTGAGGGTCGGGTTCCCGTTATCCGGACTGCCGTGTCGGCTCAGCGGAGCAACACCGTCCGTTCGGTGCACAATCGGACAACGCGCCCAACTCGCGGTAGGAGTATGCCTTTTGGGCCCGCATCAGCGAAGAAATCCGGACAAGAAGAAGGCCGCGGGGAACGGTCTGTTCCCCGCGGCCGGAGCGTCGCGCGACGCGGTCGTTTCAGGTGCCGGTCAGTAGGCCGGAGCCTGCCCCTCGCGGTCGTAGAACGGTCGCGTCTGCGACCGGAGCCACATCGCGACGGGGTCGTGCTCGTCGGCCAGCGCCACCGTGCACACCGGCACGCCCTCGGGCACCGCACCCACGGACTGGCGCATCATCTCCCGTACGGACTCCAGCGCGGGCGCGGAGGCGTCGTACAGGTCGAGCCCCACGGCGAGGTACGGCGACCCCAGCGCGGGCTGCACCCAGGCGCGCCGCAGCGAGCGCACGGCCGGTGTGCGGTGCGCGTGCTGGGTCAGCAGCCCGTAGAACTGCGGGAGCTCCAGGGCGGGCTCGGAGAGCCGTAGCGGGCCCGCCGGCATCCGGTCGAGGCCGGTGGCGATGCGGCGCAGATCGGCCCAGGGGATGCCGAGGCCGCCGCCCTGGGCGTGCGGATTGAGCCACAGCCCCCAGCGGTCGGGATAGAGGGCGCGCGCGATGTCCCGGCCGGTGACCACCTCGTAGCCGCGGTTCCAGCCGCTGGCGGCCAGCTCCTGCGGGGAGGTCACGCAGGGCGCGTACCCGAGGCCCTCCAGCTCCATGCCGCCGTACTGGGCGTCCGGTGAGCCAGGGTTACCCTGCCAGAGCAGCATCCACAGCCGGCCCTCGGCGAGGGCGCGCAGAAGTGACTCGTAGCTCTCGTAGCGCCCGGGAGTCACTTGGCGCATGATGTGCTCGACCTGCCCGGCCGCGGCAGTGCCTGACGCACTCACCGTACCCCTCCTCGTCCGCACGCGTGTCCAGGCCACCCGTGCGGCCAGGAGATGTCACCAGCTTAAGCGTCGCTAGGGCACGTAGAAGGGGCGTACGCGCGTAACGATGAAGTCGACCACCGGGTCCTCCGCCTCGTCGAGCAGGACCAGCTGCACCGGCCAGGGTGCCGGAACCCTTGCCAGAGCCCGGGCGAGGGCCTCGCGCGGGGCGTTCTGCGCGGCGGCGTCCCGTCTCGACAGGCGGACACCGATGCAGAGTTCCGGGTCGCCGCCCTCGACGCTGGCGAGGCAGCGGTGGGCGGCCACGACCAGGCCGGTGGTGCGGAACTCCTCGGCCGCGGCGGCCAGGAAGTCCACCGGGTCGTCCTGCCAGTCGGGCTCGAAGAGCCGGACGCGGCCGCCCGTGGCGGGCCCGTCGAGCTCCGTCCGGCCGATCCGGCACAGCTGGGCGACTGCGGGCGGGGGCAGCGGCACGCCCACGGTGCCCTCCGGGTTCACGGCGATGCCCAGCTGCGGGGGCAGGCCGCGGGCGAACTCGACGGCGGGGGCCACCGCGAAGTCCATGCCGGGACCGACGCAGGCTCGGAACTGGGCCTCGGAACTGTAGACGGGGACGTACGCCGCCCCGCCGATGTCCATGGTGGGCAGGGTCAGGGAGGGGCTGTCCGGGCCGCCGCCGCCGGGCAGCGGGACCCACACCCGGCTCCGGCCCAGCACCTCGACGATCCTCGGGCCGGCGTCGGGCACGCCCAGGGCCGCCCCGAGCACCTGCTCCAGCTCGTTCTCCGGCCAACCGCCGCCGTGCATCTCCGCCTCCGCTTGTCGCGCCGTGTACCGGCAGAGGGTAGCCGCCCGCGCGCTTCCCCCGCCCCCCCCCGCCGTCCGCCCCCGCCGTCCTCGCCGTCCGGTCCTCGCCGGCCGGTCGCCGTCCCGCTCCCCGCCCTTCGGTCCCCGCCGGCCGGTCGCCGTCCGGTCCTTGCCGCTCAGGCCCCGCCCGGCTCCGCGGGCCGGAAGGCTATCCGGGTCAGCCGCCCGGCCGAGGCCCGGTCCAGCAGCACCACCGAGGCGCAGCCCGGCGGCAGCGGCCCCGACTCCGCGGCCCGCACCAGCCGGCGCACCGCGGCCCGGTGCCGGGCGAAGGCGTACGCCGACACGCCGCGGCCCCGCGCCGCCTGACCGGAAAGGGCCTCCTGCGGGGTGGCGTCCAGGATCAGCAGGTGCAGGGCCCGGCCGCGGCGGCGCGCCGTCGCCGCCAGCAGCCCCCGCACCCAGCGCTGCGTACCGCAGTCGTGGACGACGACCGATGCGCCGGAGCGCAACGTCCGCCACAGCCCCCAGTAGTGGGCGATCCGCACCAGCGGGCGGTAGACGGCGTACGGGAGCGCCGCGGGCATGCGTTGCTCCCATCGCTCGCGCACGTCCTGGGAGTCGATTCCGCCGCCCTCGGCGGCCCGCTTGATCAGCGTGCTCTTGCCGCCGCCGGGCAGGCCGGAGACCACCACGATGTCGCCCTCGGCGAAGCCGAGCCGGCGCGGCGCGCGGTCCCCCCGACCGCGCAGGTCGCGTACCGGCCCGTGGTGCTCGCGCGCCCGGTGGGCGGGCACTCCGTCCACGGTCCCGGCGGTCGCCAGCACTCCGAATCTCCGCACAAGATCGCCTCCCCCGTATCGGGCCTCGAGGACCCCATGCCCACTGAGTGTAAAGAGACGGTAATCCGATACCGCCGGTTCCGGCCGGGCCGTCCGGCCACCGGACACGGACCGGGACGTACCTAGCGAATGGCACAGTCTTTCGCTCCCACCCCTCCGCTCCGCGGCCCGGCGTGCAATGATGTGCGCCATCTGGACCAACTGCATACCGGCCGCTTGAATCCGCGCGGGAGAGTCCCGACGGGCCGCGAGGCCGCGTCCGGGCGCCGAAGGAGCAAGTACCTCCCTTGAATCTCTCAGGCCCCGTACCGCGTGGATGAGGCAGATCTGAAAAGCGAGCCGCGCCCCTCCCGTCCCCCGCGACGGACCGGGGTGTGCTCCACCCAAGGTGCAAGTCGGTGTTCCCGTTCCCGCGGGACTCTCGGCGAACCTCTCAGGTTCCGATGACAGATGGGGAGGAACGTCCTCGTCATGTCATGCCCTGGGACCCGGGAGCCACACCATGAGCACTGCCCCCCGCCTGACCGCCCTCGATGCGCTGCACCGCTCGCTCGGTGCGACCATGACCGACTTCGCGGGCTGGGACATGCCGCTGCGGTACGGCAGCGAGCGCGACGAACACAACGCCGTGCGCACCAAGGCCGGCCTCTTCGACCTCTCCCACATGGGCGAGATCACGGTCACCGGTCCGGAGGCCGTGAACCTCCTGGACTACGCCCTGGTGGGCAACATCTCCACCGTCGGCGTCGGCCGCGCCCGCTACACCCACATCTGCCAGGAGGACGGCGGGATCCTCGACGACCTGATCGTCTACCGCCTGGCCGAGACCGAGTACATGGTCGTCGCCAACGCCTCCAACGCCCAGGTCGTCCTGGACGCCCTCACCGGGCGCGCCGCCGGCTTCGAAGCCGAGGTCCGCGACGACCGCGACGCGTACGCGCTGATCGCCGTCCAGGGCCCGGAGTCCCCCGGCATCCTGGCCTCCCTCACCGACGCCGACCTGGACAACCTGAAGTACTACGCCGGCCTGCCGGGCACCGTCGCCGGCGTGCCCGCGCTGATCGCGCGTACGGGCTACACCGGCGAGGACGGCTTCGAGCTGTTCGTCGCCCCCGAGCACGCCGTGGAGCTGTGGCAGGCGCTGACCAAGGCCGGCGAGGGCGCCGGTCTGGTGCCGTGCGGCCTGTCCTGCCGCGACACGCTGCGCCTGGAGGCGGGCATGCCGCTGTACGGGCACGAGCTGACCACCTCCCTCACCCCGTTCGACGCGGGTCTGGGCCGGGTCGTGAAGTTCGAGAAGGAGGGCGACTTCGTGGGCCGCGCCGCCCTGGAGGCCGCCGCCGAGCGCGCCGCCACCAACCCGCCGCGCAAGCTGGTCGGCCTGGTCGCCGAGGGCCGCCGCGTCCCGCGCGCCGGGTTCCCGGTCGTGGCCGGCGGCGAGGTGATCGGCGAGGTCACCTCCGGCGCGCCGTCCCCGACCCTGGGCAAGCCGATCGCCATGGCGTACGTGGACGCCGCGCACGCCGCGCCCGGCACCTCCGGCGTCGGCGTGGACATTCGCGGTACGCATGAGCCGTACGAGGTCGTCGCCCTGCCCTTCTACAAGCGGCAGAAGTAGCGCCCGCGCGGCGGCGGCCGCCGGCCGCCGGCCGCGGCGTCTCACCACGCAAGACCACTGTTCGTTCGCACTCCCCCGCATCCAGGAGAATCAGGTCATGAGCAACCCCCAGCAGCTGCGTTTCAGCAAGGAGCACGAGTGGCTGTCGGCCGCCGAGGACGGCGTCGCCACGGTCGGCATCACGGAGTTCGCGGCCACCGCGCTCGGTGACGTCGTGTACGCCCAGCTCCCCGCGGTCGGCGACACGGTGACCGCGGGCGAGACCTGCGGCGAGCTGGAGTCGACCAAGTCGGTCAGCGACCTGTACTCCCCCGTCACCGGCGAGGTCGTCGAGGCGAACCAGGACGTCGTGGACGACCCGAGCCTCGTGAACAGCGCTCCGTTCGAGGGCGGCTGGCTGTTCAAGGTCCGCGTCGCGGAGGAGCCGGCCGACCTGCTCTCCGCCGACGAGTACGACCAGCTCACCGCCGGTAAGTAACTGACCACAGGGGATCCTGATGTCCGTTCTGAACACCCCTCTCCACGAGCTCGACCCGGACGTCGCCGCCGCCGTCGACGCCGAACTCGTGCGCCAGCAGTCCACCCTGGAGATGATCGCGTCGGAGAACTTCGCTCCGGTCGCCGTCATGGAGGCCCAGGGCTCGGTCCTGACCAACAAGTACGCCGAGGGCTACCCGGGCCGCCGCTACTACGGCGGCTGCGAGCACGTCGACGTCGTCGAGCAGATCGCGATCGACCGGATCAAGGCGCTCTTCGGCGCCGAGGCCGCGAACGTCCAGCCGCACTCCGGTGCGCAGGCCAACGCCGCCGCGATGTTCGCGCTGCTGAAGCCGGGCGACACGATCATGGGCCTGAACCTGGCCCACGGCGGTCACCTGACCCACGGCATGAAGATCAACTTCTCCGGCAAGCTCTACAACGTGGTCCCCTACCACGTCGGCGAGGACGGCCAGGTCGACATGGCCGAGGTCGAGCGCCTCGCCAAGGAGTCCAAGCCGCAGCTGATCGTCGCCGGCTGGTCGGCGTACCCGCGCCAGCTGGACTTCGCCGCCTTCCGCCGCATCGCGGACGAGGTCGGCGCGTACCTGATGGTCGACATGGCCCACTTCGCGGGCCTGGTCGCCGCGGGCCTCCACCCGAACCCGGTGCCGCACGCCCACGTCGTGACCACCACCACGCACAAGACCCTGGGCGGTCCGCGCGGCGGCGTGATCCTGTCCACCCAGGAACTGGCCAAGAAGATCAACTCCGCGGTCTTCCCCGGCCAGCAGGGCGGCCCGCTGGAGCACGTGATCGCCGCCAAGGCGGTCTCCTTCAAGGTCGCGGCCTCGCCCGAGTTCAAGGAGCGCCAGGAGCGCACCCTGGCCGGCGCGAAGATCATCGCCGAGCGCCTGGTCCAGGACGACGTCAAGGCCGTGGGCGTGGACGTGCTCACCGGCGGCACCGACGTGCACCTGGTCCTGGTGGACCTGCGCAACTCGGAGCTGGACGGCCAGCAGGCCGAGGACCGCCTCCACGAGATCGGCATCACGGTCAACCGCAACGCCATCCCGAACGACCCGCGGCCGCCGATGGTCACCTCGGGTCTGCGGATCGGCACGCCGGCCCTGGCCACCCGCGGTTTCGGCGCCGAGGACTTCACCGAGGTCGCCGACATCATCGCGGAGGCCCTGAAGCCGGAGTACGACGGCGAGGCCCTCACGGCGCGCGTCTCGGCGCTCGCCGCGAAGTTCCCGCTGTACCCGTCGCTGTAGGCCACGGCTCGGGGGGCCCGGCCTTGTGTCACACAGGGCCGGGCCCTTTCTCATGGCCCGGGGCCGCGGTCCGGTACGTCGGGACCGCGACAGACCCCGTACAGGCCGGCGTAACCGGCACCCCCACGAACTGACGTACGCTGATTAACCGGGCATGGGCGCCCACGAGGTGATCTTTGCCCGCAATCCCTGCAAGATCCGCCCCCTCCGCCGGCCGCCTCGTAACGCTCCGAGACCGGTCCGACGGTCCGCTCCCCGCCACCGCGGGGGTGAATAACTCCCGGGAGTCCGCCACCGTGGCCATTTCGGTTTTCGATCTCTTCTCGATCGGCATCGGTCCGTCCAGCTCGCACACCGTGGGTCCGATGCGTGCCGCCCGCATGTTCGTGATGCGGCTGAAGAAGGACGGTGTGCTCGCGCAGACCGCCTCCGTCCGGGCGGAGCTGTACGGCTCGCTCGGCGCGACCGGCCACGGCCACGGCACCCCGAAGGCGGTGCTGCTCGGCCTGGAGGGGCACTCGCCGCGCACCGTGGACGTGGAGACGGCCGACGACGAGGTGGAGCGCATCCGGCAGACCGGCCGGCTGCGCCTGCTCGGCACGGAGATAGGAAGCGCGCACGAGATCGCGTTCGACGAGCCGAGCCAGCTGATCCTGCACCGCCGCCGGTCCCTGCCGTACCACGCGAACGGCATGACGCTCTTCGCGTACGACGCCTCGGGCGCCCCGCTGCTGGAGAAGACGTACTACTCGGTCGGCGGCGGCTTCGTGGTGGACGAGGACGCGGTCGGCGAGGACCGGATCAAGCTCGACGACACCGTGCTGAAGTACCCCTTCCGCTCCGGTGACGAGATGCTGCGCCTGGCCAAGGAGACGGGCCTGTCGATCTCCTCGCTGATGCTGGAGAACGAGAAGGCCTGGCGCACGGAGGAGGAGATCCGCGGGGGCCTGCTGGAGATCTGGCGGGTCATGCAGGCCTGCGTCGCCCGCGGCATGTCCCGCGAGGGCATCCTGCCGGGCGGCCTGCGGGTCAAGCGCCGCGCGGCGTCCACGGCGCGCCAGCTGCGCACCGAGGGCGACCCGATGCTGCACCGCAGCGAGTGGACGACGATCTACGCGATGGCGGTGAACGAGGAGAACGCGGCGGGCGGGCGCGTCGTCACGGCCCCGACGAACGGCGCGGCGGGCGTCCTCCCGGCCGTCCTGCACTACTACGTGAACTTCGTGCCCGGCGCGGACGAGGACGGCGTGGTCCGCTTCCTCCTCGCCGCGGGCGCGATCGGCATGCTGTTCAAGGAGAACGCCTCGATCTCCGGCGCCGAGGTCGGCTGCCAGGGCGAGGTCGGCTCCGCCTGCTCGATGGCGGCGGGCGCGCTGGCCGAGGTCCTCGGCGGCACCCCGGAGCAGGTCGAGAACGCGGCCGAGATCGGCATGGAGCACAACCTGGGCCTGACCTGCGACCCGGTCGGCGGCCTGGTCCAGATCCCGTGCATCGAGCGCAACGGCATGGCGGCGGTCAAGGCGGTCACGGCCGCGAAGATGGCCATGCGCGGCGACGGCAGCCACAAGGTCTCCCTGGACAAGGTCATCAAGACCATGAAGGAGACCGGCGCCGACATGAAGATCAAGTACAAGGAGACGGCCCGCGGCGGTCTCGCCGTCAACGTCATCGAATGCTGACCTGAACCGGTCTCCGTACACGCAGGACCCCGGGCGCCGCGGCGCCCGGGGTCCTGCGCATCTCCCCCCGGCCACTCACCCGACCTGCGGCAACCGTCCCGATTTTCCCGGGCGTTGAGGTTTGACGTGGATTGATCACGCTTCAGGGCGAACCGTGGGGGTCGGGGCTGGTACGGGAGGATCCCCGTGCGCAAGGGTGATCACGTGACGTCGCGGCCACACCCCCGGCGGCCGGCCAACCGCCGTGGACCGCAGCCCCTTCTCGTCGTACGGAGGACTTCACCATGGCAAGCACCCGCAGCGCCCGCGTGATCGCCGCTCTCGCCGCGCTCCCCCTCGCCGCCCTGCTCTGCTCGGGCACCGCCCAGGCCGACAGCGGCGCCGGTGCGGGGATCTCGTCGAACGCGGCCGCCGCCGAGATCATCGGCAGCGGCGTCTTCGGCGCCAACGCCGGCAACTCTTCCACCACCCAGCAGGTCTCCACCGGCTCCGGGGCGACGAACCAGAGCAACGGCGTCCAGCTGAACGGCACCGGCTCCGCCTCCGTCGGACAGTCCAACGGGAACGTGCCGGTCTTCGTCGAGCCGGCTCCCGTCGAGCCCGCTCCGTAGCCGCCCGGTGACCCTGCGGGTCCGCCCTCCGGCCGGGGGGCGGGCCCGCTCCCGTCAAGAGAGGGGCGCCGGCCGTGGCAGTCATCGAGCACCGCGTCCTCCCCGTCCGACTGGAGGCCGCGCCCGAGCCCGTGGCGCTGCAGGCGGCCTTCACGTACCGCTCCGACCGGCCCTACGAGCTGACCCTCGACTTTCAGGGGGCGGGCCGGCACCTGGCGCGCTGGGTGTTCTCCCGGGACCTCCTGCTCGACGGGGAGGCGCGGGCCACCGGCGCGGGCGACATCCGGGTCTGGCCCCGCCGGCACCGCAGCGAGCCCCGCGTGTACCTCGCCTTCAGCAACGGCGAGCGCGGCTGTGTGGTCTCCGCCCGGGCCAAGGACGTCCGGGTGCTGTGCCGGCGACTGGTCGGGCTGGTGCCCCGGGGCGAGGAGCAGCGGCACTACGATCTCGACTCCGAGCTGGAGGGTCTTTTGACCCGATGACTCACTGGATCAGCCATTTCAGCTGATTGAGAAATTTGAGTGGTTTTGCTGCAACCATGGGCGCGCAGGCGGTGTCTCCGGGAGTGACACCACCAGTCCCCGTCTCTCGAGAAATGGGGGACGTCATGAACCACCTCCGCCGCCGGCAGACCGTGGCCCTGGCCACCGGAGCTCTGCTCACCGCCGGAATCGCCCTCGCCGCGCCCGCCTCCACCGCCCCGGCGCCGGCCGCCGCGGCCGCCGGGCGCACCGCCGTCCCGCACGTCGTGAACGCCCGCTGGGCCGGGCACTGCGCGTACGACCGGATCGTCATCGACCTGCGGGGCCGCGTCCCCGACGTCGAGGTCACCCGCGTCCCGCGGCTGTACCGGGACGGCTCCGGCGCGCCCGTCCCGCTCGCCGGGAAGTACTTCCTGCAGATCCGCCTGCACCCCGCCGACGCGCACCTGCGATCCGGTGAGAGCACCTACCGCGGGCCGAAGCTCGCCAGGATCGACCTGCCCGCGCTGAAGGGCTTCGCCATGACGGGCGACTTCGAGGGGTACGTCACCTTCGGCGCCGCCTTCGACAAGAAGCCGTCCTACACGTCGTTCACCCTGCGCTCGCCCGACCGGTTCGTGCTGGACGTCGCGCACCGGAACGTGTGCTGCGGCTGAACCGCGGCACGGACGGGCGCCCGTGGCACGGCTCCCCCGCCCGGGCGCCGGAGCGCCCGGCGGGGGCGGTCAGCGGTGCTCGGGGTTGGGGAAGTCGAAGCGGCAGCCGGCGTCCCACTCGGAGCGCTGGTTGCCGTGGGCGGGAACCCCGCCGGAGCGCTTGAGCAGGGCGGCCAGGTGCATCAGGTTCCAGGACATGAACGTCGTGTTCCGGTTGGTGAAGTCGTTCTCCGGCCCGCCCGAGCCCGGGTCGAGGTACGAGGGCCCGGGCCCCGCCTCGCCGATCCAGCCGGCGTCGGCCTGCGGCGGGACGGTGTACCCGAGGTGCTGGAGGCTGTACAGGACGTTCATGGCGCAGTGCTTCACGCCGTCCTCGTTGCCCGTGATCAGCGCCCCGCCGACCCGCCCGTAGTAGGCGTACTGGCCCCGCTCGTTCAGGATCGACGAGCAGGCGTAGAGGCGCTCGATGACCTGCTTCATCACGGAGCTGTTGTCGCCGAGCCAGATCGGTCCGCACAGCACGAGGATGTCGGCGGCCATGATCTGGCTGTACAGGACGGGCCACTGGTCGGTTTCCCAGCCGTGCTCGGTCATGTCCGGCCAGACCCCGGTGGCGATGTCGTGGTCGACGGCGCGGATCAGCGAGGTCCGGGTGCCGGCCGCCTCCATCACGGCGCGGCTCCGCGTGATCAGGCCCTCCGTGTTGCTGGTCTCGGGCGAGCGCTTGAGCGTGCAGTTGACGTAGACGGCGGTCAGGTCGGAGTAGTCGAACGCCCCGGCGTTCGCCCCCGGCTGCGGTGTCGCGGTGTCGTGTTCTGCGGCCACCCTCCCAGCCTGCGGGCGCGCCGTACGCTCCGGCGACCGGAAGGCACCCGTCTGGGGGCCCGACCGCGGCAGCCGCGCCCGCCGCGCACCGCGCACGCCCGGGCGCCGCCGGTTGAAGCGCGGGAGCGGAAGAGCGCCGCAGCGCGCGCCGGTCCGCCGTGGCAGCGGCCCGGCGCCGGAACTTCCTTGGCCCCGCCGCGGTTTCGCCGACCCACCCGGAGCGCGCCGGCCCGCCACCGGCCCGAAGCGGAATCCCCCGGCCCAACCAGCCTCCCAGGTCCGGGTTGTTACGCGTCCACGGGCGGATTAGGGTCATCAGGCCTTGGTGTACGGGAAACCGGTGGAAGACCGGTGCGGCCCTCGCCACTGTGAACGGGAAGTCCGGCTCCACTCCTGCGGGAAAGCCACTGGGCGGCGCGGGGAGGGACCCGCACCGCCCGGGAAGGCGGAGCCAGGGCATCAGTACCCGTGAGCCAGGAGACCGGCCAAGGCGCGTTGTCCATCCACGAGGTGCTGGAGAGGTCTCCCACTCATGCATATAGCCGAGGGGTTTCTGCCCCCTTTGCACGCGGCCGCCTGGGGCGCCGCGTCCGCTCCCTTCGTCGTCCACGGGGTACGGGCCCTCACCCGCGAGGTGAAGGCCAACCCGGAGAGCACCCTCCTGCTCGGCGCGTCCGGAGCGTTCACCTTCGTCCTGTCCGCACTGAAGATCCCTTCGGTGACGGGCAGCTGCTCCCACCCCACCGGAACCGGGCTCGGCGCGATCCTGTTCCGGCCGCCCATCATGGCGGTGCTCGGCACGATCACCCTCCTCTTCCAGGCCCTGCTGCTCGCGCACGGCGGGCTGACCACCCTCGGTGCCAACGTCTTCTCCATGGCCATCGCCGGGCCGTGGTCGGGGTACTGCATCTACCTGCTGCTGCGGCGCTCCCACGTCCCGCTGATGGTGTCCGTGTTCTTCGGCGCCTTCTTCGCCGACCTCGTCACCTACTGCGTGACCTCCGTGCAGCTGGCGCTGGCCTTCCCGGACCCGGGCACGGGCTTCTCGGGCGCGCTCGCGAAGTTCGGCGGCATCTTCGCGGTCACCCAGATCCCGCTCGCCGTGAGCGAGGGCCTGCTCACGGTCCTGGTGATGCGGCTGCTGATGCAGTCCAGCAAGTCCGACCTGGTACGGCTGGGCGTCGCCAAGCTCGCCGGCCGCCCCGAGCAGAAGACGGCGGTGTGACGCGCATGAACCTGAGCCGGAACGCGAAGATCAACGGTCTGCTGCTGCTCCTGGTGGCGGCGCTGGCCGTGCTGCCCCTGGCCCTGGGCCTCGGCGAGGGCAAGGAGGAGCCGTTCACGGGCGCCGACGCGCAGGCGGAGGCGGCCATCAGCGAGCTGAAGCCGGATTACGAGCCCTGGTTCTCCCCGCTGTACGAGCCCCCGTCCGGGGAGGTCGAGTCCGCTCTGTTCGCCCTCCAGGCGGCGCTGGGCGCGGGCGTGCTCGCGTACTACTTCGGCGTCCGCAGGGGCCGCCGCCAGGGCGCGGCCGCCGCGGCGGCGGGGACGTCCCCCGCCGACTCCGCGCCGGTACCCGCCACGGAGTCGTAGCCGGTGCTGCCCATCGACGTGGCCGCGCACAGCAGCCGCTGGCGGGGCCGCCATCCGCTGGAGAAGGCGCTGCTCGGGCTGGGCCTGACGGTCAGCGCGCTGTGCCTGCCGGCGTGGCCCGGCGGACCGCTCGTGGCCGCCGCGACCCTCGCCGTGCTCCTCGGGCCGGCCGGGGTCGCCGGGCGGCAGCTGTGGCGGGCCTTCCGGATCCCGCTGGGGTTCTGCTTCACCGGGGCGCTGCCGCTGCTGGTGGCGGTCGGCGGCCCGGCCGGTCCGGTGTCGATGGCCCCGGGCGGACCGCGGCTCGCCGCCGAGCTGCTGCTGCGGACGTCGGCGGCCTCGCTCGGGGTGCTGCTGTTCGCGTTCACCACGCCGGTGTCGGACGTCCTGCCCCGGCTGGTCCGGGCCGGGGTGCCGGCGCCGGTGGTGGACGTGGCGCTGGTCATGTACCGGATCGGCTTCCTGCTGCTCGACTCCCTCGCCCAGGTGCGGCGCGCGCAGGCGGCCCGCCTGGGGCAGGCGGGCCGGGCGGCGGCATGGCGCTCGGTGGCCGGGCTCGCCGCCACCTCGTTCGTACGGGCCTTCGACCGCGCGGCGCGCCTCCAGTCGGGCCTGGCCGGGCGCGGCTACGACGGCGCACTGCGGGTGCTCGTCCCCGAGGCGACCCTGTCGTGGCGCTTCCTCGCGGCCTCGGCGGTCCTGCTCACGGCCGTGGCCGTGCTGACACTCACCCTGAAGGGGCTCTACCTTTGAACCCGTTGGTGGAACTGGCCGGCGCCGGTTATGCGTACGAGGACGGCCCGGCGGTGCTGACCGGCGTGGACTTCGCCATCGCCGAGGGCCGGGCGCTGGTCCTGCTCGGCCGCAACGGCAGCGGCAAGACCACGCTGATGCGGCTGCTCAGCGGCGGCCTGCGGCCCGGCTCGGGCGAACTGCGGCTGGACGGGACGCCGGTCGGGTACGACCGGGCGGGCCTGACCCGGCTGCGGACGGCGGTCCAGCTGGTGGTCCAGGACCCGGACGACCAGCTCTTCGCCGCCTCGGTGGAGCAGGACGTGTCCTTCGGCCCCATGAACCTCGGCCTGTCCGCCGAGGAGGTGCGGGCCCGGGTGGACTCCGCCCTGGCCGCGCTCGACATCACCGGGCTGCGGGACCGCCCGACGCACCTGCTCTCGTACGGGCAGCGCAAGCGCGCGGCGATCGCGGGCGCGGTGGCGATGGCCCCGCGCGTGCTGATCCTCGACGAGCCGACGGCCGGACTCGACCCGGACGGGCAGGAGCGGCTGCTGGACACCCTGGCGGGGCTGCGCTCGCGCGGCACCACGGTGGTGATGGCCACGCACGACGTCGACCTGGCGGTGCGCTGGGCCGACGACGCGGCGGTCCTCACCCCGTCCGGGATCCGCTTCGGCCCGGCCGCGCGGCTGCTGGCCGACCCGGGCCTGCTCGCCTCGGCCGGCCTGCGCCAGGCCTGGTCGCCGGCCGTGGCGTCCCTGCTGCGGGCGCGGAACCTGCTGGGCCCGGACGCCCCGGGGCCGGGCACCCCCGAGGCCCTGGCCGCCTGGCACTAGTCGGCGACGGCGTGCGGCGAACCTAGGATGACGGCATGTCGCTGCCGCACGCCATCCTCACCGCCCTGCTCGAAAAGCCCTCGTCCGGGCTGGAGCTGACCCGGCGGTTCGACAAGTCGATCGGGTACTTCTGGTCCGCGACGCACCAGCAGATCTACCGCGAGCTGGGCCGGCTGGAGGAGGCCGGGCTGATCCGGGCCCTGCCGAGCGAGGCGCCCGTGCGGGGGCAGAAGAAGGAGTACGAGGTCCTGCCCGCCGGCGGCGCGGAGCTCGCGCGGTGGATCGGCGAGAGCCAGGACCCGAAGGCGATCCGGGACCCGCTGCTGCTGCGGATCCGGGCCGCGGGCGTGGTCGGCGTGCAGGGGCTGGCCGGGGAGCTGCGGCGCCACCTGGAGCTGCACCGGCGGCAGTTGGCGCTGTACGAGGCCATCGAGGAGAAGGACTTCCCCCCGGAGCGGCAGTCCGACGAGGACCGGCTGCGCCGGCTCGTGCTGCACGGCGGCATCGGCCTGGAGACGTTCTGGCTGCGCTGGCTCGAGGAGGCGCTGGGCGAGGTCGAGGACATGACGCGCCCGGGCGGCGCCGCGGGTGCCGCCCCGGAGGCCCCGACCGGCCCCGGCGGCGCGGCGTAGGCCCCGGTCGGCCGGCGGCGCGGCCGTCGGGCGCGGTTCCCCTGCGGGCTGTCCTCCGCGGGCCGCGTGGGCCGTGCGCGGGGCCGTGCGCGCGGGGCCGTGCGCGGGGCGGGCAGGCCGCAGCCCCCGGGCCGCCCGGCAGGGGCGGTACGGGGGCTGCGGCGCGGTGCCCTACTTGCCCAGGGAGGCCCAGAACTCGTCGAAGGTCAGCAGGCCGTCGCCGTTCGCGTCCTTGGCCGCGATCACGGAGTCCGCCACCGGGCCCGTGACGAACGGGTCGCCCATCTCCGCCATGGCCCGACGGAACTCGTCGGCCGTGACGAAGCCGTCACCGTCCGCGTCGAACCTGCCGAACGTCGCCCGCGCGCTCTCGATGTCCGCCACTGGGATCCACCCCTTCTTGGTGCTCGTTGACCGGCTCAGGGTAGCGGCAGCCGGGAACGGCCGCCGCTACCGGGTCCCGTTCGGACGGCAGAAAGAAATTCAATTACCGTTCCGTAGCGCGGAAGTGATGATTCCGGCCAAGAAATCCACCCCGGGCTTGTCACGTTCCGGGGTCACCGCATAACGTACCGGCATTGCCGCCACACCAGGAGCGCAGGGCTCCCAGGGACATGCGGCAACAAGGGCGATCACACAGGTGACGATCACAGCAGACGCATCATTCGAAGTTCTGCCCTTCACCCGCGCGTGCCGCCATATCTGGGATGAGGGCGACCATGTGCTCATCGGAGTGAGTCCTGGGAACAGCTACTTCAGCTCCGAGCGCATCAACAGCCTCGCCCGGTGGGCGGTACCCCGCTTCGCGCAGGTCGACTTCGTGTACGCGGACCTCCATGTGGACCGCATGTTCGCAGCTTTCGGCTACAGCCGGGAGCATGCGCAGAAGCGAGCCGCGAAGGAGATCAAGGCGGTCCGCCGACGGATCGTCAAGGGCGTCGAGGAATCGGGGCACCCGCATGCGGGGGTCCGCGTGCGGGCACTTTCGGAGTTCCAGCCCCACCCCGTTTACCAACTTCTGCACCGGCGCGTGCTCCATTTCCTGGAAACCGACGATGAATTCCGCAAGGGCTGCGAGGAGATGGCCCTCCATTTCGTCGGTTCGAAGTTGCCGGAAGGTGAATCCATCACGGACGACCAGTTGCAGGTCTGTTTCGACTACCTGGCGGCGGAGCTGCCGTTCTTCGTGGACACCCCGAGCATTCTCGGCGTGCCGTCGTCCGTGGCGGCGTACCACGTCCGGATGCCGCTGACGGACGTCCTCTTCGCGCGCGGCGGGGGCCTGCGCGCGACGCGCAACCAGGCCTACGCCGTCGTACGGCCGGAGGCTGCCGGGGCGGCCCGCCCGGCACCCGTGCCCGGTGGCGCGGCCGCGAACCACGTACCGACCGAAGGGAACGCCGATGAGCGTCGAGCAGCGTGATGCCGGGGCGGACCGGCACGGCGGGGACGCGCCCCTCCTCGACTTCCCGCTGTCGCGGCGCGGCGACGTGCTGCCGGAGGAGTGCGCCTGGCTGCGGGAGAAGGCCCCCGTCGCCCGGGTCCGCACCCTCACCGGGGACCGCGCCTGGCTGGTCAGCAGCTACGCGCTGGCCAAGCAGGTGCTGGAGGACGAGCGGTTCAGCCTGAAGGACACCGCCGACCCCGGGGTGCCCCGCCAGTACGCGCTGACGATCCCGCCCGAGGTCGTCAACAACATGGGCAACATCAACAGTGCCGGCCTGCGCACCGCGGTGATGAAGTCCCTGAGCCCGCGGCAGCAGGGCCTGCAGGACTGGCTGCGCGCCACGGCGGGGGTGCTCGTCGACGGGCTCGTCGCCGAGGGCGGGCCCGTGGACCTGCGGGCGGGGTTCGCCGACCCCTTCTCGGCCGCTCTGCACTGCCGGGTGCTGGGGGTGCCGTTCGAGGACTGGCGGCGCCTGATGTCGGGGCTGGACGTCGCGTTCATGACCGCACGCGCACCGTTCGCCGACTCGGCGCTCAACTGGTACAAGGACGTCGGCTACTTCGCCGGCCGGCTGGGCGCACAGCTCGCGCTGCCGGCCGAGCAGCGTACGGGGCTGCTCGGCCGGTTCGCGGAGCTCAAGGAGGCCGACCCGGACTCGGCGCACCTGACCGACGAGATGTTCGCTACGGTCGCGGTCTCCCTGTTCGGGGCCGGTGCCGTGTCCACCTCGGCCTTCCTGGTCCTGGCCGTCCTCGCGCTGCTCCAGCGGCGCGAGCTCATCGACCACCTGCGCCGCCACCCGGAGCGCATGGGGAAGGCGGTCGACGAACTGCTGCGCTGGAACCTGTCCGTGGGCGACGGACTGCCGCGCATCGCGCTGGCGGACGTGCGGGTCGGGGACGTGCTGGTCAGGGAGGGCGAGCTGGTCCTCGTCCTGCTGGAGGGGGCCAACTTCGACCCGGAGGCCTTCGAGCACCCGGACGAGCTGGACCTGGAGCGCGAGAGCGCCAACACCCACCTGGCGTTCGGGGCCGGCCGGCACTTCTGCCCGGCCTCGGCCCTGGGCCGGGCCCACGCCGAGATCGCGCTGGAGGTGCTCGTGGAGCGGCTGCCCGGGCTGCGGCTCGCGGTGCCCGCCGAGAACCTGGTGTGGCGTACGGGCTTCATCAAGCGACTGCCGGAACGGCTTCCGGTCGCCTGGTGAGGGCGCGGCGGCGGCCCGGGAGACTGTGCGGGCTCCCGGGACGCCGCGCGGCGCGGCGGGTCCTAGCGGAAGACGCCGGTGTGGCCGAGGGAGTAGCGGCCTGGCTGCGGGTAGACGGCCAGGCCGTGCGGGCCGCCGCCCACCGGGATGCGGGCGAGCTGCTTGCCGCTGGCCGTGTCGATCGCGTAGACCTCGCCGTGGTAGCGGCCCGACAGCCACAGCACCTTGCCGTCGGCGGAGACGCCGCCCATGTCGGGGCTGCCGCCGTCCGGCAGCTGCCACTTCTTCGTGAGCTTGTTCTGCTGGAAGTCGAAGACCGAGATGCTGCCCTCGCCTCTGTTGGAGACGTACATCTCGCGGGAGTCGCGGCTGATGTACAGGCCGTGGCAGCCCTTGCCGGTGGGCAGCAGCTTGGGGACGTCGAACTTCTCCCCGCTGAGCACCCACACGCCGTGCGCCATCATGTCGGCGACGTAGAAGGTCTTGCCGTCCGGGGAGATCTTGACGTCCTGCGGCATGGCGCCCTCGAAGGGCAGCTTCTGCTGGGCGACGACCTCCATCTTCTCGGTGTCGACCTTGAGGAGCTCGCCGGAGAACTCGCAGCTGACGATGAAGTAGCGGCCGTCCGCGGAGAAGTCCGCGTGGTTGACGCCGAAGCAGGTCACCGGGACGGTCTTGACCCGGTTCATGGTGTGCGGGTCGCGGAAGACCAGCTCCTTGTCCATCGAGGCCATGACCACCGCGTACTTGCCGTTCGGCGTGAAGTACAGGTTGTACGGGTCGTGCACCTCGACGGGCTCGCCGGCCTCGCCGGTCGCGGGGTTGACCGGGGTGAGGGTGTGGCCGCGGTTGTTGTTGACCCACAGGGTCTTCAGGTCCCAGGACGGGACCACGTGCTGGGGCTGGACGCCCACCGGGATGGTGTCGATGACCTTGTACGTCGCGGGGTCGATGACGGACACCGTGTTGGAGGCGGTGTTCGGTACGTAGACCCGGGACGGGAAGTCCTTGACCACCGGGGAGAGCTGGTTCGGCCGGTCGGCCGCGTACACGTCGTTCGGGTCGAGGAGCGGCGGCATCCCGGGGAGGCCGGCCGGGGCCGCCGGGACGGCCTTGACGGGCGGCTGGGCCGCGGCTTCCGAGCCGAGTGCCTCGGCGGGGCCCTTGCCGCCGGCCGACCCGCAGCCGGCCAGGGCGGCGAGGACCAGACCGGCCAGGAGCACGGTGGCCTTCCGGGGAAGGCGGGTGGTCGTCATGGGATCAGCAGCTCCGTGGTGGTCACCGCGCGCAGTTCGCGGCGCGCGAGTTCTTCGAGGAGGGGCGGCATCGCGTCGACCGTGTCCGCGTAGCCGAAGTGCAGGCTCACCACCGATCCGCTGCGGATCGTCCCGGTGACGGTGCGGATGACGGCCGCCGCGCCGGGCGAGGTGAAGTCGAGGGAGTCCACGTCGTACGACAGGACGTGCGGGTAGCCCGCCCGCCGGGCCAGCTTCCGGACGAGCGGCGTGGCGTACTGCGCCTGGGAGGGGCGGAACCAGGTGCCGATGGAGCCGGTGAGGCGCTTCAGCCGCTGGGCGCAGCCGGTGATCTCGGCGTAGGCCTCGCCCTCGGCCATGCCGTTGATCGCGAGGTGGCGCTGGGTGTGGTTGCCGAGCTCGTGGCCGCCGTCCAGGACCCGGCGGGCCATGTCCGGGTAGGTGTCGAGCCAGGCGCCGATCGCCAGGACGGTGACCCGGGCGCCCGCGCGTTCGGCCTCGGCGAGCACGGCCCGGGCGGTGGTGGGCTCTCCGTTGCCGTGGAAGGTGAGGGCGACCCGGGGGCGGTCGCGGGGGCCGTGCCCGATCTCCTCGGGGTGTCCGGGGAAACGGCGCGGGGCGGGGGCCGGGGCGGCGCCCGGCGGCCGGACGGGGACGGCCGGTGCGGGCTCGGCCTTCGGCGTCCGCGGGGCGGGGGCCGGACCGCCCGGCGCGGCTCCGCACGCGGCGGCGAGGCCGGCGGTGGCGGCCGCCGCACCGGCACGGAGGGCGGATCGGCGGTCCGGGTAGCAGGGCACCCGCCCATTTAAGAGGGAAATTTCCCCAAAGGTAACGATTGACCCAATTCGGGACTCCGGTCGAAGTGAACCCGTACGGCCGCCCTCGCTGCATGCGATCAAGGAATCACACGGAGGAACGGATACCTATTCACTAATTACGAGGCAGGTGGCTGACCCCACCTAGGATTTAAATAGAAACTCTTAGGATTTGCACACTTATGTCCAAGTTGGGACTTTTGGCATTCTGCCCCCCGTCTGCCATAGTCGGAGGCACGGCTTCCCCATTGACCCGAGCGAAGTCGCCCCGCCGAGGATCACACCCCCTTCGATCCTCGGCGCACCCATGAAGCCCCCATGCGCCGCACTACGGCGGACGGGGGCTTCAGGCGTTCACGGGGCCGGTTCAGCGGTCGGCCACCCGCATCTCGAACCAGGTGATCTTGCCGCGGGGCAGCAGGTCGGCGCCCCAGCGGTCGGAGAGCTTGTCGACGAGGAAGAGGCCCCGGCCGGTGGTGTCCAGCTCGTGGACGGGCATCAGGCAGGGCAGCCCGCGCGAGGGGTCGCGCACCTCGACCCGGATCCAGCCGCGTCGCCGGTGCATCCGTAATCCGAAGGAGCGGGCCCCGGTGTGCCGGACCGCGTTCCCGACGAGCTCGGAGACGAGCAGGACGGTGTGCTCGGCCACCTGCGGGGAGAAGCCCCAGAAGCGGATCACCACGTACTGGGTGAGCCTGCGGGCCGTACCGGCCGACTCCGGCATGGACGGCAGCGTCACCTCCGCCTCGGCCGGATTCCCGTGCAACTCCAACGCGCGGAGACCCTGTTCGTCCTCCAGAGCCGCCGTCGGCCGCGCGGCGGAAGCGCTGCTGCGCTGCCGCGGCTGTTCCACACCCTCCAGGCCCGCCATGAACCCATCATGGACGGCCGGTAGACCCGTCCGGGCCGTTCCGCAGGAAAACACCCCTCGCGGCGGTGGCCCCCAAAGCACTGCTCTGGCATATGCGTTGGGCAATCGGACGCCGGCACAACCACGCTGATCTGCGGTGACACACTGCGCGGCGACGATCACCCGGAGTAGATCGCCGGTCCCCCTTAACCCTGCTTTAAGGCAGGGCTAATCCACTCCCACGGAGGACCGGCGAGAACCGGTCACGTCTCAGAGGAACTTGGCCTTGCCCGGGCCCTCCTCGACGAAGCTGCGCATGCCGCGCTCGCGGTCCTCGGTGGCGAACAGGCCCGCGAACCAGTTGCGTTCGATGGTCAGGCCCGTGTCGATGTCCGCCTCCAGGCCCGCGTCGACGCATTCCTTGGCGGCGCGCAGCGCAATGGCCGGGCCCTGGGCGAGCTTAGCGGCCCAGGCGTGCGCCTGCTCGTACACCTCGGCGGCGGGCACGACGCGGTCCACCAGGCCGAGGGCGAGCGCCTCTTCGGCCTTGACCATCCGGCCGGTGAAGATGAGGTCCTTGGCCTTGGAGGGGCCGATGAGCCGGGACAGCCGCTGGGTGCCGCCGGCACCCGGGATCAGGCCGAGCAGGATCTCGGGCTGGCCGAGCTTCGCGTTGTCGGCGGCGATGCGGTAGTCGGCGCACAGGGCCAGCTCGCAGCCGCCACCCAGGGCGTAGCCGGTGACGGCCGCGACGACCGGCTTGGGGATCCGGGCCACGGCGGTGAAGGCGTCCTGCAGCGCACGGGACCGGGCGACCATCGCCGCGTGGTCCATCGTCTGCATCTCCTTGATGTCCGCGCCGGCGGCGAACACCTTCTCCCCGCCGTAGATGATGACGGCGCGGACGTCGGACCGGTCGGTGGCCTCCGCCGCCAGCTCGCGCAGCCGGTCCTGGGTGGCGATGTCCAGGGCGTTCATGGGCGGCCGGTCCAGGCGGATGGTGCCGACGCCTTCGGAGACTTCGAGAGAGAGGGTCATACGGGGAAGGTTAGCCCCGGTTAACAGAAGTGGCCCGGTGCTGTGGGTCACAGCACCGGGCCGCTTCGGGACCGGTCCGACTACGCGGCGACGGGGACTACTTGATCCACTCCGCCCAGTCCATGTTCCAGCCGTTGAGGCCGTTGTCGGGAGCGATCTGCTTGTCCTTCGAGTTCTTCACGACGATCACGTCGCCGATCAGCGACTCGTTGAAGAACCAGGCGGCGGGCTGGTTGCCGTCGTTGCCGCCGCGGCTGTCCTTCAGCCCCACGCAGCCGTGGCTGACGTTGCTCGAACCGAAGGTGCTCGCCGGGGCCCAGTAGTTGCCGTGGACGAAGGTGCCCGAGTTCGACAGGCGCATGGCGTGCGGGACGTCCGGGATGTCGTACTCGCCGCCGAAGCCGACGGTCGCGCCGTTCATCCGGGTCACCTTGTACTTCTCGCTGATGACCATCTGACCGTTGTACGTGGTCGTCGACGGGGCACCCGCGGTGATCGGGACGTTCTTGATGACCTGGCCGTCGCGGACGACCTGCATGGTGTGCTCGGCCGCGTCGACCGTGGATACCTGCGAACGGCCGATGGTGAAGGTGACCGTACGGGTCTGCTTGCCGTACACGCCGGGCCGGCCCTCGACACCGTCGAGCGCGATCTTCACGGTGACCTTGGTGCCCGCGGCCCAGTACTTTTCCGGGCGGAAGTCGAGGCGGTCGTTGCCGAACCAGTGGCCCTCGATCGGGACCGACGGCTCGGCCGTGACCGTGATGGCCTTCTCGACGGCCTCGGTGTTGGTGATGCCGCGGGTGAAGTTGAACGACACCGGCATACCCACGCCGACGGTCTGGCCGTCCTCCGGCAGGTAGTGGCCGACGAAGGTGTTCTTCGGGGTGAGGGTGGTGAACGTGGTGTCCTTGGCGGACTCCCGGCCCGCCTCGTCCTTGGCGACGGCGTGCACCTTGTACTCGGTGGCCGCCGCCAGGTGGCGCAAGGGCTCCCAGCTCGTCCCGTCGGCGGCGAGCTTGCCCTCCACCGCATTGCCCTTGGTGTCGGCGACCGTCACCGTCGCGAGCTTGCCGCCCGTGCTCGTGATCTTCAGGACGCCGCTGGTCTCGACTTCCTTGGAGCCGTCGTCCGGCTTCACGCTGACGACGGCCTTCGACGCCTCGTTGCCGGCCTTGCTCCCCCCGGCGGCGCCGCCGTTGCCGGCCCCCGAACCGCCGCCCGAACCGCCGCCGCTGCACGCGCTGGTGAACAGCAGTGCCGCTCCCAGCAGGAGGGCCGGCAGACCGGTGCGGCGGGCGCGGCCGCGTATCGGCTGCAGGTTCACTCTTCTCTTCTCCCCATGTCCCCCGCGCGCGGACGCTCGCGCGCATGTCGACAGGAAATCACACGGAGGTATCACGAAGAGAAACGGTCATGTCACCGTTCCGTCCCAAGACGTACGGAGCGGCGGGGCGGGTCGTCAGCGGGGCCACTCCAGCCCCGGGAGGTCCAGGCCGGGCAGCTCGCCCCCGTCCTCGCCCTCGCCCTCGTCCTCGTCCTTGTCGCCCGGGTGGTCCTGGTCCTGGTTCTGGTCCTGGTCCTGGTTCTGGTTCTGGTCCCTGTCCCTGTCCTGGTCCTGGTCCCTGCCCGGGTGCTCCTTCTCCTCGTCCTTCCCCTCGTCCGTGTCCTTGTCCTTGTGCTTGCCCTTCTCCTTCTCCTTCTCCTTCTCCTTGTCGTTCTCGCCGTCCTCGTCCTTGCCCTGGTGGTCGCGGTCGTTGTGCAGCGTCACGTCGAGCGTCCCGCCCGGGGTGTTCGCGTCGAGCCGCAGCGGCCCGGTGACACGGTTCGCCGGGAGGGCGTAGTCCTCGGGCACGGCCGTCTCCCGCAGGTAGTACCAGCCCTCCTCCAGCCGCTCGAAGCCGCAGGTGCCCTCCGCGTCCGTGGCGCAGCCCGAGTGGACGAGGAGGTCCGCGCTACCCCCCTTGGTCTGCAGGCCCGCCGTGCCGTTCGTCTCCTTCCAGAGCTCGAACACGGCACCCCGCAGCGGCTGCCCCGTCTTGCGGTCCTTCTTCAGGAGCCGGATCCCGCCCCCGGTCTCCTCCCGGGTGTTGGGGACGGTCACCGTGACCCCGGCGGCCGCGTTGCCCTCGTTCAGGACGACGGTGACCACCGGCTGTTCGGGCAGCTCGTACCCGGTGGGGGCGGCGGTCTCGCGCCAGTGGTACGTGCCGACCGGGACCACCGCCTGGCAGCGGCCGTCCGCGCCGGTCACGCACGAGGCCCGGACGAGTTCGTCGCGGCCCGTGCCGTCCACCTGGAGGCCTTCGATGCCGTTCGTCTCCCGCCACAGCTGGAACGTCGCCCCCGCGAGGGAGGTGCGCTCGGCGTCGACCTTGCGGACGGCGACCGTGCCGGTGACCGGACCCGGCTCGCGGCAGTCGGGCAGGTGCCCGTTGAAGGGGTACGCGTGGAACTCCTGGCCGCCGCCCCCGGACCGGGAGCTGGTGTGCGTGACGGAGCCGGTGGTGAAGAAGCGGCCGTTGATGCCGGGGAGGGTGACGGTGGTCCGGGACGACTGCTCGCCCATCAGGAAACTGCCCTGGAACTGGCCCGTGCCGGTCAGGTTCACCGCGGTGGCGTCCGGGAAGTTCCACAGCAGCCGCTCGCGGTACGCGTTGAGCGGGTCGGTGTCGGCGATGCCGCCGCTGTAGGTGTTGAGGGTGCGGGTGGTGCCGAGGACGTTGACGAGGACGGTGGCACCGGCCGGGATCCCGGTGAAGCGGACGCCCTGCTGGTCGCCGGTGCGGCCCACCAGGTCGGCGTCGACGTTGAAGACCTGGAGGGGCGCCCTGTCGTCGCCGGTGAAGAGGGTCTCGTAGCCGTTGTTGGCGACGGTCCCGGTGGCGGGCCGCAGGTTCCGGCCGTCCGGGCGGGCGTAGCAGCGGCTGGCGGCGGTGAGCCGGTCGCGCAGGCCGGCGTACGGGGTGACGGCGGCGGCGTCCCGGACGGGGGTGCCGCTGACGGCACCGGTGAGCGTGCCTGCGTGCCGGACGACGCCGGTGTCGGCGAGCAGCCGCTCGCCCTCGGCCACGGTGACGTTGCCGCCGGTGGTGAGGAAAGCGGCGCCGGCGGGGGGCGGAACGAGCGATCCGGCGCCGACGACGCCCACGTTGTAGCGGCTGTCGGAGCCGGCTGCCTTGTCCTGGTCGAAGCTACCGAGGACGACGATCCGGCCCTCGGCCTCGGAAGCGCGTCCGCGGACCTGGAAGTCGCCGCCGACGAAGATGTTGACGCCGTTGTCACGGCCCTTGGGAATGCCGTCGCTGCCGATCGGCGGGTACGGGTCGGGGCAGGCGTTGCCGAGACAGGGGCCGAGGCCATCGGGCAGCGGTGCCCTGAGGGCGGCCGCGGCCGGGGCGGCGGTGCCGGGGGCGGACGCGCGGGCGTCAGCGGGCACCGCCGCGGCCAGGACGGCTCCGATCGCGAGCCCGAGGGCCCAGTTCCTTGCTGCCATGACGCTCCGTCTCCGTCGCCTGCGCCGAGGTGCGCTGAGGTGCCCTGACAGGCTGGAGGCAGGAGCTGGGCGGGGCGCGTGGGGACACTCCCCCGCTACGGCATTCCGATCACACGGATCACCCGTGCGGGCAGGGTCGGGCCGGTGCGCGGGGGTCGGCGGATCCGTACGCGGGGAAGCGGTTCCGGGTCAGGCGATGGCGGAGCCGGCCACCCAGTCGGCCCAGGACATGTTCCAGCCGCCGAGTCCGTTGTTCGGGGCCACCGTCTTGTCGGTCGAGTTGACGACCTCCACCACGTCCCCGACCAGGGTCCGGTCGAAGAACCAGCCGGCGGGGGTGTCCGAGCCGCCGCCCTTGTCGTCGCGGAGCCCGATGCAGCCGTGGCTGACGTTGGTGGTGCCGAAGGTGTCGGGGCTGGCCCAGTAGTTGCCGTGCAGGAAGGTCCCGGAGGTGGTCAGCCGCATGGCGTGCGGGACGTCGGGGATGTCGTACTCGCCGCCGAAGCCGACGGTCTGGCCGTTCATGCGGGTGACGTCGAACATCTCCGTCACCACCATCTTGCCGTTGTAGGTGGTGTTCTCGGGTGCGCCGGCGGTGATCGGGACGGTGGAGAGGAGCTGCCCGTCGCGGCGGACCTCCATGGTGTGCGCGGCCGCGTCCACGGTGGAGACCTGGGAGCGGCCGACGGTGAACCGGACGGTCTTGTCCTGGACGCCGTACGCGCCGGGGGCGCCCTGGACGTCGCGCAGCCGCATCCTGACGGAGACCTCGGTGCCGGGCTTCCAGTACTCCTTGGGCCGGAAGTCGAGGCGGTTGCGGCCGAACCAGTGGCCGGCGATCTCGACGGCCGGGTCGGCGGTGACGGTGATGGCCCGCTCCACCTCGGCCCGGTTCTCGATGGGCCGGCTGAAGTTGAACGAGACGATCATGCCGACGCCGACGGTGGAGCGGTTCTCGGGCTTGAAGTAGCCGATGAACCGCTCTCCGGGCACGTAGGTGGTGAACGTGGTGTGCCGGGCCTGGCGGCGGTCGTGGCCGTCGCGGGCCACCGCGTCGACGGTGTACTTGGCGGCGAGGGCGAGCTTGCCGGCCGCCGGGTCGGGGCTCCAGCTCAGGCCGTCGGGGGCGATGTGGCCGGGGACGCGCTCCTCCTGGGCGTCCTCCACCTTGGTGACCACGACCCGCTCCAGGCGCCCCTCGGGCACCCGGACGGTCAGCGGGCCGTCGGCCGGGACCCCCTTGGCGTTGTCCTCGGGAGTGATCCGGATGGCCTCCTGGGGCGACCGGGGTTTGCCGGGCAGCTGGATCTCGACCGGTGAGCGGCCGTCCTCGGTGCACCCGGCCAGGCCGCCCAGCAGGCACGCCCATGCCGTCACGGCGGCCCAGCCGGCCCCTGCCCGCCTCGTCACAAGTCTCACGCCCCCTCCAACGACCGGGCCCCCCGGGGGAAACGTGGCCGCGGGCCACGTTCCGGGGGGAACTGTCCGGGCAGAACAGTGAGAAGGACCAGACGGGGGCGGGACCGGGCCGGGACGCCCGGGCCGCACAGCCCTGCCCCCGCCGGTACCCAGGAGCCGTGGAGGCGGGCAGTGTCGAGCGCAGCCGAGAAAGAGGCGGTGGATGCCGCCGCCGTGGGGCCGGTCGAGGCCCCGGGCGTTGTCGCGCAGGGCCGGGAGCCGGTGCGGCGGGCCGCGCCGCCCGCAGGGCCCCCGGTGTGGCCGGGATCCTCGCACCCGCTGGGGGCGCGGTTCCGCGCCGGGCCGGACGGGACGGCGGGCACCAACTTCGCGCTGTGGGCGCAGGGCGCGGAGGCCGTGGAGGTCTGCCTGTTCGACGCGGACGGCGCCGAGACCCGGTGCGCGCTGACCGAGCTGACGCACGAGATCTGGCACGGATTCCTGCCGGGTGTGGGGCCCGGGCAGCGGTACGGGTTCCGGGTGCACGGCCGCTGGGACCCGTGGACGGGCGCCCGGTTCAATCCGGCGAAGCTGCTGCTGGACCCGTACGCGCGGGCCGTCGACGGCGACTTCGTACTGCCGCCGGAGGTGTACGGGCACGTCCGGGACTGGCCGCAGCAGTACATCGCGGACACGGTGCGCGACGACCGGGACTCGGCGCCGTCCGTGCCCAAGGGGGTGGTGGTCCACGATGACGACGACTGGGCGGACGACGTCCGGCCGAAGACCCCGTGGGCCGACTCGGTCATCTACGAGCTGCACGTGCGCGGGTTCACGATGCGCCATCCGGGGATCCCGCCCGAGCTGCGCGGGACGTACGCGGGCCTGGCCCACCCGGCGGCGGTCGAGCACCTGACCCGGCTCGGGGTGACCGCGGTCGAGTTGCTGCCGGTGCACCAGTTCGCGCACGAGGACCATCTGTTGCGCCGGGGGCTGCGGAACTACTGGGGCTACAACTCGATCGGCTACTTCGCCCCGCACGCCGGGTACTCCGCGTCCGGTACGGCCGGGCAGCAGGTCGGCGAGTTCAAGCGGATGGTGAAGGCGCTGCACGCGGCGGGGATCGAGGTCATCCTCGACGTGGTCTACAACCACACGGCGGAGGCGGGCGAGCTGGGCCCGACCCTGTCGCTGCGCGGCGTCGACAACCGCGGCTACTACCGGCTCCAGTCCGACCAGCGCCGCTACGCCGACTACACCGGCTGCGGGAACACCCTGCACGCGGGCCGCCCCCACGTCCTGCGCCTGATCACGGACTCGCTGCGCTACTGGGTGACGGAGATGGGGGTGGACGGCTTCCGCTTCGACCTGGCGGCGGCGCTGGCCCGGTCGATGCACGACGTGGACATGCTCTCGCCGTTCCTCGCGGTGATCGCCCAGGACCCGGTGCTCCGGCGGGTCAAGCTGATCGCCGAGCCGTGGGACGTCGGCTCGGGCGGCTACCAGGTGGGGGCCTTCCCGCCGCTGTGGACGGAGTGGAACGACCGCTACCGGGATGCGGTGCGGGACTTCTGGCGGGGCGCGCTGCCGGACGTACGGGACCTGGGGTACCGGCTGTCGGGGTCGAGCGACCTGTACGCGTGGGGCGGGCGGCGGCCCTACGCCTCGGTGAACTTCGTGACCGCCCACGACGGCTTCACCCTGCGCGACCTGGTGTCGTACGAGCGCAAGCACAACGAGGCCAACGGCGAGGCGGGCCGGGACGGGACGAACGACAACCGCTCGTGGAACTGCGGTGCGGAGGGCGAGACGGACGACGCCCGGATCCGCCGGCTGCGGCGGCGGCAGCTGCGCAACCTGCTGACCACGCTGCTGCTGTCCACGGGGGTGCCGATGCTGGTGGCGGGCGACGAGTTCGGGCGGACCCAGGACGGCAACAACAACGCGTACTGCCAGGACAACGAGACGGGCTGGGTGGACTGGTCGCTGCTGGACGATCCGGCCTGGCGGGAGCTGTGCACGCTGACCGCGCGGCTGGTGGCGCTGCGCCGGCAGCACCCGGTGCTGCGCCGGCGGGCGTTCTTCTCGGGCCGGGCGCAGGGCGCGGACGGCCTGCGGGACCTGGCCTGGTTCACCCCGGCGGGCGCCGAGATGACGGAGCGGGACTGGTACGCGCCGACCGCCGCTCTCGGCATGTACCTGTCGGGGCGGGACATCCCGGGGCGGGACGCGCAGGGGCGGCAGGTGGGCGACGACAGCTTCCTCGCGCTGCTGCACGCCGGGGACCGGCCGCTGTCGTGGGTGCTGCCGGGGCCACCGTGGGCGCGGGAGTACGAGTTGCTGTTGGACACCGCGCGGGAGGAGCAGGCCGCCCCGCCGGGCACCCGGCACCGCGGCGGGCAGACGCTCACGGTGCCGGCCCGGTCGGTGCTGCTGCTGCGGGTGGCGGACTGAGGCGCGGGTTCAGGCGGCGGTGACGAGCGGCTCGGCGGGGACCCGGAGGCGGGCCACCCGCAGCCAGCCCGCCGCGGCCTTGAGGGCGGAGCCCGCCGCCAGTCCCCAGGCCGCCCCGGTGACGCCGAAGGCCGCGTAGCCGCCGAGCAGGAACGCCACGGAGAGCAGGGAGAACACCACCTGGAGGGAGAGCGTGGCCTTCGGGGCGAGCACCCGCAGGGTGAGCAGGGCGCAGGTGCCCAGGCCCATGACCGCGTACTGCGCGCCGGTCGCCGGCAGCAGCGCGGCGGCCGCTCCCCAGGTGTCCCCGAGCAGCTGCCGGCCCATCGCGTCGGGCAGCGCGTACAGCACGGCCGCCCAGCCGGCGCCGAGGACCGCGAGCGAGGCGCCCGTCAGCAGGGTCAGCCGGACCACGCCCCGCTTGCCGGAGGCCCGGCCCACGACCGGCGGCCCAAACGCGTTCGCCGAGTTGAACAGCACGTTCAGCGGCCCGAACAGGGTGGTGGCGCCGCGCAGCGCACCCACCGCGAGCGGGGTCGCGAACACGCCGAGGCCCAGCACCGCGAGCTGGCTGGAGCCGTTGCCGACGGCGAACTCCACCACGAACCGCTGCCCGAGGTGGCCGCGCCGCAGGTAGGGGCGCAGGTCCGCCCGCGCCCCGCGGACGTACGGGCGGAGCAGCAGCAGGCCGAGCCCCAGCGCGGGGAGCGCGGACAGCCCCCACACCAGCACCAGTCGGCCCGGCGAGGCCCCTTCGGGCTGGGCGAGCAGGGCGCCGACGACGCACACGAGCCGCAGCGCGTCCGCGGCGAGGGCCCGCTCGGGCGTGCGCAGCGCGGAGAAGCAGTAGCGCAGGGCGTCCTGGACGAGGACGAGCGGCAGGACCAGGCCCAGGGCGAGGAAGGCCCACCCGACGGCGCCGGGCAGGGCCAGGCCGGCGGCGGCGAGGACCGCGCCGGCGGCGGCCGCGGCGGCTGCGGTGAACCCGACCGCCGAGCGGCACACGGCACCGAGCCGGTCACCGTCCTTCTCCAGGACCACGGTCTGGCCGACGTACGCCGTGTTCAGCCCGAGGAGCACGCTGAAGGCCACGTACACCATGGAGAAGTCGGCGAAGCCGGCCGCCGAGGACAGCCGGGCCGCCAGCACCAGCACGAGGATGTTGGTGGCGCTGGAGGCGGCCTGGTCCAGGACGGAGGAGACGGCGGCGAGGGCCCGCCGGCTCACCTGTTGCCCATGCGGACGGTGCGCAGGGCGACGGTGTCGGTGCCGTCGCCCGGGATGTGCTGGTCGTTCCCGGCCGGCTGCCGGGTGAGCGGCTGGGGCTGGGGCTGCTGCCGCCGGGGCGCGGGGGCGGGGGCCGGGGCCGGGGCCGGGGACCCGCCCTTGGACTTGACGCCGCGGCCGCGCTTCTCGACCGGCAGCGGGGCGTGCACGACGGCGCCGAGCACGGTGCCGCCGGCGCCGGTGATCAGCTCGCGGATCCGGGTCAGGTCGCTGCGGTGCACGGCGCGCGGGTCGCAGACGACGAGGACGCCGTCCACGCGGTCGACGAGGGCGAGGGCGTCGGCGTACGACAGGACGGGCGGGGCGAGCACCACGACGGTGGAGTTGGGCGAGTCGGCCTCGGAGATCAGCCGGGTGGCGCGCGGGGAGGTCAGCGCGCGGGCCACGTTGCGGACCCGGTCGCCGGGGATCAGGTCGAAGGCGCCGGACTCGCCGGCGTCCACGACGAGCTGGCGTCCGTCGGGCCAGTCGGAATCGCCCTGCGCGGGGGCGTCCGGCTGGCTCCAGCGCAGCCGGCCGCCGGCGTCGGTGGGCAGCTGGCTGGCCAGGACCGGGGTGCGCAGGTCGGCTTCGATGAGCAGGACGTCCTTGCCGGTCTCGGCGAAAGAGGCGGCCAGGTTCACGGCCACGGCGGCGGCGATCTCGCTGCTGCCGCGCGGGGCGACGACGAGGAGGCGGCGCCGGTCGGCGAAGCGGGAGTCGTAGGCGAGTCGGAAGGCGACCTGGCGGAACTCCTCCGCGAGGCGGGGGTCCTCCTCGCCGGCCGCGAGCAGCGGCCCGCCGGCGCTCTTGTCCCGCGGCAGGGAGCCCAGGACGGGGGCGCGCAGGGCCCGCGCGACGTCGCCCTCCGAGCGGGGTGCCGGGTCGAAGACGAGCCGGACCCAGGCGGCGAGGAGGCCGAGCGCGAGGCCCACGGCCGCGCCGAGGGCGAGGGACATGGGGATGCCGGGGCCGTCGCCGTCGCTGGGCGGGGTGGCGGCGCTGGTGATTCGGCCGGGGGTCATGTCCAGGGCCTGGAGCTTGGCGATGTTGCTGTTGAGCGTGTTGAGCTTGCTCTGCAGGTCGGTCTTGGAGGAGTAGGCGGTGTCGCGGGCCGGGCCGGCCGGCATGCCGTTGATCTGCTTGACGAGCTCGTCGAGCTGCTTGGCGACGGGGTCGCGCTGCTCCTGGTAGCCCTTGACCATCGTGTCGCGGGTGACGTCGAGCGATTCCTGCCGCTTGAGCAGGTAGGCGTTGGTCATCGCGTTGGCGCGCTTCGCGGCCTCCTTCGGGGAGGAGGCGGTGTAGGTGAAGCGCAGCACCATGGTCTGCGGCGGGTTGGTGACTTGGAGGCCGGCGCGCAGCTCGGCGAAGTCCTTCGAGGACACGCCGAGCTTCTTGGCGGCCTCGTTGGCGATGGAGCTGGAGAGCGCGACCTGGCGCTCCGAGCCGATGTTGATCGCCTTGTCGGGGGCGAGGCTCGGGTTGAACGGGTCGTCGGTGGGCGCGCGCAGCACCACGTCCGTGGTCGCGACGTAGGTGTCGGCGGTGGAGATGCCGAGGTAGACGCCGCCCAGCAGTCCGATGCCCAGGCCCGCGCCGATGAGCCGTCGGTAGCGCAGGAGCTGGCGGAACTGGTCCCGGAGGAGGTCGGGTTCGTCCTCGGCCGGGACCGCTGCGGGGCGGTGCGTCTCGATCACGGCTGCGGACCCCCAAGTGCTTCGTCTATCAGTGCGTCGATGCGGGCCAGGCCCGCGTCACGGCTCAGGTGGGCCGCCACGTGGCGGGGCCCGGCCGACCCCAGTGCGTCCGCGCCCTCGGGGTCCTCGGCGAGGACCCGTACGGCCTTCAACAGGGCCTCGGGGTCCTCCGGCGGTACGAGCACCCCGGCACCCGAACGTTCCACTTCCTGGGCGGTGCCGCCCTCCGCCGCCACGGAGGCGACGACGGGACGGCCGGCCTGGAAATAGGAGGTCAGTTTGGACGGCACGCTCATGTCGAGCACGGCCGCATGCTGTGTTACGGCGAGTACGTCCGCCGCCGCGAGGATATCCGGGAACTCTCCGTCGGCGGCAGGGGGGATGATGTCCAGGTTCGGGACGTCGGCCGACAGGGCTTCGAGGGCGGGGCGTTGACTGCCGTCGCCCATGAGGACGAAGCGGACGCTCGGGTCCAGGCGGGCCGCGCCGACGAGGACCTCCAGACCCTGCTTGAGGCCCATGTTGCCGGAGTGCAGCACGACGGTCTGGCCGGGTGCCCAGCCGAGGTGGTGGCGGGTCTCGCCGCGCGGCTTGGTCGGCTGGGGCACGTGGGACCAGTTGGGCACCAGGCGGATCTTCTTCGGGTCCACGCCCATGCCGACGACGCGGTCGACGAAGGTCTCGTGGATGACGCCGACGAGGGTGGCCCGCTTCAGGGCGTAGGCCTCCGCGCGGCCGGCGAGGGCGGCCGCCTTGTCGCCGCCGCTGATGCCGCTCTGTGCGGCGGCGGCGCCCATCAGGTCCTGGACGACCGGAACGAAGGGGACCTTCCACTTCGCGGCGAGGCGGGCGGCGAGCACGCCGCCGGCCAGGCTGGGCATCTGGGCCATGACCGCGTGCGGGCGGGGCATCCGGGGCGGGGCCGCGGCACCGTGAAGGAGAATCGATCCTTCGAACAGGGCGCGCTTCACGGCGGTCTGGACGGCGGGCACGGTGTGCGCGCGCCGGTGCACGGTGACTCCCGCGCGCCGCTCCGTGCGCCGCAGTGCGCCCTTGTACTCCGGTTCGAGCGCCCACGACGGGTAGTGCGGCATGCCGGCGAGGACGTGCGTCTCGTGGCCGATATCCGCCCAGTGCTCCGCGATCTGGGTGGCGTACGGACCGATTCCCGCGTGCTCGGGAGCGTAATTGGTGGAAACCAGCAGCAAGCGCCGGTGACCGGATGTGGACACGTGAGGTCCCCTTCTCCCCAGGATGATGCGCACGTCACCCTATTCGTTCACCGGCACGCCGCGGAACGTGCACGCTATTGTCTGCTAATCCACCACACCGGGGGGTGTGGTTGCTGGGGGGTAACTCATGACGGAGCAGGACATGTCCGCACTTGGCGCCGGCGCGCGCAGACCGTATCGAGTCGGCTACGCGCCGGGCGCGTACGATCTCTTCCACATCGGACATCTCAACATCCTTCGGCACGCCCGGAGTCAGTGCGACTACCTGGTGGCCGGCGTGGTCTCCGACGAGATGGCCGAGCGGGCGAAGGGGCGCCGCCCGATGATTCCGCTGGTGGAGCGTCTGGAGATCGTCCGCAGTGTGAAGTACGTGGACGCCGCGTTCGTCGAGACGGTCCCGGACAAGGTGGAGACCTGGAAGCAGGTCCGCTTCGACGTGCTCTTCAAGGGCGACGACTGGCGGGGCACCCCCAAGGGCGACAAGCTGGAGCGGGACTTCGCGGCCGTCGGCGTCGACGTCGTGTACTTCCCCTACACGGTGCACACGTCGAGCACCCAGCTGCGCCGGGCCCTGGACGCGCTCGCCGAACCGCCCGCGGAATCCGTCACCGCGGAACGGCGCTGAGCTCCCGGAACCACTTCGCGAGGAACGCCAGCAGGAACAGCGCCGCGACGGCGCCCAGACCGGCGTAGGCCCAGCGGAACAGCCCCCCGCCGCCGAGCAGCAGGAAGACCAGGCAGAACACCCCGTAGTCGACGGGCAGCAACGCCACCGCGCGCAGGGTCGACGGTGCGGCGGCGGGGCTGCCGGGGGCCGGCTTGGGCTTGAGCTTCTCGGTCAGCAGCCCGCCGAAGAAGGTGACGACCGCGGCGAACTGGAAGCCCAGCGGCACCAGCAGCCAGCCCGCGCCGCCCGTTCCGTACGCCTCGGGGAAACGGTAGAAGGCGATCAGCACGCAGGTGTGCAGCGCGGTCAGCTTGGCGCAGTCCACGACGTGGTCGAGCCACTCGCCGGCCGCGCTGCCCCCGCCCCGCAGCCGGGCGAGCTGCCCGTCGGCGGAGTCGAAGGCGAAGCCGACGGCCAGGGCCGCCCACACGGCGATCCCCAACCCCCAGGAGGGCGCGGCCAGGGCCACGGCGGCCACGGCGGCGAAGCTGAAGACGGCGCTGACGAGGGTCACCTGGTTCGGGGTCAGTCCGAGGACGTAGGAGGAGGCGGCCAGGTACCGTCCCGCGGGCCGGTTGACGAACCGCGAGTAGAGCGAAACCCCCTTCGCCGACTTCTGCGCCCCGCGCAACTCCCGCAGCGCGGCTCCGAAACGTGACATGCGTACCCCTGATCCCGGCGTCGGCACACGCGCACGGGCGAGGCACGTGTGTACGAGGGCCACATCATCGCAGGGCCAGGGCGGCCTCCCGTTCCCCCGGCCGCCGGCGGATGTCCGGAAGCAGCAGTACCCCGAGGTTGGCGACGGCAGTCAGCACGGCGGCGGCCAGCAGCGGCGCCGCCGTCCCCGTGACGCCCGCCAGCGGGGCGGCCACCGCCAGGCCCAGCGGGCGGGCCGCGAACGAGATGAGGGTGTCGAGGGAGCCGACCCGGCCCAGCGCCTCCAGCGGGATGCGGCGCTGCAACTCGGTCTCCCACAGGGGACTGAGCACCCCCAGCCCGAACATCGCCGTGCAGTACGCGGCCGCCGTCACCGCCACCGGCAGCCGCAGCGCGAGGGCGGCGAGCGGCAGGGCCTGCGCGGCGGCCCCGACGGCCACTGCGTGCAGCGGGCTGCGGATCGGGAGCCGGCCGGCCGCCCAGACCCCGGCGAGCATCCCTGCCGTGCCCGCCTGGGCGATGACGACCCAGGAGCCGGCCCCGCCCAGGCTCTCCACGGCGATCAGCGGCCCGAGGGTGAGCAGCAGTCCGGCCGCGAGGTGCCAGACCCCGTGGGCGAGGACATTGGCCAGGAACCAGGGGTGGCGCCGGGCCTCGACCCAGCCGCCCCGCAGTTCGGCGGCGAAGCCGGCCCGGGCCGCGGGGCCGGCGGCCGGGGCGGCGGCGGGCCGCAGTCCGCCGAGGGTGAGCGCGGAGGCGGCGAACAGGGCGGCGGTGAGGAGGGAGGACCAGCCGGCGCCGAGGGCCAGCATCATGCCGCCGGCCGCGGCGGGTCCGGCGATCTGGGCGAGCCCGCCGGCCACCGCCAGCCGGGAGTTGACGCGCAGCCGGTCCGGGGCCGGGACCACGGCGGCGACGAGGGCGCGGGCGGAGGGGGTGCCGAAGGCGACGCCGGCGCCGGTGACGGCGGCGAGCGCGGCGAGCCAGCCGATCCGCACGGGGCCGGCCATCAGCAGCAGTCCGGTGGCCGCCTGGGCGGCGGCGCGGACCAGGTCGGCGGCGAGCACGACCCGCCGGGCGGGGTGGCGGTCGGCGACGACACCGGCGACGGGCAGGAGGAGGAGCATCGGCAGCAGCTCGCTCGCGAGCACGATACCGAGGTCCGCGGCCGAACCGGTGCGCACGACGGCCAGGGTGAGGGTGGTGGGGATGAGGGCGGTGGCGAGGGCCGCGGCGGTACGGCCGGCGAGGAGCCGTCTGAGGGGCGAGGTCACGACGGAGAGGGTATTTCGCCAGCGAATCCTTCGTCAACGAAATATACGCTCGGGGGTGCGATACTGCCGGCATGGACGCAGTGGACCCCGAGGACTCAGTCGACCGCCACATCGCCCGCTGGAGCGGCAAGGTGCCCTTCGACGTGCCCACCGAGGGGGTCATCACCCGGATCCAACTGCTCGCCAAGCACGTCAAGTACGGCAAGGAGCGGGCCCTGGCCGAGACCGGTCTGCAGGAGTTCGAGTTCGAGACCATGCACCGGCTCGCCTCCCGCGGCGCGCCCTGGCGGGCGCCCTCCGGCGAGCTCGCCGCCGAACTGTTGCTCTCCCCCGCAGGGATGACCGGCCGCCTCGACAGCCTGGAAAGGGCCGGGCTGATCCGCCGGGTGCGCGCCGCGGGCGACCGCCGCCGGGTCGACGTCGAGCTGACCGACACCGGCCACGAGCGGTGGAGCGAGGCCATGCACTGGCGGGGCGTCGCCGAAGCGGAGATGGTCGAGCCCCTCGACGACGCGGAGCGCGCCGCGCTCTCGGCCCTCCTCAAGCGGATGCTGCTGCACGTCGAGTCGAAGTGACCGGCCCACCCGACCCGGTGACCCCGCGGTGACCGGCCCGGCGGCCGGCCCGGTGACCGGCCCGGCGGCCGGCCCGGTGACCGGCCCGGCGGCCGGACCACCCGCCGCTCAGCGCAGGGTGGTGGACTTGTCCGTCCGGTACGTCGCCACGAGCGCCAGGCACAGCGCCGCGATCGCCACCCGGCCCGAGGCCTGGAGCAGCGGCCCGCGCAGCAGGATGAACGAGTACCCGGCCACCAGCGGGACGACCACCGAGATCAGGCTCCCCGAAGGCGCCCGGCGGGTGGCCCGCTTGGCGTAGCGACGGTCCACGCGCGCGGCCGCGTACCCCATGCCCAGCAGCCCCGCGCCCATGCCGAGGGGCCCGAAGTCGATCCACAGCTCCGCCCAGATCGGGGAGGAGAGGTTGGTGTTGACCGTGCCCATCCACTGGCCGACCATCACACCGGTGTCCCTCGGCTTCCCCGGCCAGACCGACCGCGGCACCGCGAAGAACACCGATCCCGCGAGCTGCTGACCGTAGAAGTGACCGGGCCCGGACTCGGAGAAGGTGATCGTGTTCGCGAACATGCCGATCTGGTCGTAGTCCTTGAGGGCCAGCGGCTCCAGGAACGAGGTCGTCTCGACCGGCTTGTAGTTCTTCTCGTCGTACCGGAAGCGGTCCGCGAAGGGGAAGAGCAGCAGGGCCACCACCACCGCCATCGACAGGGCGACCCGGTACATCGCGGCGCTCACCGGGAAGACGGTGAAGAGCAGCGCGAACATGACCGTCAGGAACCAGTAGCGCGGGTTCGAGACGGGGTTGTTGACGATCAGGTTCAGCACGCACAGCGCCCCCCAGGCCACGATGACCGAGACCTTGCGGCGGGCGTACTTCGAAGTGATCAGCCAGCGCGTGTACAGCAGCAGGGCGAGCAGCGCCGGCACGGTGCCGAAGCCGCGCAGGAACGCCTGGCCGGCCTGGCCGTCACCGTTGGAGACGCCCGCCTCCTCGATGCCCGCGATGATCTCCTGACGGCTGGAGAAGAACACCGCCGGGCCGCCGAGCTTGAGGATGAACACGCCGCTGCACAGGAAGGCCAGCACGGTCAGCAGTTGCAGCCGGCGCCGGTGCGCCATGGCCGGGCGGCGCTCCTTGCGGGAGCCGCCCGCCCGTCCCGCGGGCCGGTGGCGGGCCAGCAGCACGCCGACGTCGAAGGCGGTGCAGCCGAGCAGGACCAGACCGATGGCCAGGGTGAGGTCGGAGCGGGGGCCGACGACCGGGGTCGGCACCCGGCCCAGGACCGCCTGGGCGAGCGGGGCCACCCCCATCGCCATGTACACGAAGAGCCAGAAGGAGCCCTGGAGCAGCTTGCGGCGGCTGGTCAGCACCATCGCCGAGAGCCGGGCGCCCGCGTACATGGTGAGCAGGAGCTGGAGCCAGAAGGCCGCGTCGCGCTGGCCGTCGCCGGACTGGCTGGCGACGAACAGCGGCAGGAAGACGGTGAAGCCGAGGATGAGCGGGACCGACAGCGCACGGGAGAGCAGCGTGCGGGGGCTGGTGACCCGGCCCCAGCGGTTCGCGTCCGCCTCCTCGAAGGGGTTGCGGGCCTCCGGCCGGAACGCCGCCAGGAGGGGGTTGCGCATCTCCGTTGCCACTGCTGCCCCCACCCCATGTGCCTGGTCCGCGCGCAGTCTAGTCTGAGCGGGCCGCGCCGGGGCGGCGCGGCCGGGGCGGAACGACGAGGGGCAACCGTTGCGTGATCTACCTGCCTTCACGCTGGCCGGGTACGACAAGGGGCGCGGGCTGCTGACCCAGGCGCTCTGGTTCGCCGTGATGAACACGGTGTTCATGGCGTGGTTCTGCCCGGCCCGGCTGCGGGTGGCGCTGCTGCGCGCGTTCGGCGCGCGGATCGGCGAGGGCGTCCTCATACGCCACCGGGTGCGGGTGCTGTGGCCGTGGAAGCTCACCGTCGGCGACCACACGTGGATCGGCGAGGGGGCCTGGCTGCTCAACCTGGAGCCGGTCACCATCGGGGCGAACGTGTGCATCTCGCAGGAGGCCATGCTGTGCACGGGCTCCCACGACCACCGCGCCGCGGACTTCCGCTACCGCAACGCGCCCGTCACCGTCGAGGACGGCGCCTGGGTGGCGGTACGGGCGACCGTGCTGGCCGGGGTCACGGTGGGCCGCTGCGCGGTGGCGGGCGCCGGAGCGGTGGTCCACAAGGACCTTCCCGCACTGACCCTGCAGACCCTGGACGGGCAGCGCCGCCCGGTGGAGGAGCCGAAGTGAGAGTCCTGCACGCCGTCACCCTGCACTCCCCCTCGCACGCCTTCGGCGGACCGGTGCGGGTCGCGCTCAACCTCGCCAAGGGGCTGCGGGCGCGCGGCCACGAGGCCGGCCTGGTGGCCCTCGGCGAAGGCTTCGGCGACCCCTGGCCCACCTCGGTCGAGGGCGTCCCCGCACGGCTGTTCCCGGCCCGCCGGCTGCTCCCCCTCGGCTTCAGCGGCATCACCTCGCCGGCCCTGCTGGCCTCGGCCGGGCGCCTCGTACGGGACGCCGACGTGGTCCACGTCCACCTGGCCCGGGACCTGGTCACGCTGCCCGTGGCCCTGGCGGCGCTGCGCGCCGGGCGGCCCCTCGTGCTCCAGACCCACGGCATGGTGGACCCGAGCGGCAAACTGCTCGCCAAGGTCCTCGACGCGCTGGCCGTACGGCGGCTGCTGCGCGGTGCGGACGCGGTCCTCCACCTCACCCCGTACGAGCGCGACGGGCTCGACGCCGTCGTCGGCGGGCCGCTGCCCGGCGCGGTCCGGCTCGTCAACGGCACCCCGGCACAGGACGCCCGCCCGGCCCCGAGCGGCCCGCCGCGCATCCTGTACTCGGCCCGCCTGCAGGCCCGCAAGCGGCCGGTGGACTTCGTCGACGCCGCCCCGGCCGTCCTGACCGTGCACCCGGACGCCGAGTTCGTGGTCGCGGGACCCGACGAGGGCGAGCGGGCCGCCGTCCTCGCCCGCATCGCGGAGCTCGGCCTGGCGGACCGGTTCACCGTTCCGGGCGCGCTGTCCGGCGCCGAAGTACAGGCCGAACTGCGGCGGGCCCACGTGTACGTGCTGCCGTCGGTGGACGAGCCGTTCCCGATGTCGGTGCTGGAGGCCCTCGCCGTCGGCGTCCCGACGGTGGTGACCCGTTCCAACGGGCTGGCCAAGGACGTCGCCGCGGCCGGAGCCGGCCACGCGGTCGAGCCGGGGCCCTCGGGCGTGGCCGCGGCGGTGCTCTCCCTGCTGGAGCCGGCGGCGAACGCGGCCGCCTCCCGGGCGGCGCGGAACCTGGCCGCGGAGTCCTTCTCGATGGACGCGGTCCTCGACACCCTGCTGCCCGTCTACGAGACCGCACTGCGCCGCTGAACCGCCGGCCGTTGTCGGTGGCCCGCCCTAGCCTGGGCCCATGGGGATCTACGTGGTGGACGTGGAAGCGGCCGAATGGGCGAACGGGGAGGTCTACGGACCCCTCGGTGCCGCCCTCGACGAGGAGTTGACGCGGCGGGGGCTGGACCCTTTCACCCCCGCCGCCGCAACGGAGCCGGAGCCTGAGCCGGAGCCGGACGCAGGCGGCGGGCTGTTGGGCCGGTTCGGCCGGCGGAACCGGCCGGTGCGGCCGGTGCGGCCGGAGGTCCCGCCCGACCGGTTCGAGGAGAAGGTGAACCGGTCGTACGGCGGCCTGGAGTCCCTGTGCCGGGCGCAGCCGGCCGCCTGGCGGTGCGAGGAGGCCCTGCTGGACTGGGACGTGCTGATACCGGTCGACTTCCACGGCGTCATCGAACTGCCGGTCTCGGCGGAGCTCGGCGGCGACGGGGCCCGGGTCCGCAGTGCGCACCGCACCGCCGAGGCGGGCCGGCGACTGGCCGGGGTGCTGGGGCTACCGGACCGGGTGCCGCGGGACGGCGGGAACCTCGCGCTGACGGGCTGGTTCGCCGACCTGGACGCGCAGCAGGCCGCCGCCCACGGTGCCGGCCCCTGGCTCGAAGACCTGGACGCGGCCTACTTCACCGCGCTGTACCTGGGGGCCGCGGAGCACGCGCTGCGGCGCGGCTGCGCCATCGCCTACTGCTGACGAGCCGGGTTCCCGCGCCCCAGAACGATCGGAGCCGCCCGCTGGTCCGCCCCGGCCGGTACCCCTTCCGGCCGGGGGCTGCCCGTCGCGTACGAGGTGCGCGAGCGGTACCTGCCCAGCAGATGAAACCCGCACGCGGCAGCGCCCCCGCGGTTCCGGTGGGCCGGGTTCGCGGGGGCGCTGGGCGGGGTGCGGGTTACGCCGGGATCCAGGCGTAGCAGCCGGTGGAGGTGAACTCCGCCGCGCCGGCCGGGATCGCGGCCGTGATCTTGTCGCCCGGCTTCGGGGCGGTCTCCGGGCCGGAGGCCAGCACCGCGCCGTCCTTGCCCTTGACCTGCCAGGTGCAGCCCGTGCTCTGGGTCAGCGCCCGGTAGCTGCCCTGCGCGGGCGCCGGGCGGGTGCCGTCCGGGAAGCCCTTCTCGGCGGCGGCCAGGATCGGCTTCTGCTCCGGGCACAGGTGGTTGATCGCGTTCGTCGCGTCGGGGATCTCGCCGGCGATGACGGCCCCGGTCGCCGCGTCCTTGTCGCGCTTGGCCGTGCGCTCCACCCGCTGGCAGGACTCCTGCCCGGTCTGCAGGAAGGCCGCCGGGTCCATCTTCTCGGGCACCCGGCCGCTGAGGTACTTCTTCTCCTTGTCCGTGAAACTGCCCGTCTTCGGGGTGAGCTTCGCGTCCGGGAGGACGGGGCCCGTCGGCTTCGCGCCCGGCGAGGGGGGCGTCCCGGTGGCGTCCGCCGGGTCCGGAACCGACGAGGCGGCCGGCGGCTTGGGCTTGGCGGCCTCGTCGGACCTGCCGTCGCCGCCGGAGCTGCAGGCGGTCAGGGTCAGGGCTGCGGCCAGCAGAACAGCAGCCGCGGCGGAGCGTCGGTACATCAGGAGGGCTCCTGTACTTGCCGGTTGTTCGGGGGAGGCGGAGCGGGCGCGGGGCCCGGCCGTGAGAGGCCGGGCCC
>NZ_JBHXTC010000022.1:118269-119586 GCF_042677605.1 Streptomyces sp. NPDC127106 | reverse complement strand
ATGCGCTGGGTCGCGAAGAACGTGGTCGCCGCCGGCCTCGCCTCGCGCTGCGAGGTCCAGGTCGCGTACGCCATCGGCAAGGCCGAGCCCGTCGGCCTCTTCGTGGAGACCTTCGGCACCGAGACCGTGTCGGTACCGGCGATCCAGAAGGCCATCACGGAGGTCTTCGACCTCCGCCCGGCCGCGATCATCCGCGACCTCGACCTGCTCCGTCCGATCTACGCCCGGACCGCCGCCTACGGCCACTTCGGCCGCCAGGACGAGGACTTCACCTGGGAGCGCACCGACCGCGTCGACGCCCTGCGCGCCGCCGCCGGCCTCGCCTGACCCGGCGGCCGCCCGGCCCGCCCCCCGTTGCCGTGCTGTCGCCCGGTTCCCCACTCCGCCTCCTGCCCGAGGAGGCACGGTGCCGACCGCTGTCCGCCCCGCCGTACCGGGGAACGCGGTCGCGATCAGCACCGTGTCGTGGATCTCGGTGCCCGCGCCAGCGGCCCGGGCCGCGGCGGTGGCCGCGTGGGGGGACCGGGCGGGCGTCATCCGGCACCTCGGCCGCGGTCCGGCAGGGCCCGCACCAGCGGGCCGGCCGGAGCCGGCGCCCGGTCGGCTCGAACGGCCCCGACCGGCTCACGGCCGCCGCCCAGCCGGGCGGCGGCGCAGCCGCTGCGGGAGGCGGAGCGGGAGGGCGGAGCGGGAGGGCGGAGCGGTTCGGCCCGGACACCGTGTGGGGGCGCCGGTGTGGGGGCCGCTGCGCCTTGGGACCGCTGGTGCCGGGGGTGCGTGGGTGACCTCGATCCGCGGCATCGCGTCTCTTACGCTGCCGGGCCGGGCCGGGCCGGGCCGGGCCGGGCCGGACTGGGCCGGACCGCTGCCGGGCGTCCCGTCCACGGGACTGCGGGCAGCGGCCGTCCTCCGAAGGTGCGCCGTCGCCCCAGCACATCGGGGGCGCGTCCAGGCGTGGTCGAGGATGCTCAGGCCGTGGTCGGGCGCGCCAGGCCCCAGCCGGCCAGCTCGGCTGACCGGGCCAGCGCCCGCAGGCACATGGTGCGGCACTGCTCGACCGCGCTCGCCCCGTCCGGTGCGAGGAGGAACGCCACGCCGCGTGCGCCGGAGCGCGCGGCGTGCACCCTCAGGTGCTCCACCCCGTCGCCGTGCTCGCAACCGGCCCGCAGCGCGCCGAGTAGCGCGTCCGCGGACACGTCCGGGGCGCTCGGAGGCTTGGTGAGGGCGAACTCGACGAGGTGCACTCGCCGATTGTGCCGCAGCGCGGCGGCCCCTCACAGGGTTGCGGCCGGTCACATCCGTGCCACGGCACGGATG
>NZ_JBHXTC010000022.1:109403-118259 GCF_042677605.1 Streptomyces sp. NPDC127106 | reverse complement strand
GCGCGCGCGCGCCGCGCGCCCCCCCGGGGCGCCCCCCGGGGCGGGGCCCGCCGCCCCCCCCCCCCCCCCCGCGCCCCCCCCCCCCCCCCCCGACAGCCATTCCCGGCACCTCACCCCGGCACCCACCGGCCGCCCCGACCCGCCGACGGGTGCCGGCCCGACCACCCATCACGATTCCTGGGGGATACACCGATGCTGCGCGTACTGGGACTCGACACCACGTCGGAGGCCGTCTACCGGCTCATGCTGGAGCATCCCGACTGGGGTGTGGACGCCCTGGCCGACGCACTGGGCACCGCCCGGCAGCAGGTCGCCGGCGCCCTGGACCGGCTGGCGGACCTGGCACTGCTGCGCTCCACCGCCGACGCCGACGCCGACGCCGACGCCGACACCGACACCGACACCGATGCCGACACCGAGGCCGGGGCCGGGGCAGGGGCCCGCGGGGGCTCGGCCTCCGGCCGCCTCGTCCCGCCCCAGGCCGGCCTGGAGGCCCTCCTGGCCCGCCGCGAGGACGAACTCCGCCGTACCCGCCTCGAACTGGACGCCGGCCGCGCCGCCATCGGCGACCTCCTCGCCGACTACGCGGCCCTCGGCCGCGAGAGCGTCACCGGCGCCGTCGAGCGTGTCACCGGGGCCGAGGCGGTGCGCCGCTGTCTGGAGGACTTCACGCTGCGGGCCACCGCCGACCTGTCCGTCCTCGCCCCCACGGGCACCGCTGGGGGCACCTGCTGGGACGTGGACGTGCCCGTGCTCGCGGACCGGCTCGCCGCAGGCGTCCGCGTGCGGATCCTCCACCTCGACAGCACCGCCGGCACGCCCGAACGCCGCCGCGCGATGCGCGCGCTGACCGACGCCTGCGCCGAGATCCGCACAGTGCCTTCGCTGCCGCTGCACCTGCGCCTCGCCGACGGCGAGCTCGCCGTCCTCTCCGCCCCCGCCCCCGCCCCCGCTTCCGGCTCTGCTGACGTCCCTTGCGCGGTCGTCATCCGGGAGCCCGGTGCCCTGACGGGACTGCGCGCCCTCTTCTCCCACCTGTGGGACGACGGCACGCCCTTCTGCGCCGAGCCGGCTGCCGACACCGAGTTCTCCGCGCAGGAGCGGGCCCTGCTGCGCTTCCTCGCGGACGGTCTCACCGACGAGGCGGTCGCCCGCAAACTCGGTGTGTCCCTGCGCAGCGAACGCCGCATGATCTCCAGCCTCTCGGCCCGCTTCGGGACTCACAGCCGTTTCCAGCTCGGCCAGCAGGCCGTCCGCCACGGTCTGCTGTGACGGCCCGCATGACACGAAGCTGCCAGGCGAATTCCTTGCCAAGCGAAAAGGCTGACAACCCCTTCCGGCGCATGCCAAGCTCATTTCCAGAACGAACGCCAGGCAGTCGAAAGGCGCCTGACGGAACTTCCGGAGTCCCCTTCCGGAAGGATCGCGCTGGAATGATTCTTCAGTGCACCTCACCCCACACCCCACCAAGGAGCGGTTCTCATGGAGAACGAGCAGAACATGGCCATGGAGATCATCGAGGACGACAACGTCGACTTCGAGGCCGAATTCAGCCCGCGCAAGGACGTCGGCCACTGAGGTCGCCCGTGCTGCACGGCAGGCAGCCGAAAGGCGCCTGACGGGCCTTCCGGAATCCGCTTCCGGAAGGGTGCGCTGAATGGTTCCTCAGTGCACCTGCCTTCACCCCACACCGTACAACTCGCAAAGGAATGGTTGTCATGGAGAACGAGCAGAACATGGCCATGGAGATCGTCGAGGATGACAACGTCGACTTCGAGGCCGAATTCGGCCCGCGCCAGGACGTCGGCCACTGAGGCCATCCGCGCTTCACGCGGCCGGTAGTCCGACACGACACCGGCCGCGTAGGCCTATTTCCCCTCAGATTTTCCCAACCGGCGGTGAGTTCATGAGCAGACAGACCAGTGGGACGACGACGATCGACGCGACGAAGTGGAAGGCGTTCGCGGCCGCCCAGGCCCCCGGCTTTGCCGGCACGTTCTTCTTGTCCTCCCTCGTCACCGACCCCGGCCGTATCGCCGCACTCATCGACGACGGCCTGCGTACCGCGACCACCGCAGCCCCCGGTGACCTGCGGCTGCGGGCGTTCCGCCCCGGCGCCTTCGACTACCGGCTGACGAAGCGCTTCGTCGACACCCCCCTCGCCCCCGGCGAGAGCGCCGTCGACTGGCTCGCCCGCACCGCGGACGGCCGCGAGGAATGCCTCGCCGTGAACGACATCGCGTCCTGGAGCCTGCCGCTCGCCGAGTGGGTCGCCGGCCTCCTCCGCGAGATCGTCGCCGAGGGGATCCACGAACTCCCCTCCGGGACGGACGTCTACACGTTCGTCGCGGACTCCGGCTGGACCCCGTTCGGCATCCACAAGGACTCCGAGCCGTCGCTGATCTTCCACCTCGGCCCGTCCCCGAAGGAGGCGTGGGTCTGGCAGGAGAACCCCTTCGACGCCTCCGGGATCACCCCCAGCCCGTCCTTCGGGCAGATCACGTTCGACATCGAGCCGCACCTGGCATCGGCCGAGCGGTTCGTCCTCCAGCCCGGCGACTTCCTCTGCATACCGCAGGACACGTACCACGTCTTCCGGAACGTCGGCCCGTCCGCGTTCCTCGGCCTCACCCTCTATCCGGCGAAGGGCCGCGCCCTGGTCACCGAGGCCCTGTGGCGCGCCGCCCGCGCGGACGACCTCCCGTCCCTCGCCGCCTACCCCACCGGCGGACAGGTCGCCGGCCTTGCCCGGGCCCTCCTACAGGACCAGCCCGGCACCGGCACCGGCGTCCCCCTCGCCGACCGCGTCGCCGCCGAACTCGCCCTCGGCCAGGCCCGCCTGCGCACCAGCGGCCACCTCAGCCGCCCCCACCCCGCCGCCCTGCCCGCAGACGACCCGCACGACACCGACCTCGTCCGCTGGGCCTTTCCCGGAGCCGTCACCGCCGCCCGCACCGCCTCCGGCGCCGCCCTCGTCGTACGCGGCCGCCCGCTGCCCGTGCGCGACGGCCTCGACTTCACCGCCCTGGAGCGGGCCACCCACTCCCCGGAGCCCTTCACCCTCCGCAGCCTCGCCGGGGTACTCCCGCACGCCCTCGACGACACGGACCGCGCCTGCCTGGCCCGCGGCCTCTACGCGCTCGGGGCGGTGACCGACGCATGACCGGCTTCGATGCCTACGCCTACGCCGAGCACGTCCTCACCGCCCTCGGCGACCCCGCGGACCCGGCCGCCCCGGGCAGCCTGCCGCCCGCCTCCGGCGTGCGCCTTTACGAACCGGCCGCAGGAACGGCCGGTCCAGGACCGGCCGGCGGCACCGAAGCCCTCCTGGCCGGCGTGTGGTCCGCCCTGGCCCGCCCCGGTGCCCTCGCCACCAACTTCCGCCTCGTGGAGTCCGGCCGCCAGGTCGACCGCAGCCGCTGGATGCGTTCCCGCGTCGGTGACGGCGAGGTCCTGCACACCGCCCTCGTCCCCGCCTACCTCCACCGTGCGGTCGAACGCGGCGCCACGCTCGTCATCAGCCACCTCGAAGCCCTCGACGAGCACGTCATGCTCCTGTGCGAGGCCCTGGAGTACCAGCTCCACGCCCGTGCCTGGGTCAACTGCTACATCACCGCCGGTGACGCCTCCGCGTTCGACGTCCACTCCGACGACCACGACGCGCTGATCCTGCAGCTCCTCGGCCGCAAGCACTGGCAGGTCGACACCCGGGTCGGCGCCCGCTCCCGCGACCTCGCCCCCGACAGCCTCGACCGGATCCTGGAACCGGGCACGTGCCTGTCCGTGCCGCGCGACACCGCCCACTGCGTGTCCGGCACCGGCGAGCTCACCGTCCACCTCACCGTCGGCTACGAACCGTACGCCGACCTGCGCGACGAGGCCCGTGCCGCGGGCGAGCTCCTCGGCACACCCGCTCCCGAGCCCGATCCCGCCTGGCTCGCCGCCCGCCTGGCCATGCGCCCCGACCGCCGCGCCGGCGCCTCCCTGCGCAACGCCCTGACCGGCGAGGTCGGCGACTCCACCCGCATCCGCTGGGCCAGCCGCTTCCCACCGGAGATCCGCACCACCGACGACGGCCTCGTCGTCACCACCATGGGCCGCCGGATCCGCCTCGACCGCCGCCTGGCAGCCACGATCGCCCTGCTCTCCCGCGGTGGCGCCCTCACCTGGCCCGAACTCGTCGACCGGAGCGACCTGTCTGCCGCCGACCTGCGCACCCTCGTCCGTTTCGGTGCGCGCAACGACTTCCTCATCTGCGAAGGGTGACCCGTGTCCACCACCGTGCGGCTCAAGGACAAGACCGCGATCCTGCGCGAACGCCGCTTCGCGACGTTCTTCGCCGGCAACGTCATCTCCAAACTCGGTGACGCCGCCGTCCCCGTGGCGTTCTCCCTGGCCGCCTACCAGGTGTCCGGCTCCGCCGCGGGCATCACCTGGGTGCTCTTGTCCCTGTGGGGCGCCCGCTTCTTCATGGTCGCCGCCGGCGGCCGCATCGCCGACCGGCACGACCGGATCAAGGTGATGATCGGCGCGGACGTCCTGCGCATCGCCGCCCAGGGCGGCCTCGCCCTCCTCTTCGTCGGGCTGCTGCCCGTCGCCAACTGGCACCTGTGCCTGTCGGCGGCCCTCTACGGCGTCGGCACCGCCCTGTACAACCCGGCCCAGATCGGCCTGACCCCCGAACTCGTCCCCGAGGACCGGCTCCAGGACGCCAACGGCCTGCTCTCCCTCGTCGCCGACGTCTCGTTCCTCCTCGGGCCCGCCCTGGCCGGCGTGCTGATGGGCACCGTCGGCTTCACCTGGGTCCTGTGGATCGACGTCGCCTCGTTCGCCCTCAACCTCGTCCTGCTGCTGCGCCTGGCCCGCATCCACACCCCGGCCCGCCGCACCCGCACCGACACCCCCGCCGCCGCCGACCACGCGGAGGCGGAGGCGGAGGCGGAGGGCGCCCGCTTCCGTGACGCGTTCGCGGTCATGGCCCGCTTCCCCTGGTTCGGCGTCGGCATGGCCCTGTGGTTCGTCGTCTCCTTCGGCATCGGCCTGACCGCCGTCGCCGGGCCCGTCATCGCGGTGGAATCCCTCGGCGGCACCGGCGCCTGGTCCGTCCTGGCGACCTGCATCGCCATCGGCTCGCTCCTCGGCTCCCTCAGCGTGATCTCGGCGTCGAAGCAGCACCCCTGGCGGGCCGCCGCGATCGTCGTCACCCTCGGCGCCGTCCTGGAGTTCACCGCGCTGATCCTGCGCGACCAGCTCCCGACCCTCGTGATCGGCGCCTGTTTCGCGCTGTGTGCTCTGGCCACCGCCGCCTGCGGCATCGTCTGGGACACCGCCTACCAGAGCGAGATCCCCGAGCGCTACCTCTCCCGCGTCGGCTCCGTCGACAACTTCGTCAACGCCGTCGGCGTCCCCCTCGGCATGCTCGCCGGCGGACTCCTCACCCACCACTACGACGGGGTGTTCCTCACCGTCTGCGTCCTCCTCGTGCTGCTCGGTCTTCCCGCCGCCCGCCTCGCGGGCCGGGAAAGGAAGGCGACCCCGTGAACCCCACCGCCGCCCTCGACACCCCCGCGACGTCCGCCCGCGCCCGCGTCCACTCCCGCGGCAGCCGCTTCGTCGTCATCGACGACCTGCTCCCCGACGCGGACTTCGCGCGGACCGCCACCGACTTCGCCGCCGTCCGCCTCAAGCCGGTCCTGTCCACCATCGATCCGGTCTACGACGGCTTCGCCTACCGCGGCGGCGAGGACAAGCAGCCGCTGGCCGACTCCGCCGTCGACGCGCCCCGCTGGCAGCGTGCCGTCAAGGAGCAGATCACCGCCCATCTCGACGTCCTCGGCGCCGGCCCCGGCACCGACGGCCGCGCCCTGACCTTCAGCGCCTGGGGCTACCCGGCCGGCTCCCGCCTGAGCTGGCACAACGATGCCGGCGCCGCACGCATCGGCGCCTACGTCTACTTCACGCACGACCACTGGGACGCCTCCTGGGGCGGCGGCCTCGCCATGGTCGACGAGGAGTCCCGGGCCGACGCCTGCGACGGCGCCGCCCTCGTGGCCGGCGCCTCCCATCCGGCGCTGATCCTGCCCCGCCCGAACCGCCTCGTCATCTTCCGCGCCCGCACCATGCACGCCGTCCAGCGCGTCGACGCCACCGCCGGCGACCGACTGCGCCGTACCTGGACCGGCTTCATCACCGAGGGAACCACCCATGACTGACACGCTGACCTCCCCGGCCGCCCTCGACCGCCTCGGTTGGACCGCCGCCGATGACGGCCGCTGGCCGGCAGACGTCCCGCCGGCCCGCGTCGTCATCAACCACGGCACCGTCTGCGACGTGCTCCTCGCCGCCGCCGACGGCACCCTCATCGCCCACAGCGCCGGCGTCTCACCGGCCCTGCACACCACCCCCGTTGCCGGCGACTGGGCGGTCCTCGGCGCCGACGGCCGCATCCACGACCTCGCCGACCGCCGCTCCGCCCTCTCCCGCCCCGCCGGCGGCGGCAACGGCCCGCAGGTCATGGCCGCCAACATCGACACGGTCCTGCTCGTCGTCCCCCTCGACTCCGGCCTCAACGCCAAGATGGTCGAGCGCCTCTCGGTCATGGGCTGGGACAGCGGGGCGCAGCCCGTCCTCGTCCTGTCGAAGGCCGACTGCACCGGCGACGAAGGACTCGCCGACGCCGCCCGCGCCGAGGAGCTCAGCCCCGGCATCCCCGTCATCCCGATCAGCGTCCGCACCGGCCAGGGCCTGGACGCCCTCCGCTCCCACCTGGGCCCCGGCACCACCGCCGTCATGCTCGGCCCGTCCGGTGCCGGCAAGACCTCCCTGCTGAACGCCCTGGAAGGCACGCAGGAGGCGGTCGCCGCCGTCGGCCGTGCCGGCGGCCGCCACACCACGACCACCCGCCGCCTCCACCTCCTCACCTCCGGCGGCGTCCTCCTCGACATCCCCGGCATCCGCTCCCTGGAGCTGACGGCCAGCCGCCGCTCCGTCGACGACGTCTTCAGCGACATCGCCGCCTTCGCCCAGCGGTGCCACTTCGCGGACTGCTCCCACGACGGCGACGCCGGCTGCGCCGTGGAGGAAGCCGTCCGCTCCCGCACCCTCCCCGCGGAGCGCCTCGCCAACTGGCGCAAACTCCAGGACGAGATCGACTACCGGCTGCGCCGCGACGACCCGGCCGCGATGGCCGAGGTCCGCAAGCAGTGGAAGGCCGTCAGCAAGCACGCCCGCCGGGGCCGCCGCGGATGACGCCCGGCACCTGTGCCGCAGGGGGAGGCGGCAGAACGCGGCCGTGCCGGCCCCCCGAGGGGACCGGCACGGCGCGACGCGGAGCGCGGCGGGGACGGCGGACGGTCAGTGGGTGTTGAACTTCCGGGTGCCGACCGTGGACCAGTCGCTCCACCGGCTGCCGTTGCTGTTGTGGGCGTGGGAGACGACGCCGTCGGCGCCGATGCCGAACACCTCGGTGGAGTTGGTGCCCGCCTCGTTCAGCGTGGACGGGGAGCCGCCGAACTTCCACCTGCCCAGATGCTCCGCCGCCGTTGGTGCTGTAGGCGTGGGAGAGGACGCCGTCGGCGGCGCCGATCGCGAAGACCTCGGCGGCCACATGTCCTCGATCATGGAACGGCTGGGCGCCGGCAGCCGCTTCGAAGCCGGCATCAAAGCCGCCCACAAGGGCTGGCTCTGATCGCGCCCGCCGCGGCCGGGGCCGCAGCGACGCGGACCTGACGCCGACCGGGCTCCGATGCACTGTCGGCGCTCTCTTCTCCGCGGTGGTGAGGGTCCGCCCGCGAGGGCGGCTGTGAAAATCGCTGTCCGATTGTCGGAACGCAGTGATAGAGATTCAGGCGTGACAACGCCACTCGAGTTCCCCGCTCTGCTGCGACTGATCGACGAACGGTCGACTGCCTTCCGCGCCGCGGTCGCCTCCGCTCCCAGCCTCGACGTACAGGTGCCGACCTGCCCCGAGTGGACGCTGTTCGATCTGGCGCAGCACATCGGCGAGGGGCGCCGCGACTGGGCCGCCACCGTCGCCGCAGGGCCTGCTCCGGCCAAGTCCGCAGCAGAGGGCGCCCCGGCTGCGCCTCGGGAGCGCGAGGCCCTGCTGGCCTGGTTGGCGGAGTCCACGGAGCAACTGCTGGACGCATTGCGGAAGGCCGGCCCGGATCGCGGTTGCTGGACGTGGTGGGGGACGTCGCAGTCGCCGCAGACCTCCGGTGCCGTGGCTCGGCACCAGCTCCAGCAGATGGCGGTGCACACGTACGACGCCCAGATCACCGTAGGTGCCCCGCAGCCGCTGCCGGACGAGGTGGCGCTCGACGGTGTCGACGAGTTCCTGCTCACCTGCGTCGCAACGACTAGTGCCTGGCCGCACCAGCCCGCTGCCGTCGACTTCCACGCCTCCGAGGGCCGCTCCTGGCGCCTCTCGCTCTCCGCCGACGGCGCACGGACCGCCCGCCTCCCCGGGCCCGGCACCGTGCTGGCCACCGCTGCCGGCCAGGACCGGGACGCGGCCGCCGCCTTCTTGTCCGCTCGGGGCACGGCCAGCGAGCTGGTCCTCATCCTGTACGACCGCATCCCGTTCGACTCCCTGAAGCTCGACGGCGACCGACGTGTTTTCGAGCAGCTCAGCGCCTGGGACCCGGATGAGTAGGACGTGACGATGCGCCACCTCGTACGCCCCGGGGGGAGCAGACCGCTACGACAAGGTCGTCAACGGCTAGTACGACCACCGCAGGTGTGACGACGAGGTGGCCGCCCCCCCGGCGGCGCCCATCCGACCCCGGGCGGCCTCGGCGGGGTGGGGGCCGCGGGCGGCGGCCGGCCGCGCCCCGAGGGCCACCCGCCCGGCCACCG
>NZ_JBHXTC010000022.1:95016-109393 GCF_042677605.1 Streptomyces sp. NPDC127106 | reverse complement strand
CCGGGGGGGGAGCCGCCCCACACCACATGGTCTACCCGGTTTTCAACCACCCCCCCGGGTGTCACCCGGGGGCCCCCCCCCCCGGGGGGGCCACCTTCCTACGCGGAGCGGCATCGGCGGGCTCGCTGCCGCTGGCGGCTGCCGGCCGCTCCAGGCGGACCACCGGCCCGTCAACGGCGCTCGCCGCGTCTGTCGGGCCGAGGGTCGATGAGGCAGGCCTCGCACCCGCAGGCAGGCAGGGGGGCGGACCGCACTCTGGCCGGCGGGCTACGGCCGACGGCGCCAGAAGCGGATCATCCGCGCGTGCTCCCGGATGATGGCCGGACGGTCCGGCGGCTGGGAGCCGTCCAGAGAGATGCGCAGTGTGTAGGCGCTGTGCCACAACCAAGCAATGATGACGGCGCAGATCGCGACGACCGCGTACGGGGCGTTGACGGCGAGATTCCCGATGAGTTCCTGCATCGTGTCCTCCACGGACGCTCGAAATCGTCTTCGATGAAGGACTGCCACACCGCACTGCGGCGCGCGAACGACCTCAACGAAGACAGCGTGACCACTGTCAACGCAGCGCCCGCGTGGCTGCGCCCGCCGCGAAGGGCGGTTTCGTTGAGATCGGTGGACGACGTGGGCCCCGAACTCGGTCAGGCGTACTGCTCCTACTCGCGGGCCTCTTGCCCCTGGGTGGCGGCAGGCAAGAGCACTGCAGGGGGCGTTCAGAAGCCCCCGGAGACGCTTGGCGTCGTCTCTGGAAGGTTGGTTCGCGGGTTGCTCTCCCGCTCTCCGGGCAACTGGACCCGGTCTTCGTTACCTTACCCCGAGTAGTCGAGTCGTCACAAACGTGCACGTCGCAAAGGGGATTGAGGATGCGGACTGCCCGCTGGCCCGGGTGGCCGGCCGGCGGCCGAGGAGACGGGACGTCGGCCGACCCTCGCCGGGCTTGAGACGACGATCGTCCCGTCCATGACCTGGGGTCCGCGGATCGGCATCACCGCGATCGCCGGTGAGATCGACGGCTGCGGCCGCCGACCCACGGCGGCGTGGTGCCGGTGCCCTGGTGCACGGAGCGTGGGAGGGTTGCGGAGCCCGTGATTCGTGTGGGAGTGCCGTGGCCGGGCAGGGGGAAGGCAGGGACCGTACCGCGGGAGAGGAGCAGGACCATGACCGGACAGCCGGACGAGGTCGCCGTCGAAGCGGCGCACGAGCCGCACGATCCCGCCCCGGGCGAGCGGGCGGTCCTCGACCAGGTGCGGGCCGAGGCCACCGGAATGCGCCACCACCAGGCCGAGGCCGCGCTGGAGGCGGCCCGCGAGGAGGGCGCCGACCCGGCCGTCGTGGCCGAGTGGGAGCGCATCGAGGAACACCTCACCACGCACGGCGGCCCGTACGCCCCCGAGACCGACCCTTACGTCCAGGGCCAACTGGAGGCCCGCTCCCACCACAGCGACGACGACCGGGCATGAGACGGGTTGATCGCGATTGGGCGACCCGGGTCCGGACCCGGACCCGGATGCAGGGAGTGGCCGCGGTGACGGTGACGGTATTGGTGTCGGGCGTTCGGTGTCAGCAGGTCGAGTGGAAGAGGCCGCCCACGGGCCGCGGTCCGGCCGTCAGGGTGTTGTAGAGCTCAACGGCCGCCCGGGTTTCGTTCACGTGTACCACTGCCCCGGCCTGATCCTCGGGGACGGGGCCCGGCCCGTCGGGTTGTCAGCGTCGATCATGCGGACCAGCATCGCAGCCGCGGGGGTCACCCGTTCCGGCAGTGCGCGGTCAGCCGGCGGCTCACGGAGCCCCTGCACGGTCGGCAGGGGGCCTCGGGCGGGTCGAGGTTGCGGCTGGTGGTCAGCGGAGCTTGGTGCACAGGGCCGCGTCTACCGCCCTTTGGAGGTGACGCAGGCTTTCGCCTTCGGCCGCCCAGGTCGTGGTGTAGACGGTCACGGTCCCTCGGCCCGCCGTGGCGCGCCCTCCGCCCACCGAATTGCCGGGCAGATCGCCACCGTGGCCCCAGTAGACGCCGCCGCAGCTGAGCGGGATCGAGGCGACGCCGTAGCCGTAGCGGCTGCCCGCCGGGTAGACGTCGCGCCCGCCGACCGCGGTGGTGTCCTGGGTCATCTGGCGCAGCGCCCAGTCGGGCAGGAGGCGGCCACCGAACAGTCCGTCCCAGAAGGCGTTGAGGTCCTTGGGTGTGGAGACGAGGCCGCCGGATGCGCCGAACTCGTACCCGGGGAGCTCGGTCACATCCACTCGACCGGCCTCCGGGGCGGCGGGGTGGACACCGTAGTTGCGGGCGTGCGGTCCGCGCAGCGACAGCTCGCCGGGTGCGGGCCAGTAGGTGTCGTCCAGGTGCAGCGGGCGCAGGATCGTGCGTTCGACGTACGTGCGGAAGCCGACACCCGATGCCTTGTCGATCACCATGCCGAGTGCCAGGTAGTTGGTGTTGGAGTAGCCCCAGTCGGTGCCGGGCTCGAAGACTGGCTTCTCCTTGAGGGCGAGGGCCAGGTAGTCCTCGGACGTGCCGGGCTGGGTCCAGTCCACCCGCGTGGTGTACTCCGGCAGCCCGCTGGTCTGCTTGAGCAACTGCCGGATGGTGATGGGCCGTTCGACCAGCTGTGGCAGGTAGCGGCCGGCGCGGTCGTCGAGGCGGATCCGCCCGTCCGCCACCAGGCGCATCACGGCTGCCGCGGTGAACGCCTTGGTGTTGCTGGCCAGCCGGATTCGCCCCCGTGCATCGACCATGGGCCGGCCCGACTCCCTGTCCGCGACACCGGCCCTGCGCGTCGTCCTGCCGTCGTAGGCCAGCGCACCCGGCACCCCGTCGCTCTCGACGAGCAGGTCCAGCTGCCGCTGTACCGGGTCGACCGGCCGGGCCGCCGCCGCGGGGACGGACGCCCCGATGATCGCTGCGGCGAGCAGAACCGTGCTGGCGATGTGCTTGCGGTACATGAGCTGTCCCCCTGGTCGTGGGCCCGCACGGGCCGTTCAGTCGCTCGGCGACGACTCTGTCAGGACGCCGACACAAGATCACTACGCTCGGCCCCCGAACTGGACGGCAGCCAGCCCCCTTGACACATCACCGCGTGTCAGGTTCACAGTCACGCTGCGGGACACCGGCAGAACCGCAGGTCGTCGACCCCAGCCACCTGCCGGGGACCGGCACCTGCCTTCCCGCCTCCCCATCAAGAAGCCCTTCACGGCAGGGCGAAGGAGAGGGGCGGGGAGTGTTGAAGGCGGTCCGCGCTGCGTCGTGGAGGTGTCGTTCCGGCACACGAAGGGCGGAAAAGAGAAAAGGCAAGAAGCATGCCAGCTCCTCGCCACTCTCAACTTATAGCGCACCGGGGGGCTTGCCGCAAGGCCCAGGTCGTACAGCAGAATCACCGACCTAACCCAAAGATCACGAAAACGGGGAGCCGGACATGCGGGTGTTGTTCTCGACCTACGGGTCGCGCGGGAGCGTCGAACCGATCGTGGGGCTCGCGGTGCGGCTGCGGGAACTGGGCGCCGAGGTGCGGGTCTGCGCGCCGCCGGACCAGGAATTCGTGGAGCGGCTGGCCGGGGTCGGTGTGGAGATGGTGCCGGCCGGCCGTCCGGTCCGCCCGGTGGTGACCACGGTCACGCCGGGGTCGGCGGTGGGCCTGGCGCAGCGTGCGTCCGAGTTGATGGCCGTCCAGTTCGACACGGTCGCCGCGGCGGCCCGGGGGTGCGACGCGCTGGTGGTGACCGGCCCCCTGCCGGTCGCGGCCGCCGCCCGGTCCGTCGCCGAGAAGCTGGGCATCCGCTACGTGCACGCGAGCCACCAGCCGGTCAGCCTGCCGTCGCCGCACCGCAGGCCGCCCGTGCGACGAGGCCAGCCGCTGCCGCCGGAGACGGTCGACAACCAGACCCTGTGGGACGAGGACGCGGGGATCGCGCACACGATGTTCGGCGAGATGCTCAACACCCACCGCGCGTCGGCCGGCCTGCCGCCCGTGGACAACGTCCGCGACTATGCGTTCACCGAACAGCCGTGGCTGGCCACGGACCCGGTCCTCGCCCCGTGGCAGCCGACGGACCTCGGCGTCGTGCAGACCGGCGCGTGGGTCCTGCCGGACGAACGCCCCCTCCCCGCCGATCTGGTGGCGTTCCTGGACGCCGGCGAGCCGCCGGTGTACGTGGGCTTCGGCAGCACGCCCGTGACCGCACCCGGGGACGTCGCGCGGGCGGCCATCGGGGCGGTCCGCGCCCAGGGGCGCCGCGCGGTCGTGTCGCGCGGCTGGGCCGGCCTGGCACTGATCGACGACCAGGACGACTGCTTCCTCGTCGGCGAGGTCAACCAGCAGGCCCTGTTCCGCCGGGTGGCCGCCGTCGTCCACCACGGCAGTGCGGGCACCACGACGACCGCCACCCTGGCCGGGGCGCCGCAGGTGGTCCTGGCCGGCGGAGGCGACCAGCCGTACTGGGCCGGCCGGGTATCCGGCCTGGGCATCGGTGCGGAGCACGACGGTCCCGCCCCGACCACCGACTCCCTGTCGGCCGCGCTCGAAACCGCCCTGACGCCCCGGACCCGAGAACGGGCCGCCGCCGTGGCCGCCACGATCCGCACCGACGGAACGACGGTGGCCGCCCGCCTGCTGCTCGACGAGCTGAGCCGGGAAAGGCCCGCGGTGTCCGCGTCCGCGTGAACCGAGCGGGATCCGGACCAACCACCCAGCCCCATTCCACCCCACCCCCACCCCACCCCCACCACCACCCCCACCACCGCACACCAAGGTCGCGACCGAGCGACCCCAGATCGGAGCCGCATCCGTGAACCCGCTGACCACCAGCGTGTTTGACCTTCCCGACCACCTCTCCGCCAAGGCCGACCCGAAGCTGGTCGCCGGGGACGAGCAGCACTTCGCGGCCATCGCGGAAAGCCTCGACCAGACGATCGCCGAGGTGTCCGAGCGGCTCGCCGCCCAGCGCAGGGCGCCCGGCGGCATCGGCCGGGAGGCGATGGACCGGGACGCGGAGATCCACCGGCTGACCGCCCGCCTGCGCGTCCTGCGCCGCTTCGGCCTGGACCTGTGCCTCGGTCACGTCGTCAGCGCCGACGACCCCGAACCCCTGTACATCGGACGGTTCGGCCTCACCGACAGCACGGGCCGTCGGCTGCTGGTCGACTGGCGCTCCCCGGCCGCCGAGCCGTTCTTCGCGGCCACCCACGCCAACCCGATGGGTCTGGCGAGCCGTCGCAGGTACCGCTGGACCCGCGGCCGGATCGGCGACTACTGGGACGAGGTCTTCACCGCCGACGGGCTCGAAGGGCACGCCGCGCTCGACGACCAGTCCGCCTTCATCGCCAGCCTCGGCGGCAACCGGTCCTCCCGCATGCGGGACGTGCTCGGCACCATCCAGGCGGACCAGGACGCCATCATCCGCGCCGGATCCCGCGGTGCCCTCGTCGTCGACGGTGGTCCCGGTACGGGCAAGACCGTCGTCGCCCTCCACCGCACCGCCCACCTCCTCTACTCCGACCCCCGCCTCGGACACCGTCGCGGCGGCGTCCTGTTCGTCGGTCCGCACCGCCCCTACCTGGCCTACGTCGCCGATGTCCTCCCCAGCCTCGGCGAGGAGGGCGTACAGACCTGCACCATCCGGGACCTCGTCGCCGAAGGGGCCACGGCACCGGCCGAGAGCGACCCGGACGTGGCCCTCCTGAAGTCGTCCGCGGACCTGGTGAAGGCGGTCGAGGCGGCCGTCAGGATCTACGAGGAGCCGCCCGCCACGGGAATGACGGTCACGACCCACTGGTCCGACGTCCGCCTGAGCGCCGATGACTGGGCGGCGGCGTTCGAAGCGGTGGAACCCGGCACACCGCACAACGAGGCGCGCGAGCAGATCTGGGAGGAACTGGTCACGATCCTGCTGGACAAGCACCACGACGAGGGCGACGACGATGACGACGTCCCGCCCGAGCTGTTCCGCAGGTCGCTGCGCCAGAACAGGGACCTCGTCACGGCCCTCAACCGTGCCTGGCCGATGCTCGAAGCGACCGACATCGTCGCAGACCTGTGGTCGGTACCCGCGTACCTGCGCAGGTGCGCTCCCTGGCTCAGCCGCGACGAGGTGCACAAGCTCCAGCGCGAGGACGCCCAGCGCTGGACGGTGTCCGACCTGCCGCTCCTGGACGCGGCACGCCAGCGGCTCGGCGATGCGCAGGCCTCCGTGCGCAAGCGTCGGCACGACGCTTCCGTCGCCGCCGAACGCGAGCGCATGGCCGGCGTCATCGACAGCGTGATCGCCGCCGATGCCGACGGCGAAGGCGCGGTGACGATGCTGCACGGCAAGGACCTCCAGGACAGCCTGATCGACGAGACCGCACTGCCCGGCACCGACCGGGACCTGCTCGCCGGCCCGTTCGCGCACATCGTCGTGGACGAGGCGCAGGAACTGACCGACGCCGAGTGGCAGATGCTGCTGCTGCGCTGCCCGTCCCGGAGCTTCACCATCGTCGGGGACCGCGCCCAAGCCAGGAACGGGTTCACGGAGTCCTGGCAGGAACGGCTCGAGCGGATCGGCCTCGACCGGATCACCATGACCTCCCTGGGCGTCAACTACCGCACCCCGCAGGAGGTCATGGCGGAAGCCGAGCCCGTCATCCGGGCCGTGCTCCCGGACGCCAACGTGCCGGCCTCCATCCGCAGCAGCGGCGTCCCCGTCGTCCACGGATCCGCTTCGGAGCTGCACTCGGTCCTCGACACCTGGCTCGCCGCGCACGCCGAGGGGGTCGCCTGCGTCATCGGCGACCCCGGGTTCCGCACGACGTCCCGCGTGCGGTCGCTGACCCCGGGACTGTCGAAGGGGCTCGAGTTCGACCTGGTGGTGCTCGTCGATCCGGAGGAGTTCGGCACGGGCGTCGCCGGCGCGGTCGACCGCTACGTCGCGATGACCCGGGCGACCCGGCAGCTCGTCATCCTCACCGGTTCCGACCGGCGGTAGTGGACTTTCGGCCCGAGCCGGCTTCCGAACCCGCCGAACTCCAGGACCTGCTGGACCGGGCGTCCGCCGGGACACACCCTTCGGCTCGCTCCGCGCATCGAGGGAGCCGGCGGTCGGCTCGCGCTGTTCACTCCCGCGCGCCCCGCGCGTGCGCTGCTCGCGCCTCTGCCGAGGCACTGCGGATGCTGGCTACCTTTCAGCCGGGTTCCGAGCCACGGAACGTGACGCCCGCTGCGCCCGCCACCAGGAGTGACGTGAAGACCAAGTTGCAACGTAGGCTCATACCGTTCGCCGTTGCCGTCGCCAGCGCATTGTGTCTGGCGCCTTCGAGCGCGCAGGCGGGGTCCGGAAGGCAACCGAGCCCACCGGGCGTGCACCCCGCCGTCCTGCGGGCCATGCAACGCGACCTGAACATGGACGAGCCGACCGCCCGGCGCCGTGTGGCCGATGAGGCCCGGGCCGCAGCGGTGGAGGCCGAGATCGTCCCCGCGCTCGGCCAGGCGTACGCGGGATCGTGGTTCGACCCGGCTTCCGGCAGGCTCACCATCGGGATCACGGATCCCGACCTCGCCCGGCAGGTGGCGGCCGCGGGCGCCAACCCGAAGCCGATGTCGTACTCCTACGGCCGGCTCGACTCGATCAAGCGCGAGTTGGACGACCTCGCCGCCAAGGATCCAGCCGCAGCCGACGGTGTTGCCGCATGGCGCGTCGACCCGATCAGGAACCGCGTGGTGGTCACCCTGCTGACCGGACGGCCGCGGAGCGCCCTGGCCGCGGCCGCGGGCCGTCATGGAAACGCCGTCGCCTTCGAATCCACGACGCACGAGGCCGTCTCGACGGCCGACTACGTGGACGGCGGCGAAAAGATCACCTCGGCCGGGAAGGCGTGCTCCATCGGATTCAACGCCCGGCTGACGTACTCGGATCTCCCCGGCGTGTCCGACCCGGTGGTCATCACCGCCGGCCACTGCGCCGACACGACCTCCTACGACGTGTACGCCTACGGCCAGAGCCCGTCCGTCGGCATCCGCCTCGGCCGCTGGTGGCTCCGCGACTTCGGCCGGGACTGGGCCGTCGTCGGCGTTACGGACCGCGAGAACTGGATCCAAGGCCCGTGGGTCGCCCTGCACACGGCGAACGATGACTACGCCACCATGTTCGGCACCCAGCAGCAACCCATCGGTGGCACCGTCTGCAAGTCGGGGATCACCACCAAGGTGACGTGCGGAGTCATCCGGGCCCGCAACGAGACGGTCCGCCAGTCGGACACCGGACGGTCCGTCACCGGGCTGACCCGGCACACCGCCTGCGCGGAACCCGGCGACTCCGGCGGCTCCAACTACACCCCGGCCAGTCAGGCTCAGGGCGTGACCAGCACCTCCACCGTGATGACTGACACGTCGGGCCGCAATCGGTGCCTGTCAGTGTTCGGCCAGGAGAACCGCGGCTGGTACGTGGAGATCACGTACATTCAGGGCTACACCGGTGCGAGGATCCTCACCGGGTGACCCGAGCCCACGGCAAGAGCCCCGGCACCAACAGGGAAGGTCCCCAGCGCGGGCAGGTGCTGCCGGGCCGGCTGGGGACCGCCGGGGCGCTGCGGTGGCGCGCTGCTGCCCCGTGCACCCTCCTTGACCTTCAACGTCGAGGCCGCGGGCGACGTAGGTCCACGCCACGCCCCACGACTACGAGACGGTCAACCAGCTCCGGCCCCCGCCGAGAGTGAGGTCGTCGCCACCGACGGGCCCTGACCCTGGTGCAGTGGGCGCGTGCCGCCGCGAGGTCCCGGAGACCGGCGACTCGCTCGCCTCTACCGCCGGGGCGCCGGCGCGAGAGCGAACCCCGCAGGGTGACCGCACTTCGATGTCCGTCCGCCCCGTGCCCCCTCCGTCGAAGCGGACCCAGCGGAAGCCGAGTTCGAGCACTGGAGTCAGGATTCTGGCCCGCCTCCGCCCGGTGATCCACCGGTTCCACGCCCCGGTACTCAGGCAGCCCGAACACGCCACCGGGCCCGCTCAGCAACCGAGTGGCGCCGGGACTGCTCGTGGCAACTTCACCGCGCGGACCCATGCCCCCCGCAGGAGCACCTTGCGTCATGTGGTGACCCCATCCACGGGACGGACGGGCGAGAGGCCTGCCCAGTCGGTGGGGCAGATCGGCGGAGCACACGGGTGCGCGTCTGCTTCGGTCGGACAGTGGCGTAATTTCGGCCAGCTGGCGGGAATTCGACATTGGGCGGCAGGTTTGCCAATGGCGAAGTTGATCAAGCTCAAAGCTTCCTCAAGCGGGGTTCCTTCGATGATGAACTGTGGGTAGATTTCTCGTGATCAAGGAGGTGTCGCCTGACCAGCGGCACGTCTCGACGGAAGCTTTAATAATGAAGAAGATTGTTTCGAGTGTCGTCTCGGCTGCCATTATCAGCGGTGTGGTCCTGGTTGGTGGCGCTGGAGTGGCGTACGCTGAATCGGGCCCGCAGTCCGTGGTTCAGTCTGCTCAGGTGAACCCGCTCGAGGAAGCGCGCTCGAAGTGCATCATGGCGAAGAGCAAGCGTGACTGCGAATGCCTCATGACGCACGTCAAGATGAACAACATGGTGAAGAACTGCCTGATCAAGGGCGGTATCGGCGGGGCGGGTGCCCTGATCGTCAGCCGCTTCGTCAGTAAGGACGTCGCGAAGGACATAGTTTCCAAGGCGGTCGTCGCCGGTGCCACCGGCTGCCTGGCCTCTCTCGTGTAAGACAGGTGAACTCATGGCCAAGATAGTGTTTACTCTCCTCTGGGCGGCTGTGCTCATTGTGGTAAACCAGGTGCTTCATGGAAATGTCTGGGGGCAGTATCTGTCCACATTCCTCCTCGGGGGCATTTACGCCCTCGCCCTCGCCAAGGTTGAATTCCTTCGAGGTAAGAAGGTCGATGAAGCGTCAAAGTAGTCGCGTCTTGGTCGTGGCTCGCCGGAAATTGACCCGGCGTCGGAAGTGAAATTCGCCGGCGGTGCCTTTATGGTGCCGCCGGCGAATTTTTTTGGTATCCCGGAGCCGGCCCGCACCCGTGGACCGGGACTCCTGCCTCAGGGCTCACGCAGGCGAACGGCGAGGGCGGCGATGTCGTCGTCAAGGCGTCCTCTGCTGTAGCGGAGGAGGTCGTGGTGAAGAGCCGTGAGCAGTTCGCGGGGCGGCGTCGGCGGCTGTCGACGCATCCAGGCCGCCAGCGGGAAGAACTCGCCGTCGTGGGCGCGGGCCTCGGCGATCCCGTCGGTATAGAGGAGCAGCAGGTCGCCGGGGGCGAAGTCGAAGGTGTCGACGTTGTAGTGATCACCGATCAGCTCCGCGAGGCTGAGCAGCGGCGAGGGGGTTGCGGGTTCGAGGACACGGAGTTTGCCGCGGTTCAGAAGGAGGGGTGGGGGGTGTCCGCAGTTGAGGATGCCGATACGCCCGCCCCCGTGCGGGATCTCGGCGAGCAGGGCGGTCGCGAAGCGCTCCATCGGCCCGTCAGGAGGAAAGGCCGCGTTGTACCGGGTGCTGCTGGCGTCCAGCCTGCGGGCGACGTTGACCATGTCGGTCTCGCCGTAAGCCGCCTCCCGGAAGGCGTTGACGATCGCCGCGGCCGCTCCCACGGCCGGCAGGCCCTTGCCCCGTACGTCACCGATGAGCAGCCTCACCCCGTAGGGCGTGTCGACCACCTCGTAGAAGTCCCCGCCGATGCGGGCCTCCGCCGCGGCCGCGAGGTACAGCGACTCGATCTCGACGTTCCCGAAGCGGCGTGGCATGGGGCTCAGCACCACCTGCTGCGCCGCGTCGGCGACGAGCCGTACCTGGAAGAGCGTGCGCTCCCGCTGGAGCCGGACATGGCTTCCGTACGCGGCGGCCACGGTGACCGCGATGATCCCCGCGGCCGTCCACCACGTTCCCAGATCGGGGAAGACGAAGCTGAGGCCGATCATCAGAAGGAGGCAGACCGTCCCGAGCAGGACGGTGGGGAGGACCGGCCACATGGCGGCGGCCAGGGCCGGCGCCGCGGGCAGGAGGCGACTGAAGGCCATTTCCGGCGGAGTGGCGTAGGCCAGGCTGGCGATCACGACGGTCAGGATGACCGGCGACAGCCGCACAAGCCTCCCCCGGCCGTTGCGCCGACGGAGCCGCGGCCGTCCTGACTCGATCACAGTGCACAGAATAACTGCACAAAGGGGGCATAGCGCTCCGACGGACCGAGTCGGCTGTGGCGCGGGGCGCCGTCGCGCGATGCGAACAGCGGACCGTTGAGGTCGACGTCCTCGGCGTCGGGCGGGTAGGCGATCACGTGGGGCACGGCCATGGCTCCAGGGTCGGGGTCGTGCCCCGCCGTCGCATCCGGGCAGGGGCCGTTCGGGGCAGTGGCGTCAGGAAGCGGCACGTCAGCGTCGGCGCAGCAGCGGGGCCAGGGCCGCGGCCACCGCCGAGCCGGCGACGGGCGCGAGCAGGTACGCCCACAGGTGGCCGGTGGTACCGGAGAACAGGGCCGGGCCCAGCTGCCGGGCCGGGTTCCCGGCACCACCCGACAACGGCCCGAGGAAGATGATGACCGCGGCCACGCAGGCACCGATCACGGGCGGCAGGAAGCGCAACAACGGCGGCCGGGTGCCGAAGAAGGCCACGATCAGCATGATCACGGTCATGGCGGCGGCCTCCACCGCGAGCACGGCACCCGAACCCCACCCCTGGCCGGGGGCCAGCGCCGCGTACCCGACCTCGGCGGCGGCGTCGCCCCACACCAGGTCGGCCAGGGCCACCCCGGCCACCGAGCCGGCCAGCTGGGCCACCACGAACGGCAACACCGCCTTCCCCGGGAAGACGCGCAGCATCCACAGGCCGATGCTGACGGCCGGGTTGAGGTGACCTGCGGTCTCGTGGCGCATGGACGGGCCGAGCACGGCCGTCACGATGCCGCCGACCAGCAGGCCCATGACCAACAGCTGCGAGGTGAGGGTGGGCAGCAGATCCGTCAGGGGCGAACCGGGTCCCGCCACCCAACGGACGGTGGTGACCACGATGAACAGCATGGCGGTGGTCAGCGCGAACTCGTACGCGGCGACCAGCGAGAGCGGAGGGCGTTTCGCGGCCGTGGACGCGGACGGAGCCGCGAACGCAGACGGGTCCGTGGACGACGGGGACGTGGACGACGAGGACGTGGACGGGGCCGCGGCCGCGGCCGCGGACGCGTCAGGGGGCGGGGGCGTCGGGGTCTCGAAGGATGTCAATGTCACTCCATGGAATGTGCGCTCCGCTGACCGTGAACGACGATGCGTGCATACGACACTCTGTCAAGTGCCGTCAACCGGTGGTCAACCGGACGACTGACGAAGTACCGGCCACCTGACGGAATGAGCCGTCGGCGATGGACCGGCGATTTCGGGCTCTTCGAAACTCTGGGGGTCGGCCAAGGACACCTGGCCTGATCACCTCCCCCTTGTCGAGCCTTCATCGAGAGGAACCGATCACCTATGTGCGGCCTTGCCGGATGGGTCAGCTTCCAGCGGGACCTGACGTCCCACACGGACCTCGCGTCGGCCATGACGCACACCATGGAGTGCCGCGGTCCCGACGCGCACGGTCTGTGGACCTCGACCCACGCCGTCCTCGGCCACCGCCGACTGGCGATCATCGACCTCGAGGGCGGCAAGCAGCCGATGGCGTCCTTCCAGGACGACCACACCCAGCCGGTCATCACGTACACCGGTGAGGTCTACAACTTCCGGGAGTTGCGCGAGGAGCTCAAGGGCCTCGGCCACGAGTTCCGCACCACCTCCGACACCGAGGTCGTCCTGCGCTCCTACCTGGAGTGGGGCGTCGACTTCGCGGAGCGGCTGAACGGCATCTACGCCTTCGCCATCTGGGACCCGCGCACCGAGGAGCTGCTCCTGGTCCGCGACCGGATGGGCGTCAAGCCGCTCTACTACTACCCGACCGCCGACGGCGTGCTGTTCGGTTCCGAGCCCAAGGCCATCCTGGCCCACCCGGAGTCCGAGGCCGTCGTCGACGCCGAGGGCCTCAAGGAGATCTTCTCCATCGTCAAGACCCCCGGTCACGCCGTCTTCCGCGGCATGCACGAGGTCCTGCCGGCCTCCATCGTCCGCTTCACCCGCGAGGGCACGACGGAGCAGGAGTACTGGAAGCTCCAGGCCCGCCCCCACACCGAGGACCTCGACACCACCATCACCCACGTCCGCGAGCTCCTCGAGGACATCGTCGAGCGCCAGCTCGTCGCCGACGTCACCGTCGGCACCCTGCTCTCCGGTGGCCTGGACTCCAGCGCGGTCACCGCGCTCGCCGCCAAGGCCCTCAAGAAGCAGGGCATCGAGCAGCCCATCCGCGCCTTCTCGGTGGACTTCAAGGGCCACGAGGACCGCTTCGAGGCGAACGTCCAGTGGGCCGACCCCGACACCCCGTTCGCCGTCGAGGTCGCCAAGGACACCGGCGCCGAGCACATCATCGTCACCCTGGACAACGAGGACATCCTGGACGACGAGGTCCGCTCGACCGTCCTGCGCGCCCAGGACCTGCCGGTCTCCACCGGCGACATGGAGTACTCGCTGCTCATCCTGTGCCGTGCGCTGAAGGAGCAGATGACCGTCGCCCTCTCCGGCGAGGCGGCCGACGAGCTCTTCGGCGGCTACACGTGGTTCCACGACGAGGAAGCCGTGGAGCTGGACAGCTTCCCCTGGCACCACCCCTTCGAGAAGGCCGGCGGCATCGGCGCGCTGAAGACGCTGGGTCTGTGGGACAAGCTCGGCCTGACGGAGTACGTCAAGGAGCGCTACGCGCAGGCCCTGGAGGAGGTCCCGCGCCTGGAGGGCGAGACCGGCCTGGAGGCCCGGATGCGCGAGGTCACCTACCTCAACCTCACCCGCTGGGAGAACTTCCTGCTGGACCGCAAGGACCGCATCAGCATGGCGGTCAGCCTCGAAGTCCGCGTCCCCTTCACCGACCACCGCCTGGTCGAGTACGTCTACAACACCCCGTGGGCGTTCAAGACCTTCGACGGCCGCGAGAAGAGCCTGCTGCGCGCCGCCATGCGCGGTCTGCTGCCGGATTCTGTCCTGGACCGCAAGAAGAACCCGTACCCCTCCACCCAGGACCGCACGTACGAGCTGGCCCTGCGCGAGCGGGTGGAGAACATCCTGGTCGAGGGTTCCCCGGTCTTCCAGCTCGTCTCCGAGGCCGACATCCGCCGGCTGCTCGACGTGCCCGAGGGCTCCTACCACGTCGGCGGCCCCTGGAGCGCCCGCGCGGTCCTCGAACGGCTCATCGAGTTCAACACCTGGGTCACCGAGTACGAGGTCCGGGTCGAGTTCTGATCGGCGTGGGGCCGCCCCGCCCCCCCGCGCCCCCGCGCCCCCCCCCCCCCCCCCCCCCCACACCCCCATCAAACACAGGGGGGCTCACACACC
>NZ_JBHXTC010000022.1:0-95006 GCF_042677605.1 Streptomyces sp. NPDC127106 | reverse complement strand
GGGGGGGCCGCCGGGCGGGGCCCCGGGGCGCGCCGGGGGGTCCCTCGACCGCATCTTGGAGTAAAACCCGGGGGACCCCGTTTCCGGGGCCGGGGTCTTTTTCTGACGGGGGGCCCCCGGCCGCGCCGCCGCGCCCGGGGCCTCCGCACACCCGTGGACCGGATCACCGTACGAGCTCGGCGTGCCGAACGCCCGGAGGCGTACGGCACCGCCGGGACCGACGAACCACTCGACGCCCTCCACCAAGACCGCGAAGGCACGCAATAAGGAGCATGATCGATGTCCGCACGATTCGCTGGAAGGGTCGTCCTGGTAGCCGGGTCGGGTGACGGCATCTGCCGGGCCACGGCCGTCGCGTTCGCCCGTGAGGGCGCCACCGTGATGGTCGCCGGACCGGACCGGGAGGAGCTGGAGGGCACGCTCAAGCTGATCCGTGACGCCGGTGGCGCGGCGGACTCGGTGGTGGCGGACATCGCGAGCGGTCGCGCGGAGGAATCCGCCCGCATGGTGGCCGCGACCGTCGAACGGTTCGGCACCGTCGACATCGCCTTCAACAACGCCACCGTGTCAGGGCCGACCAGCAACCTCGCCGACATCCAGGAGCAGGACTGGGCGCAGACCTTGGCCGCCAACCTCACCGGCGTGTGGATGGCCATGAAGCACGAGCTCTCCCGCATGGAGGCGAACGGCGGCGGCGTCATCGTCAACACCGCCTGCAACATGGCGCAGACCGGCCGCCTGGTCGGGCAGAGCGCCTACGCCGCGTCCAAGGCGGCGCTGTCCGCGCTGACCCGCACCGCCGCGCACGAGTACGTCGCCAAGGGCATCCGCATCAACGCGATCAGCCCCGGCCCGGCGAACGAGCCCGGCTCCTCCTTCGCCGACGGAGCCACGCCCGAGCAGGTCGCCGACACCGTGGTGTGGCTCTGCTCGGACGAGGCCGTGTTCGTCGTGGGCCACGACCTGGTGCTGGACAAGAAGACCGTGTAGGGCCGTGTCGGACCCTGTCCTTTCCGCCGTCGAGGGCCCGGCCGCAGGGCGGCGGCGCGCAGGACGCGCGGAGTCGTCCCGTGGGAGGCGCAGAACCGCCCCGCACGGGACCCGCCGCCGGCCAACGCGCGCCAGCGCCGCCCACGGCGCCGCCGGTTACGCGCCGCCGGTCACGCGGAACGACGGCGCCGGGCCACGGCGTACAGCGCTCCGCCGAGCGTCACGGCCGCGGCGGCGAGACCGCCCGCAGCCAGCGCGGGGGATCCGGTGTTGGCCAGGCTGCCACCCGTACCGCCGGCCGAACCCGGGGTGTTGCCGGCGCCCGGGGTGGCGCTCGCCGAAGCCGAGGCCGAAGCCGACGCCGAAGCCGAGGGCGAGGGCGATGCCGACGCGGAGGTGGACGCCGACGGGCTGGGCTGCGCCTTGTCGGCCGGCGTCACGGTGATGGTGAGCTTGGCCGCGTTGTTGCTGAGGTCCCGGTCGATGTCGGCGATGTTGAGCTCGCCGGGACCGCGGTCGGCCTTGTACCGGTACTCGCCCAGGTAGGTGCCCGGCTTGACCCACGGCTCGATCTTGAAGACCCCCTTCACCGAGCCGCCGGTCCCGCCGAACACCCGGCGCCCCTCCGGACCCGGACGGCCGCCGGCGAAGGTGATGCCCGGCGGCAGCACGAACTCGGTCTCCGCCACCTTGCCGTCGAGGGCGGTGGTGGCGACCGAACCGGTGCCCTTGACCTGCCAGCCCGGGTCGAGCCGCACCTCGCCGCCGGCCGGGCCGCTGCCGGCGGCCCCGTCCACGGTGAAGTCGGGCTGGTTCGCGGGGTTTGCGACCGCCACCTCGTGGCCCCAGCCACGCCACGCCTTGAACGGCTCGGCCGGCACGACCTGGAGGGCGGTGGCGGTTCCCCTGACCCCGCCCTGCCCCGGCTTGGAGATCGGCTTGCCGCCCGGGGTCCAGGAGACGTAGAACAGGTCCCGCCACAGCTCCGGGGTCGCAGTGACGTTCAGCCCCGTGTCGATCCGGTAGTACTTGCCCGGCTCGAAGGTGCCGGTGAAGCTGCAGAACAGGTACTCGTCGCGGTACGCCCGCACCGGGTCGACCTTGAAGTGTTCGCAGTTCGACGGCCGCTCCTGTGGATTCAGCTCCAGCCCCGGCGGCAGGTGGACGCCCAGTTCCGCCCCCTGGACGGGCTTGTCGCCGATGACGCTGAAGCCGAGGCGGAGACTCTGCTTCTGGCCGTTCTCGACCGTGGTGTCGAGGAGTTCCTCGGAGGGGGCGAGACCACCGTACGCGTCCGGGGAGTCCTTCGGCCCGTTCTGGCTCTGCTTGCCGGCCGCGGCATCCGGGATGGCCGGGCTCGGCGACGGCGCTGCCTGGGCAGCGGCCGCGGCGCCCAGCACCAGCGCGCCGCCGGCCAGCGCCGCCCCGAGTCGGTGCGCGGCCGTGCTGTGCGTGCGGTTCAACCTCATCAAGATGGTCCCCCTTGTGGGCATATGGGTCAGGCGTTCGAGCACGCTCGACGCCTGTACGACCGACCGCGGGCCCGACCGGTTGCCCCGGAAAGATCAAAAAACCAGCAGCGTCCGGACGAGGCCACCCGGGGCGGGGCGGGCGGCAGGTGACCCCGGGTCAGTTCTCGTGCGGTGGGGCGGCTGCGAGGAGTGCGCGCTTCACGTGGTCGTAGTCGGCCAGCGCCCGGGGGTCGCCCTGGTCGTAGTCGGTCCAGAACCCGGGGCGCTGCCAGCGGGCGTCCGCGAGGCGGGTACGGCCGCCGGCGATGGCCAGGGTCCAGCCGGGCGGTATTCGGGTGTCCACCGTCTCGAAACCGGCGGGGTCCCAGAGCAGTCCGGGGTCGGGCGAGTCGGGGCCGAGCACACGGATGTAGCAGTCGATGTCGTAGGTGACCATCTCCAGAACCGCATAGACACCGCCCACCCGGATCCCGCCGTACTCCGCGACGGGGACGTCGCCGTCGGGATGGATGATCTCCAGACATCTGACTCGCATGGTGAGAAGTCTCGCCCATACCGGTCCCCGGCCCCGGTCGCCGTCCGGTCACCGGGACCCAGCGAGGCGGCCGGGCTCCGGCACCTGGTCGTTCGGCCGACGGAGGCCCGCGGCGCGACGTCTGGTACGCCGTTCTTCGGACACGGCAGGTCGGTCGCGGCCATACTGGGCGTGGGTAAGCGTCATCGAGAGGCGGGGGATGCCGCATGACCGATCCCGCACGGGCCCTGCGGGAAGCACGTGCCGCCCTCGACGCGGTCATCGCCGAGATCCAGCAGGTGCCGCGTTTTCGGAACTTCCTGGCGGCACCCGCCTTCGACGACGTCGCCGAGGCCGCGCGAGAACAGCCCGTGACCTACCTGGCGGCGGCCGAGCGAGGCGGGGTCGCCTTGGTCGTGCGCGGCGCCGACGTCACCGAAGTCGCCCTGCCCGAGCTGACCAGGCGTGCCGTAGCGGACGGGCTGCGCGGCTATCTGGACCGGTACACCGAGTACCGGGCTGCGGAGACGAAGGCTGCGGAGACGAAGGCTGCGGGGCGACCGGACCGGGCGGTCGACGAGGATCGGGGTGGGTCACTCCTGACCGCCCGAAGGCGGTGGGACGACGCCTTGGCCGACCTCACGGACTGGCTGTGGCCGACGGCCATGGGACCGCTGGTGAAGGAACTCGCAGGCCCGGAGACAGGCCGTCCCGCAGTCCCAGTCCCCAAAGTGACGTTGATCCCGGGCGGGTTGCTCGGGCTGCTGCCGTTGCACGCCGCATGGCGGACGGACCCGGCCCGGCCGACCGGTCGTGAGTACGCGCTGGACCACCTCCAGATCTCCTACGCGCCGAACGCGCGCACCCTGTCCGCGGCACGTGCCGTTGCGGACGCCGTCCCCGGGCGGAAGGTCCTCGCCGTCGCACCGCCCCCGCGGGCCAACGACCTGCCGATGTCCGCGGCGGAGGCCCGGGCCGCTCGGCTGGCCTTCCCCGGCGGCTCGCTGGAGCGGCGCCTGACGGCCGACGGCCTCCTCACCAAGCTGGGAGCGGCCGATGTCCTCCACGTCGCCTGCCACGGGGTGGCCGACCTGGCCGCACCGCTCAACAGCAGGTTGATCCTCGCGCCCGGTGAGGAGGTCACCCTCTCCATGCTGATGGCGCAGGAGGTACGCATCCGGCTGGCGGTCCTGTCCGCCTGCGAGACGCTGCTGCCCGGCACCGAACTACCCGACGAGGTGGTGTCGCTGCCCACGGGGCTGATCCAGGCCGGCGCGGCCGGGGTCATCGCCTCCATGTGGGCGGTTCCCGACCTCTCCTCGGCCATGCTGATGATCGAGTTCTACCGGCACTGGCGCAAGGCCCCCGACGACCCGGCGGCGGCCTTGCGCAACGCTCAGATCTGGCTGCGGGACAGCACGTCCCGGACCAGGGCGGAACACTTCGACGGCGGGGGGAAGTGGCCACCCCCTTCGGTCACGCAGGAGGTCCTCGACAGGCTGTCCCTCCTCACCCCTGACGAGGGAGGCCCGCCGGACCTCCAGGACAGGGCCATGACCGGCTGGGCCGCCTTCGCCCACATCGGTGTCTGACGACGCGGAGTTGAGGACCCTCATTGGACGAAATGCAGCTCAGAACCGTAGCGGCGGCCCTGCGGTCCGCTGCGCACCTGCTCCTGCCGCCGCAGGAGGCCGCGGCGCTGGACGAAGCACTGGCCGAGGCGCTCCGGCGCCCGCCGGGCCGTGCCCTCCCCGTGCTCCGGCGGCTCCTGCTCTTCTCGCCTCCGTCACCCGACGTCCGCAACTGGGTCCTCGCCCGGCTCGGCGGGCCCGCGGCCCCGGAGTCCGACCCGGTGCGGGTCTGCGGCGACGAAGGCGACGCGGCTTCGGACGACCTCCCGGGCGTCGACGACCGCGTGGTGGCCCTCTGGATCGAGGAGCGGGACGAGGACGACCTGCGCCCGCTGGACGAGGGCCATCCGTACACGGCCGTGCTCATGGCCACCGCCGATGGCCCGGACGCCCGGTACTCCGCCGAGGTGTCCGTGCCCGCCGCCGAAGTCCCGGCCGGCGGGCTGGTGACCCGCTGCGTACTGTCCTCGACGTCGGTGCGGCTCGAAGCCGACCCGAGGGACCCCGACATCCTGTTCTCCACGGTGGAGGCAGGGGACCGCACCCAGTGGTGCGCCGCCTTTCCGTTCGTCGTACCCGCCGACAGCGACTCGGCACGACACCGGATCCGGCTGACACCGGTGACCGCGCCGGAGGCCCGGCTCGACGCGTACCTCTTCGTCGGCGACGACCTGTACCGCCGTCTCGCCGTGTCGATCGTCGTCCGGCCCGCGTCGGCCCCGGCGCAGGGCGAGGCGGACGACGAGACGGACGAGGAGGAGGCCGCGGAGCAGGACGAGCCGCAGGCGCAGCCGCCGATCGCCGTCCTCACCGTGGGGAGCCTGCCGGCCGCACACGCCGGGCTGGTCCCGCCGTCCGCCTGGCAGCGGCCGGCATCCCACCTGGACGTCACGGTCGTCTCCGCCACCACGGCGATGGTCCGCTGCGAGGACTTCGGCGTGTTCGCCCACGTCCCCTGGACGGCGACCGCGGGCAGCCTGGAGACCCGGGTGGCGAACGTCCGCGGCGCGCTCGACCGCCTCCGGCAGGCGCACGGCGAGCAGTTAGAGCTGGTCTCGGCCGAGGACCTGTGGGCGGACCTCGCCCGTCACGTGCCCTCACCCGACTGGGTGTCCGACGCGCAGGCACCGCGCGAGCCGTTCGCTTCGGCCTGGGCGGCAGTCGCGGAGAGCGACGAACTGCGCGAGCTGGCGTTCGAGGGCTACCAGCTGTACCGGGCGCTCTTCGCGGACGAGGAACTCCGACGCTACGTGGAGCGGTTGGAGCCGGGTGACCGCCTGACCGTGAACTGGTTGGAGGGCGTGACGGAGCGGGTTCCCCACGTGCCGTTGCCGCTGCTCCACCTGGAGCCGGTGTCCCCGGGCCGGCCGGTCGACCCGTCGGCGTTCCTCGGACTGCGCTTCCGGCTGGGGTGGATGAGGCGGCAGACCAAGGGCTCGCGTGCGCTGGGCGACTGGCGCCGGACCACCCGTGCGCACCTGCTCTACTGGGTCCAGGATCCGTCCGACGTCGTCGGTGCCGAAGCCCGGCGGCACGCAGAGGAGCTGAAGCGCTGGCAGCCCGCGCTGCTGCTGCCCGACGGCGAACCGCGCATCACCGACCTGTCCCGGTTCCTGGCAGCGCCGGAGCCGCACCCGGTGTCCCTGCTGTACTTCTACTGCCACTGTGTCAGCGGCACCGGGTGCGATCCGCGGCTGCGGCTCGGACCGACCAACGACACCGGCGACGTACTGCGCCGCGTCGACATGGGCAGTGATCCGTTCACCGACCAGCCGGTCGTCTTCGTCAACGCCTGCGGCACCAACGAAAGCGATCCCCTGCTGGTCAACCAGCTCATGGACGGCTTCCTGGACCGGGAGTGCCGCGCCTACATCGGAACCGAGGGACGTGTGCCGCCCGGCCTCGCAGCCCGGTTCGCCACCGCGTTCTTCAGCTTCCTCTACGGCACGACGGGCACGGACCGGGCACCGGTGGGGGAGTCGCTGGCCCAGGCCAGGCGGTTCCTGTGGCAGCGCTACCGCAATCTCGGCGGCCTCTTCTACGGCTACGTCAACGACGGGCTGCTCTACCAGGCGGACGACGACCACGTCCGCCGCCTCGGCGCCGTCTCCACCACCGGAGAAGGGAAGAACAGATGAGCACCGATCCCTGGGAACGGTTCCAGGCCGGCGGGGCCGCCCTACGCCTGCAGATGATCCGGGACGCGGCGGTCCGCGAGCAACTCCGGCCCCACCTCGGCACACCGGCCGTCGACGCGTACCTCCGACTCGCCGGAAGGATCCCGCGCGACGCCGTCCACCTCGGCGAGGACCACGTGCCCAACCTCGTCTTCGTGCCGGGCGTCATGGGCAGCGTCCTCGCCAGCACGGGTCTCGGCGGGGTGTGGTGGCTCGACGTCCGCAGCCGCCGTCGGCTGGACCAGCTCGGGCTCTCCGCCGACGGGGAGGAGGACGCCACCCCGGGCGCGCGCATCACCCCCGTCGCGGTCGACGCGAGCTACGACGCCTTCTGCACCGCCGCGCTGGCGCGGGACGACGTCGGGCACCTCACCTTCCCCTACGACTGGCGCCGTCCCGTCCCGGCCGTGGCCGGCGGGCTGCGGGACCTGGTGAACGACACCTTCCTCCGCAACGGCAACCGACCGGTGCACCTCGTCGCCCACAGCATGGGCGGCCTCGTCGTCCGGGAGGCACTGAGGCAGGCGCCCGACCTCTGGGACCGCGTCGGCCGGATCGTCTTCCTCGGCACCCCGCATTACGGCTCGCCGGCGATCGCCGGCTACCTGAAGAACCACCTGTGGGGATTCGAACTGCTCGCCCTCCTCGGCCGCCACCTCTCCCGGGCCACCTTCCGCTCGCTCTGGGGCGTCCTCGACCTCCTGCCGGCACCCGCGGGGGTGTACCCGGGCACCGGGGCGCAGCCGGACACGGACACGGCGGCCCGGCACGACGACCCGCAGACCCACCCCTGCGTCAACTTCGACCTGTACGACGCGGGCGCCTACCGCCTCGGGCTCGATGCGGCCGAGCAGACCCGGCTGCAGCGAGCGCTGGACGGCGCCCGGGAGTTCCACGTCCGGCTGGCGGCATCACACAGATCGCTGCCCCAGGAACGCCGGGACCGGATGCTGGTGATCGCCGGCGTGGGATACCGGACGCTGTTCCGCCTGGCCTACCGGCCGGCCTTCGGTTTCCTGTGGGAGCACATGGACCGGGTGACCACGAGGAGGCCGGGAGATCCGCACCGCGAGGGCGACGGCCGCGTTCCCCTGGTGTCGGCGCAGCTGGAGTCCGTGGGCGATACCCGCTACGTCCGGGCGGAACACGGCGGGCTGCCCGGAGTCCCCGCCGTCTGTTCGGCGGTCTTCGACTGGCTCGGCGGCAGGCCCGTACGCCTGCCCCTCACCCCGGCAGGGGCACTCGCGGCCACTCTCAGCGACGACGTCCACCTCGACGCGCCGGAGCTCGCCCCCGCCCACCCCGCTCCCGGGCAGGCGGACGATCCGGGGTACCTGCAGGTGGAACCCGTCGACGAGGCCGCCCTGGCCCGCTGCGAGGCAGCAGCGGCAGCCGGCAGGCTGCCGGAATTCGCACGGGTCAAGGTGCTCTGACCGGGTTCCGGGCCGCATGTTCGGCGGCTCGTACGCGCTGCGCCGCGTCCGCCAGGCGATCGAGCAGCTCGCGTGGCAGGCCGGCAGCGCCGCGTCCGATCCGTGCGCTCCGCAGCGTCAACGCCTCTGTCAGCAGGACCAGGCGGCAGGTCTCCATCAGCCGTACCGCCTCCTGCGGACGGCCGGCCGCCGCGCTGGCGTAGGCGGCTTCGCTGCTCAACTCGCCGCCGGAGCGCAGCCACCGGGCACCGTGCCGTGGGTCGGCCTGGCCGCGGGCCAGCTCGTGCAGGGTGTCGACGGCGATCCGGAAGCCCACTGCCGCGTCCTGCGGGCGCAGCTCGGCGCTCGCCCAGCGCCCCCACAGCGAGCCGATCCACCACAGCATTTCCGGGTCGGTCCGCGCGTCGTCGGCCCACACGTGCCGCAGTGTCCGGCGAACGGCCCGCAGCGACACCGGGACGAGGCCGGCCGCCGCGGCGGCGAGGGTCAGGACGAGCTGAGCGGCACGGATGCGGTGGCGGTCCAGGAGCGGTGTCCGCCGCCGGGCGAGGGCCCGCACCATGGCCAGCGCGTCGAGCAGGCCGGCCTCGCCGTCGACCGCCGTGCCGGCGCGGTCGGCAGGGCCGGTGCGCTCGGCAGGGCCGGTGCGACCACCGGAACCGGCCCTGCCGCCGCCTGCCCCGCCGTCAACGGTGAACACGTACCGCTCGAACAGGGCCAACGCCAACGCGAGCCCGATCCTGGAGGCGTCCGGCGAGCGGGGCGAGACGTCGGCGTGGGCCTGCCGAAGGCTGTGGACCGCCCGGGCGAGGTCGCCCTCGTCCTGGCTGACGGCGAACCGGTCACGCCAGGCACTGCCCGTGCCGGCCAGCGCCGCCCGCCGCACGGCCGCCGGGGGATCGCCGTCCAGGGCCTCGGCGAACACGGCAAGGGCCTCGTCGAACAGCGCCGGGTCGGCGGACTGCCGCGCGGCCTCCTCGGTGACCACCGCCTGGTTGACGAGCAGGGCGCGCCGCTCCCCGGTCCGGGCGACAGGCGATCCGGCGGCCTCCCTGGCGAGTTGCAGGGCGGTGTCCAGAGCAGCCATCGACCCGGTCGCCTCGAACCTGCGGTACCAGTAGCCCGCCCAGTGGCCCACGGCGGCGGGGCGGTCGTGGGACGTCTCGGGCGCTGCCGCCACTGCGGCGTGCAGGGCCGCGCCGGCCTGCTCCAGGTCGGCACCGTCGGCGTCGCGCCGGTGCCGGTCGAGCAGTGCGATGCCGAGGTCGAGGTGGCGGCGGAGCTGCTCGGGCGCAGCCGCGGGCGTGGCGTCGGCGGCGGCGGACAGCAGCGTCACCGCCAGGTCGAGGTCCTCGTCGTGGCCTCGGGCCGCGTACCGCTGGCGCAGCACGCAGCCCAGCGTGTGGGCCGTGTCCGCCCCGGCTGCTCCCGCCTCCCACACGGACGTCAGATCCCGTACCGCCGCGTTCAGGTGACTGATCCGGTCGGTCTCGCCGTACGACCGCAGCCTCCCCAGGGCGAGCCGGAGGTGGCAGTCGGCCCAGACGGGCGTGCCGGGCCGGGCTGACCGGGCCGCGTCACGCAGCAGCCGCAACGCCCGGGCGCCGCAGTCCGCCGCATCCGGGGTGCCGGGGTCGTCGGCCAGCTCGTTGAGGACCAGGCCGAGATTGCTGCGCCGACCGGCGGCCAGCGCAGACGTTCTGGGGGTGAGCGCGACCGCCGACTCCAGCCAGGCGCGGGCCTGTTGCAGGTGTTGGACGCCGCCCACCGCGAAGAAGCACAGCAGGTGTGCCCGCGCGGCGTCGTTGAGCAGGGCGGCGAGCAGGGCGGGGTGCGCGCCGGCGAGGGCCGGTTCCCTGATCACCCCGCCCCAGGCGGCTGTCCACCGTACGGCGTGCTCCGCGCGGCGGGCGGGCGAGTCCGCCTCGGTGAACCCCACCTCGGCGCGCTCCGCATCCTGGTGCCGGTCGGCGACGAGCGCGTAGCAGGTGGGATCGATGACCGCACTGTCGGGTGGAAAGACCGCCCGGGGGTCGGCGCGGCACCGGGCGAGGAAGCGCAAGTGCTGTTCGGCGAGGAGCCGGCGGCCCTGCGGTCCGCTCGGCGCCAGCCGCCTGAGCCTGAGGGCCGCGGGTTCGCCCAGGATCTCGGGGTGTGCGCACACGATCAGGCCCACCAGGTGGAAGTCGTCCTCCGCGAGGTAGCCGCGGACGATCTCGTCGAACGGCAGGAGCGTCGTCATGCCGGTCCACTACCCCAGGCCCTGTCGGGCTGACTCCACCCGCCGGACGGCCCGGGTGTAACGGTGCCGCAGGTCTTCGGGCAGCCGGTCGACTGCCGCGGGAACCAGGTCGAGCGCCTCGCTGAGGAGGACCGCGCGCCCCCGCTCCAACCGGGCCGCGGCGTCCTCCGCCCGCCCGCGCCGAACCAGTGCGTAGGCCGCCTCCTGGGCGAGCCCGCGCAACGCGGCCAGCCACGCCTCGTGGTGGCGGCGCAGGGACTGCGCCCGTCGCAACGCGTCCTCTGCCTGGAGCAGGTACCCGTCGGCTTCGCCGACGTCCTCCCACGCGGACCGCTGCGCCGCCCAGCGCATCCAGTTGTCGGCGGCGTGCACGGTCATCTCGGGGGCGATCAGGAGTCCCGCGGTGCAGGCGCGCCGCAGCGTCCGTCGTGCGGCGGCGACGTCGTCGGCCGAGCCCGTCAGGTCGGCGACGGCCTTCTGGGCCGCCCCGAGGACGTTCAGCCGGCTCGCCAGGTACGGTGCGGTGTCCTCCGTGACGGACACGGCCTCGGCGAGGGTGTCGACCGCTGCGCGCAGCACCGGCTCGCTGCGCTCCGGTTGCCCGGCGAGGCGGTACGTATCGGCCCTGTCGACCAGGGCGTTCCCGAGATTGGACAGGAAGGTGGCCCGGCCGGCGACGCCCCAGGGGGAGACCTCGAGCGCCTTGCGGTAGGCCGCGATCGCCGCGTCCAGGTCGTGCGGGTCCACGTGCCCGTCCGGTGGGGGCGATTCCCGGTCGCCGAACTGTGTGCCGAAGCGGGTCAGCAGCGCGTTCCCCAGGTTGTTGAACCACCCTCCCAGCTCAGGATCGTCCGCGTGGGCGGCCTCCACCGCCGCCTGGGCGAGACGGACCGACTCTCGCAGGTCACGGTCCTCGACGAGCCGCTCGTAGCGGTCCATGTGCAGCATGGCGAGGTTGCTGCAGATCCTGGCCCAGCCGAGAGCGGCGCGGGGAAGCACGGCCAGGGCCCGGCCGCCGAGGGCGATCGCCTGATCGAGGTCGGTGAGCGAGCCCGTGGCGTCGTAGCGGTCCCACAGGCACAGCGCCAACGTGGCGGCGCACTCCGCCCATTGCGCCGAGTCCTCCGCCACGGCCGCCATCGCCGTCCGCACCGTCCGCATGGCCTCGGCGAGGTCGTCGCTCTCACCGGTCACGTCGAAGCGGTCGGTCAGGACGACGGCCAGGTCGTTGGCGCGCGCCGCCCGGTCGGTCGTGCCGGTGGCGAGCGCCGTTCGGTAACCGTCGACCGCCAGGTCCAGGTCCGCGCGCTCGCCGCTGCTCCAGAACCGCCTGCGATGGGCGGAAGCCGCTCGGCTCCACAGCTGTGCCAGCGTCTCCGGGTCCGCGCCGGCGGCCTCGGAGCGCCGCAGCTCGCGCAGGACGTCCTCGGGCCGGGGCCCGGGCGCTTCCGATTCCATCTCCGCACCGCCCATCGCTCGGTCCCGGCCACGGTCATCGTCGAAGAGCCGAATCATCGCAGCACCGGGCAGTGCCCGGTGGCCCTTTGACGAGACTGCGCGGTCAGATCACGACGGCTGCGCGCAGGGCCGGCCAGCGCACCGGTCAGGCATCGAAACGGAGGCGGGAGGCCTCGATGTGGCCGAGGTACCGATGGGTCCAGTCGCACAGTCCGTCGATCGTCACCCGCAGGGCCCGGCCCGGTTCGGTGAGGGCGTACTCGACCCGCGGCGGCACAGTGGGGTGCACGGTCCGCTCGAGCAGTCCGTAGCGCTCCAGCATGCGCAGGTTCTGCGTGAGCATCTTGTGGCTGATTCCCTCGATCTCATTGCGCAGCTCGCTGAAACGCAGGGTGTCTTCGCCCAGGGCCTCGATGATCAGGAGCGCCCACTTGTTGGCGACGTCCGAGAAGATCTCCCGCGCCAACGAATCCGCGCGCCTCAGGTCCGCTTCGTCGGGCGAGCCCGTGAACTGCTTGGTCACCATCGGGTTCCCCAGTCACTGAAAAGTGCGTTCTTCCATGTCAGCGGCCACTCTCCTACGGTTTCCCAGTAACCACAAGAGAGCACGTGCAGAACTATGGAGGGCAGACATCATGGCCATCACCCTGGTGAACCCCGAAGGATTGCCGGAAGTCGACGCCTACCGACAGGTGTCGGTCGCGACGGGGTCGAAGTTGGTCTTCATCGCCGGCCAGGTCGCCTGGGGAGCCGACGGTGTCACCGTCGGTGAAGGCGACCTCGCCGCTCAGGTCGAGCAGTGCTACTCCAACGTCGGCACCGCCCTGGCCGCGGTCGGGGCCTCCTTCGACGACGTCGCGAAACTGACCTTGTACGTCGTGGACTGGACGCCCGACAAGATGCCGCTGCTGATGGAGGGGATCACCCGGGCGGCCGTGAAACTGGGGGTCGCACCCGTTCCGCCGGCCACACTGCTGGGCGTTGCGGCACTGGACGTACCCGAGCACCTGGTGGAGATCGAGGCCACCGCCGTCCTCGACTGAAGGTTGCCGCGGCCTTCCGACCGTGACCACGAGGCGTACGTCGACGCCCCACCGAGGAGGTCCCGTCCCCGCCGGCCGCGCGGACGTCAGACGTGGGCGTGGGCGTGGGCGGTGAGCGTGTCGAGGAAGGCCGCGGTGAGCGGGTCGGGTGCGGGGCGGGCGTAGGCGCACAGGACGCGGCGTACGGGCGGGCCGGGGTGGAGGCGGTGGTCGGTGAAGCCCGGCGGCAGGAGGTTGGCGGGGACGAGGGCCGGGCCCAGTCCGGCGGCCGCGAGGAGCGGCGCCGCGGCGGTCTGCTCGGTGCGCACGGCGATGCGGGGCTGGAAGCCTGGTCCGCCCCCTGGCGGCGAAGCGCATGTCGAGTGCCGTCGCCAGCTCGTTGCCGCCGCCCCGAAGACGCCTGGCGAGCTTGGCGATCGTCACCTGCGGCAGCGCCCGAAGGCGCAGCATCAGCTTCTGCATCGGGTTGATCAGCGACTCGTCGCCGCCGGTCATGGCGTCCGGGTTGGTCAGCTCCGCGAAGGTCTCCGGCTCGACCATGAAGCCCAGGTCGACGTGGGCGACGAAGAAGTCCGGGTCGGCGCTCTGCACCACGATCACGCGCACCCGTTCGTCCTCGCGGACGGTTCCGACGAAGTCGTGCAGCTCATTGATGAGCGTCGTGTCGAGCATGTTGACCGGCGGGTTGTCGAGCGTCACATGAGCCACGCCCGCGTCGATCGCCACCCGCATCCCTCGTAACCGTCTTCACCCCGCCCGGCCGGCCGGACCGGCGCGCTGCCGGCTCGTCCCGTTGCGCGGTGAGCGCGTCGTCGGGCGAGCGTTGCTCGGTGGGGTGCCCGGAGGCTGCGACGGCTACCGTGTCGAGGTACCGAGAGGCGTCGATCCTTGGGGGGACCAGTGGGGCGCAGCAGCATGCCGGTAGAGAACCGGGGTGACACCGAACTCTGCCTCTTCATCGAACCGTACTGCGAGGACTACTGGATGAAGCCGGGGGAGGCACTCACGATCCGTTCCGAGGCGGAGGGGATCGACGTCCGGTTCGACACCTACGTCTCGAAGGGCTGCGTCACCGTGTGGCTCTATGAGGACGGCGCCCCACACAAGACCGTTGTCGACTACGCAGTCGTCGACGCGAGCGGCCTCCGGCTGGATTCCGGACACCAGAGGCCTCGTGACCAGCGTTGGTCGGCAGCCGGCCCCGTCATCGACTGACGCTGACCGGCCTGGCCGACCCCGCAGCCTCCTCGCGCACCGCAACCCTCGCCGCCCACCCCTCGCGGGACGCCGCAGGGCACCACCAAGGTCCGGACCCCGCGCGCAGCCGATCCGCGAGACCGGGTCGGCCACTCGTCCATGATGATCGGGAGGGCTGCGGATTTCGGGAGGCTGCGTGGATGAGGACGGTGGTGTGGAGCTGATCCACCTGAGCGACCCGGACAGCAGTGTCCGACTGCGCGTACTGGGGCGGAACAGGCCGGGGGACACGCCGTACAACGACTACCTCGACGCCGAGCTCGTCATCACGAGCGCCTTCGCCGACGGGCGCCTCGGGCTGTGCTTGTCGCCCGAAGCCGTGGATGACTGGTCAACGGCCGTGGCCGAACTCTGCGACGGGCGGGGCATCCGCTGGACGGCCACGGGCGACACCGAGATCCGGATCGAGATCGACAGGCACTTCTCGGTGCCCCGTCCCGTCGTCACCGTGGACGACAGCGGCGAGTCCGGGGTCTCGGTCCGGGTCGTCCTGGATCCGGGCAACGGCTGGGACAGCAAGCTGCGGGAACAGCTGGGCCAGGTCCGTCAGGCATGGCCGAACGAGGTCGTAACGACACCACGGTCAAGAAACCACTGGCATCGACTTCGGGCGTAGCCGGCACATGAGCGTGCAACACGCTGCGGCCAGCGAAGCGGACTGCGGACCCGTACGCCGCAGTTCGGGTCCTGCCGCCCCCACGCGCACGGCACAGCGGCCGGATCCTCGTGGGACCCGGCCGCTCGCTCCTCGGCCGGCGGGCCCCCGGAGTCTGGGAAGGCGACGGTTCCTGACGCCGGCGTCGGGCGCCCGGGGCCGGGAGCACGCCGCTGAGCTGCTGCTTTTCGGGAACGTAGGATCCGGTCAGGACGCAGATGAGGGGGCAGCATGGCGAAGCAGCGACGGAAGCCGGACGCAGAGCGGCGGCAGGACGAAGAGGGGTGCGTCGAGGGGGCCCTCGACCAGTGCCTCATGTGCCGTCAGTGCTGCCCGCAGATGTGGATCGCGTCCCTGGCACTGGCACTCCTGAGACCCGCTTCCGGTGGCTCCGCCGCGCGGGCGGTGGATCCGGCCGCGCCGCGCCCGCCGGGTCGCCTGGCGGCGAGGATGTACGACGCCACCCGCTGGTACCGGAGCTCGGTCAGTCCGACCCGTCGGGCTTGCTGCCCCTACACCCCGAGCTGCTCGACCTACGCGGTCAAGGCCCTGTCCCGGCACGGGGCACTGCGCGGCGGCCGACTGATCGTGGGGCGGCTCCTGCGCTGCCGCCCCGCGACCGCCCGACGCAGGGGCTTCACCGACCCCGTCCCCCCGCTGAGCTGACCGAAGCGCCTGCTCGCCAGACGGAGACGCATCAGGGACGAAACGACCGGCTACCGCTCGCGCCCCATGGCGCCCAGGCGGCTCTTGAGCTGCTGGGTGAGCCTGTGGTGCTCCCCGAGGACGCGCCGGGCGTCGCTGTGCGCCTCCTCGTAGTGGATCAGTGCCTCGTCGATGTCACCGGCGAGGCGGTGGGCACCGCCGAGCGTGCCGCGGGAGGAGATGGCATCTGGATGGTCCCCGCCCAGCACGCGAACCCGGTCGTCCAGGACGGTTTTCAGTAGGGGCAGCGCGGCATCGAGCTGCCCGGCCTCTGCTTGGGCGCAGGCGAGGTTGTTGCGGGCCGTCAGCGTGCCGGGGTCGTCGGGTCCGAGAACCCTCGTCCGGCCTTCCAGGGCATCCTTGAACAGGGCGATCGCCCGTTCGGACTCACCGTTGTTGCTGCAGCACACCGCGAGGTTGTTGACAGAAGTCATGATGTCCGGGTGGTCGGGGGGCAGCACGCGGCGCCGGTCGGCGAGGACCGCCTCCGCCAAGGCGACCGCGCGTTCGTCACCGGCATCGTCGTAGGCGAGGGCCAGGTCGCTGCGCGAGGTCAGCGTGTCCGGATGGTCCTCGCCCAGTACGCGTGCGCGGTCGTCGGCCGTCCGCTCGTACAGCGCCGTGGCCCGTTCCAGGTCGTTGGCGGCGCAGTACACGGAGGCCAGGTTGTGGGCGATGGTGAGGGTGCGCGGGTGGTCCGGTCCGAGCACGCGGCGGATGTCGCCGAGGAGTTCGGTGTACAGCGGGATCGCGAGGTCCAGGTGGCCTGCCGAGCGATGGGCGTGCGCGAGGTTGTTGCGTGTCGTCAGAGTGTTCTGATGGTCCCGGCCGGCCGTGTCCTCCAGTGTGGCCAGGACCTCGGTGTACAGCGGGATCGCCAGGTCCGGGCGGCCCGCCGAACCGTGGGCGTGCGCGAGGTTGCCGCGTGCCATCAGGGTCCGCGGGTCGTCGGCGCCGAACAGTCGGTGCGAGTCGTCGAGCACTTCGTTGAGCTGGTCGATGGCCAGCTTGGTCCTGCCCGCTGCCTCGTGGGCCCCGGCGAGGAGGATCCGGGTGACGACGGTTTCCGGGTGGTCCTGCCCGAGCACGTCACGGCGGCCGGCGAGGGCCGATTCGAACAGGGGGATCGCACGGGTGAGGTCCCCGGCTTCCTCGTACGCCGAGGCGAGCGCGACGCGCAGGGTGAGGGTGAGGTGTTGTTCCGGGCCCATCTCGTGCTCGCACGCGTGGAGCAGCTGCTGCAGGTAGGGCACGGCGCGGTGGTCCAGGTCCTGCCCGATCAGGAGGGTGGCGGTGCTGAGGAACAGGCCGTCGGCGGAAGGGAGACGGGCGAGGTGGGCCGAGTTCGCGACCCACGCGTCGATGTGCGGGAGGAGGCGCCGGACGAATGAGTCGGCCGGTGGTGCCTCCTCGGAGAGGGCGGCGGCGAGCAAAGCGACGGCGGCGGTTCGCCCTTCCGTGACGGCTTCGGGGCTCCGGTGCGGATCTCCGTCCTCCGGGGTGCGGCCGAGGGCCTGGACGAGCCGGTGGACGGCCACGGAGCCCGCCTCCGGGTCGGCGGTGATCATGCTGTAGGCGATCAGGAGACCGATCGCGTTGTTCACGGTGGGCGGGTCGGCAGCGCCGCCGAGCAGGGTGACGGGGACGTTCTCGGGTGCGTACCAGGCCAGGATGCGCAGCAGGTCCGTGGCCAGGGGTTCGAGGGCGGTGATCCGGTCCAGGGTGATGTTCCAGATCCGAGCGACGGTGTCCTCGGCCCGGGTGGTGGCCGCGCCGCGGCGGTACATCGCCGCCGGGTGGCCGGCGAGGAGGGCCAGGTAGGCGCGGGGGGTGGTCAGTGTGTTCTGGGCCAGGTAAGCGCCCACCTGCTTGATCGCGAGGGGCAGGTGGCCGAGTTCTTCGCACAGCTCGCCTGCGCCGTCCAGGTCCCGGGGGCCGGTGGCGGTGGTGATGCGGGTCAGCAGGGCGAGGGATTCGGCCGGGCCGAGGGCGTCGAGGCGGACCAGGGTGGTGGCGTGGGGCCACGGGGTGGCGAGGCGGCTGGTGAGGAGGAACCGGCCGGCTGGGGCGCGGGCGAGGAGGTGGGCGATGTCGGCGGGGTCGTTGACGTCGTCCAGGACGAGCAGCCAGCCGGTGTGGGTGGCCAGCCATTGCAGGGCGTACTCGGCGAGCGCCTCGGCTGGCTGCCGCAGCAGCTCGGTGAACGCTGGCTGCAGGGCGGTGGCCAGCTCGGCCAGGCCCTGCTGCACGCTGGCCGGGCTGTCGGCGGTGATCCAGCGGACGGGCGCGTGGCCGTGCGGGCGGGTGGCGGCCCAGTGGGCGGCCAGGGCGCTCTTGCCGATCCCGCCCAGCCCGTGCACGGCCTGGACCAAGGCGCTACCGGGAGTGTTCACGGCGGCATCGAGGCGGTCGAGCTCGTCCTCACGGCCGACGAAGTGGTGGGGGTGGGGGCGGTCGGGCAGGTTGTCCAGGCCCGCCGGAGCGTTCACCTCGGCGGCAGACCGCAACACTTCGGGTGTCAGGCTCACCAAGGTGGTGGCGGTGTAGATGCCCGAGACGGCAATTCCCCCGTGCGCGGCGGTCGCGTCCCCGCTGCGGGACACCTGCTGCGTGCCGGGCTGATCGCCGCCGGGTGCTGCAGACCGGGCGTCCCAGGCCTCGGGAGCAGCCGCCCCGCCGCTGCTGCCGGTTTCCGCCTGCGCGTCCGCGCTTGCGCCCCCGTCGCGGCTGCCGCCCCTGCGCCATAGCCTTCTGATCACGCCGTCCCCCCGAGCTCCTCGACCAGTGACTGCGCTGCAGGGCGGTTACTCGTTCACGATGCCGCTGACGGCGCTGGAGCCCGCTCCGGTGGCCTCTGCGTCCCCCGTGTGCGCTGCCCGCGCCACGCCCGCGCGCCCGCCGGCGTTCTTGATGCCGGAGACAGCACTGCCTCCGTCACGGGCGACGGCTTTCCCCGTCCCGATCGCCGTGCTGCCCGTCGAGGAGGCGACGTACGACAGCAGCTCGTGCAACTGCTCGGCCGCGCGCTCCCGCTCCTGGGCGTCGAGACCCTCCAACAGGGCCTCGAACCGGCCCTGCCACAGACCCTCCTGCCGTACCCCCTCGGTCACGACGCCGGCCGAAGCGCCCTGGCTCAGGGCCTGCCCCGTTTGGTCCAGGCGTTCGAGCTCAGCCCGTCCCCGCGCAGCATCGCCGCGGCCGAAGATCTCCGCGATCCGCCCGCGCAGCCCGTTCCACGCATCAGTGCCTGCCGCTTGGACCACCGCACCGCCACCTGCCGCAGCCAACGCCGTCAGTGCCTCGACCAGCATGCCCCACCCCTTCGCGCAGCGGATCGGATGCCCGCCGCCGTCCCTTCGCCGGGCAACCACGCAACGGCCAGTCAACAACACGCTCAGCACGGTGCGAGGAGTTTTCGTCCAAACTGGGCGGCGGTCCCCCTGTCGTGCGCGGCCCGGTCCCGGGGCGGCCCACCGCGTGCCGCGTTGCTGCGCGGCTCCTGCTCGTGCGTCCGTGGTACTGGCCCGACGCCTCCGGCGGCCGCACCGCCGGCTCGAACATCTCCTCGGCCTCGCAACGCTCCGACCCACGCGGAACCGGGACCGGGGTCAGGAGGCGGCGAACGGCCCCTGTGTGGCCCGGAGGTGCTGCAGGGCCGTCAGCTTGCGTACGAAGACGATGGCCAGGACGGCCGCGAGGACGGTGGTCAGGTCGCAGACCAGGCCGAAGGCCGCTGCGTCCTGCCCTTCCTCCGCGGTTTCGGCCTTCAGGTAGAGCTGGCCGGAGATCCGGTCGAGAACCGTCGACACGACGAAGGCCAGCCACCAGGCGACGACGGGTGCCTGCGAGACGGCACGGAAGGACCCGTCGCGGGACAGCTGCACGCTGGCTTCCCAGATCTCGCGGGCGGTCCGGAACGGCAGGAAGAGGTGGGCGACGGGGATGAACCAGCCGCCGATAGCCCAGCCCGGGGTCTGGCTGAACCCGTCGGGGCGGAAGACCTGGGCGTTGGCCCGTACCCGGTGGAACCAGACGAGGAACACCACGGCGGTGCCGACGAAGGAGAGGAACTGCAGCAACCCGGCGATGCCGGTGAGCAGATCCGCCGTCGTGAAGGTGTCGTACACGGACACGCCGTTCGCGGCGAGGCTCGCCATCGCCGACCAGGTGTAGGCACTCACGGCGGACGAGAAGAGGTTGACCGCGGCTCCGACGGAGAGCAGGACCGTGAGGGCCGTTGCGAGGCCCTGCGGGGAGCGCAGCAGCCCGGCTCCGTACGGCTGCCCGGGGTACGGCTGCGCCGGTGGCGCGGCGGCGTACGGACCACCCGGGACCGGGCCCTGGGGCTGGGAGGGCGGTGAACCGGGTGCACCAGAGAGCATGATGGAGATCCCCCCACGGGAACGACGACAGAGAAACGGGCCGCCTCCTGGGCGGCCCGCGCCCGGTGAACATATGTGATCAGCGGGAGCAGGGTCCATGAGAATTCATGCCTGCCGATGGCTGGATGGGGACGACGGGCGAAGGCCCAGGGCCGGGACGGCGGTCGGCGGTCGGTGTAGCTGGCCGCAGAGCCCCGGGTTCGCCCGCTCGGCCCTCTTGGCCCGCGATCCCGGAGGTCTGCGGAGCGCCGGTCCACCCCGCCTTCAGGATGCGCCCGTTGGGGGACCGGATTCCGCCATGTGCGCTCGGCGTCGGAACTACCCGTACGGATCGAATGGTTTCCTGTAGCCCATGCGTCGCTCGTCCCAGAGGGGGGACCATGGTGCTGTTTCCTGTGGAGATAGGCCCGTTGAACCCGGAAGTGCCCGATCTGGTAGTCGCGGGGCTGCTGTTCCCGGTGTGCTTCCTCGCGATGGCCAGGTTGCTGTTGCCGCGTGCCCGGCGGGTGATCGCCGAGCGGGAGGATGCGCTCGACGGCGGTCTCCGCAGGGCAGAGGCCTCGTGGGAGGAGGCCAGGCAGGTGCGGGAGGAATACGAGCGGCTCATGGCCGAGGCGCGGCACGAGGCGGCGCGCATCCGGCAGGCCGCGGTCGAAGAGGGCGGCCAGCTGATCGGGGAGGCGCGCGCCGTCGGGCTTCGAGAGCGCGAGGAGCTCGTAGCCGCCGGGCGGTCCCGGATAGCCGCGCAGCGTGCCGCCGCCGAGGAAGCCCTGCGGGGCGACATCGAGGCGCTGGCCGTTGAGTTGGCCGGCCGGATACTGGGGGAGGAGGTCACCGCGCGGGGCGGGGGCGGTCGTCCCTCCACGCCCTAGCGCACGCCCGCCGGTTCAGCCCGGCGTGCGCGTTGGATTCGGCTGCTGCACACCTCCGGGGCGCGGCGCCGTCCCTCGACGGCGGCGGTGCAGGGGCCCGTTGAGCTGCTCGAACAGGCGGCCTCGTGGCCGTCGGGCGACGTAGGCGTGGACCGTTTGGTGGTGCGGGTGCGGGTGCGGGTGCGGGTGCGGGTGCGGGTGCGGGTGCGGTCCGGGCCCGGCGTCGGGCTGTCGGGTTCGGTGTCACCAGGGCACAGCCGGTGTCGGCGGCGAGGGGCCGGGCGGGGATGGTCAGGAGACCGGAGGTTCCTCGGCCTCCGACTCCCGGAGCGTCCTTGACATCGATGTCAGGGCGTCCACGAAGGCGGCCGGGGGGCCGTCGGACTCCAACAGGCTGTGCCGGTGGGCGAGGTAGCCGAGCTGGAAGCGGCTCGTCGCGCCCAACTGCCGCATGATGGCGGACACGTGGCGCTGGCAGGTGCGTACGGAGATGCCGAGCGCGCGGGCCGTGGCGCGGTCGTCGTCCCCCTGGACCAGGTGCTGGAGGATGGACCGCTTCGCCTGGTCGGCCATGCCCTGGATGAAGGCCTTCTCGCGCGGCTTGCCGATGTGCTCGCCCGTGGCCCACAACAGGTCGAACGTTTCCGCGACGAACGCGACCAGCTCCGGACTGCGCACCAGCAGCGCCCCGCCCTCCGTGTCCTGCAGCGGGAGCACGAGCAGCGTCCGGTCGAACACCAGGCAGCAGGTCAGTCCTCCGGAGACCGTCCTGGCCTCCGCCCCGCGGTCCGCCATCTCCGCCTCGAACCGCACGATCACCGGGTCGAAGCGGGCGGAGTGCTGGTACAGGGTGCGGACGCCGACACCGCGGGCCAGTAAGTCCCGGCTGCGGCCGAGGGCGGTGCGGAGCCCGTCGGCGGGCTGCGGCCCGCCCGGCTGGGCGCTGAGCACCTCCCCGGTGCAGGCGGCCGCCTGCTGCTTGACGATCCGCAGCAATTCGGCCGCCGATTCGATGCGTTCCAGCGGCGGCCCCTGGAGGGTGCGCTGGCGGGCGGCGTGGACGATGGCGAGCTCGGCGAGCTGGCCGCGCATGCGCAGCAGGTCGAGCTGGGCTCCCTGGACGCGCTCCTCCCACCGCTTCAGCAGTTGCTCGGAGACGTCGGTGGGGTTGGCGGCTGCGAAGCAGTCCGGGCCTATCTGCTGGACGAGGCCGGCGTCGAGGAGGGCGTCGAGGGTGGCCGCCCCGCACCGCCGGTCCGCCCGGGCGTACAACTGGCTGCCGCGCAGGGGGCCGTGCTCAGCGAATTCGCGGTAGAGGGCCATTTCCTCCGGGGTGAGCTCCCTGAGTCGGTCGCGGTCCTGCGGGCGCTGCAGTGCGGCTGTGTCCATGTCGCTGCCTTCTGGTTCGCATCCGTTGCGACCGCGATGCTAGAAGACTCCGTTCCGCCGCGCTGCCTGCACGAACGCGTTTCGGACACGGCTTTTCGCCGTGGGTGGCACCCTGACGCCCCGTCGGCATCCGCCCTCTGCTCCGTGATCTTGAGCGGTGGCGGGGCGACCGCGGGCCGGCTTCCCGCTTCCGCAGGGTGGGCCGGGACCCGGCGTGAAGCGCGCCGAAAATTGCTGCAAGTCCTTTCTGTCGTCTTCCCGACAGTCGCCAACACGACGGTCGCACCCCATTGGCAGCCGGAGCCCTCCCCTTCGATGCTGGTGGGGCGGCGGTTCAGTCGCCCGTCGGATGGACCACCTCCGCGCCGCGCTCCCGCAGTGCCTCGACCGCGGGGGAGTCGGCGGGGGCGTCCGTGACGACGATGGCGATCTCCTCCACGGAGCAGATCCGCCCGAGGGCGGCGCGGCCGAGCTTGTCGGCGGTCGCGACGAGGACCACGCGCTGGGCGGAGGCGACCGCGGCCCGCTTCACCTGGACGTCGTCGAGGTCGTAGGCGGTGGCGCCCTGCACCGGGTCGATGCCGCAGCAGCCGAGGACGAACGTGTCGAAGCAGAGGTCGCGGAAGGTCTCCACCGGGGTCTGTCCGTGGAAGGACAGCTCCTCGGGGCGCACCTGGCCGCCGGGCAGGATGAGCTGGATGCCGGGCTGTGCGGAGAGGGCGAACGCGGCGTGCAGTGAGAGGGGGGAGACGGTGAACTGCCGGCCGGCCATGGCCTTGGCAACGGCCACGGCGGTGGTGCCGGTGTCCAGGGCCACGGTCTCGCCGTCGGTGAGCAGCTCGACCACGGCGCGGGCCAGCCGCTCCTTGGCGTGCGCCCCGGACATGGCCCGGACGGCGTAGGGCGGCTCGACGCCGCCGGGCAGGGCGCTCACGGCGCCCCCGCGGACCCGGCGCAGCGCGCCCCGGGACTCCAGGACCTCCAGGTCCCGGCGGACGGTCATCTCGGACGCCCCGGTGGCCTGGGCCAGCTCGGCGACGGTCGCGCGGTTCTGCTGCATGAGCAGTTCCACCACGAGCTTGTGCCTCTCCATCACGTTCATGTGTCTGCTTTTAGCACAGGCGAGCGCGCGACGGGCCTCGTCATGAGCGTTCCGAACACCAAGACTGTTGAAACGAACATTCAGTCTGCGTATTGTGTGCGAAGAAGTGTGAACTTCAGGCTGTCGTGAACGTTGAACGTGTTCATTCGTCTATGAGCGATGAGGAGATCGATGTCCGCCACCCGTGGGGGCGAGCCGCCGGAAGCGGCAAGGCCCCTCCTCACCACCGTCGCGATCGTCGCCTCATGCGTGGCGTTCGTCGTGATCGGCGCCCTCCAGGCGCTGTACGGCCCCGCGATCCCGGCCCTGCGGGAGGAGTACGGCATCAGCCCCGCCGTCGCCGGCCTCAGCCTCAGCGCCCACTTCGTCGGCGCGCTCCTCGGAGTGCTGATCTACCACGTGCTGCGCGGCCGCCTCAGCAACCGCGTGCTGCTCGGCGGCTCGTACGTGCTCATGGCCGCCGGGTCCGCCGCCTTCGCCTTCTCGCCGAGTTGGATCCCGGCCCTCGCCGGCACCCTCGTCATCGGCCTCGGCTTCGGCGGCATCGACTACGGCCTCAACCAGCTGTTCGCCGTCGGCTTCGGCCACCGCAGCACCGCCATGCTCAACCTGCTCAACGGGCACTTCGGCATCGGAGCCATCGCCGGCCCCGCCCTGATCGGATGGCTCGGCGCGGAGAACTACCCGGGCATCTTCCTCGGCATCGGGGTGCTCAGCCTGCTGATCCTCCTCACGCTGGGCGGCGTCGCCGCCCGCGAGCCCGCACCCGCCCCTGCCGAGGGCGCCGCCGCGGGCGGAGCACGGGTCATGCCGATCATCGCGGCGTTCATCGGCATCTACGTGCTGCACGTCGCCATCGAGACCGGCGTCGGCGGCTGGGAGCCCACCCACCTGGAGGCCGTCGGATACGGCGCCGCCACCGCCGCGACCGCCACCTCCGCGTACTGGGCGGCCATGACCGTCGGCCGCTTCGTGGTCGCCCCGCTCAGCCTGCGCTGGTCCGCCCCTTCGATCCTGATCGTCTGCTGCGCGGGCATGGCCGGCTTCCTGCTCCTGGCCACCGTCCCGGCCCTCGCCCCGTACGCGTACTTCGGCGTCGGCCTGATGATCGCGCCGATCTTCCCCACCTGCCTGCCCTGGCTCAACCGGGCCGTTCCCGGCGTGGCCGCGGCCGGCGCGTACGTCATCGCCGCCTCGATGATCGGCGGTGTTGCCTTCCCGCCGCTGCTCGGAGGGGTCATCGACACGATGGAGGTGAAGACGGTGCCACTGCTGCTGTTCGTGCTCGCCGTCGTCTGCGGCGTCCTGAGCCTCTGGCTGCGCCGCAACGCCCCCGACCCCGGCGGTGTGCCCGGCCCCCGCGACGCGGGCCGCGCGGAAGCCGTCACCACACCGTGAACGGGGCACCTCGTGAGCCCCGTGAGCGCTGTGCCCCCGTGGACGCAGCGATCCCCGTGGACGCAGCGATCCCCTTGGGCGCCGTGCCCCCCGTGAACCCCGGAAAGCGAGGAAACCGAGGATGAAAGCAGTCCTCTTCGACATGTTCGGCGTCATCGCACGCCTCCAGTCACCCCAGTCCCGGGCTGCGCTCCAGGCCGTCGCCGGCGGCGACCCCGACCGCTTCTGGGAGGCGTACTGGTCGCAGCGCGCCCCCTACGACCGCGGCGACGTCACCGGCCCCGCCTACTGGCAGGGCGTCTGCGCCGCCCTCGGAACCACCCCCGACGAGCGACTGACCAAGGACCTGATCGCCGCCGACCTGGCCAGCTGGAGCGAGGTCGACGACCGCGCCGTCGCCCTGCTCGCCGACCTGGCCGACCGCGGGGTCGTCCTCGGACTCCTGTCCAACATCCCCGAGGAGCTGGCCGCCCGGTACGAGGCCACCCAGCCCTGGCTCGACAGGTTCGCCGTGCGCGGCCTCTCCTGCCGGATCGGCAGCGCCAAGCCCGAACCCGCGGCCTACGAGTGGTGCCTGCGCGAACTCGGGCTGCCCGCCGCGGAGGTCCTGTTCGTCGACGACCGGGAGGACAACGTCCGCGCGGCCCGCGAACTCGGTCTGCAGGGGCACCTGTTCACCACCGTGGACGAACTGCGGACCGCCCTGGAGGCGGACCTGCCGTGACGGCGACGCCGCAGCTCTACGCCCTGTGCGCCGCTGCGGACGGGTGCTTCCCGCCCCCGCGACGGGAGGCGGAGGCCGGCCGCGCCCTGGCCGGCGCGCTGCTGTTCGAGGGCGCGCTGGCAGGCCGGCTGGAGCTGCACGGCGACCGCGTACTGCCGAAGTCGGGGGCCCGTACGGGCGATCCGGCGCTGGACGTGCTCTTCGCGCGCGTGGCCGCCTCCCCGCGGCCCCGCGCGCCCGCCGACTGGGTGGAGCGCCTGGGCCCCTGGGCGCTGGCCCTGCCCCGCCCCGGACCCCTGCCGGGCGCGCCGCCCGACGGGCCGGCCGGCCCGCAAACCCGCGCCGCCCGGCAGCGGGTGGCCGACGCCGTCCGGGAGCCGCGCCGCGCCGTGCTCCCCGCGGTGGCCGCGGGCGCCCTGCTCGCGGCGTCCGGACTGCACGACGCCTGCCTGCCCGGCCTGAGCCGGGCTCAGGCGGCCCGCCTCACCTCCGCGGCCGTGGCGGCGCTCGGCCCCGTCGGGGTGCCCGTCGCAGCCGCCGCGCGGGCGGTTTCCCGCTCCCTACGGGCCTCCGCCGCGAGTCTCGCATTTCCCGGCTAGGGAAATCCGAGACGCAAGATCAACACTTGGAGGGAACCCCTTGTCAGGTTCCATTCGAATGTGATCGGATGATCGCGAAGGCGCCGCCTCGAGAACCCTTCTGTAGCGGGTGAAGAATTCGGGCCGCCCCCACCGGCGATCACGCCGCATCCCCTTTTCCTGTCGTCGGACACGAGACCCCGTTCTCCGTCCGTACCGTGACGCTCTCGAAATGACCCGTGTGAGAGGGACCGATGGAAACCAAGGACGTAACCGACCACATCTATTACCCCGTCAGCGACTACAAGATGGCGCGCGGTGAAGGTGTCTACCTCTACGACGAGGACGGCAAGAGCTACCTCGACTGCGCCTCGGCCACCTTCAACCTGAGCTTGGGCTACTCCCACCCCGCCGTCGTCGCGGCCATGAAGGACCAGCTCGACAAGGTCGTCCACATCACCTCCTCCTACCAGAGCGACCCGGTGAACGGCCTGGTCAAGCGGCTGGTGGAGGTCTCCCCGGAAACCCTCACCAAGGTCCACCCCAAGGTCTCCGGCGGCTCCGCCGCGAACGAGGGCGCCATCAAGATGGCCCAAATGGCCACCGGCAAGTCCGAGGTCATCACCCTGTTCCGCAGCCACGTCGGGCAGACGATGATGATGACGTCGATGTCCGGCAACGCATTCCGCCGCGAGCCGTTCCCCAACCTCTTCCCCGGCAGCCTCCAGGTCCCGGACCCGTACTGCTTCCGCTGCTTCTACGGACAGAAGCAGGGCAGCTGCGGAATGATGTGCGTCGATCGGCTGGAGGATTTCGTCGACTACGCGAGTTCCGGCCGCGTGGCCGCCGTCCTCATCGAGCCGATTTCCGGAAACGGCGGAAACATCGTCCCGCCGGACGGTTACATGCAGAAACTGCGGGCCTTCTGCGACGAACAGAACATCGCCCTCATCTTCGACGAGATCCAGACCGGAATCGGCCGCACCGGGCACATGTTCGCCGCCCAGTACTTCGGCGTCGAACCGGACGCGATCACCACCGCCAAGGGCCTCGGCGGCTCGGGCGCCCAGGTCGCGGCGATCCTGACCAACGAGCGGCTCGCCGGACTCCCCGCGAACCACCACTCCTTCACCTACGGCGCCAACCTGCTGGCCGCTGCCGCCGCGAACGCCACCCTCGACATCGTGCGGCAGCCGGAGTTCCTCGCCAACGTCACCCGCACCGGCGACTACATCATGGAACGCCTCGACGACATGAAGCGCCGCTACCCGGCCATCGTGGACGTCCGCGGCGTCGGCCTCATGATCGGCTTCGAGATCGCCGAGGCCGACGGCAAGCCGGCCGTGAAGCTCACCAACCACCTCGCCACCAAGGCCATGGACCACGGCCTGATCCTGCGCACCTCGCGCTACGGCTACGGCAACGTCCTGAAGATCCGCCCCCCGCTGATCCTCACGATGGACCAGGCCGAGGAGATCTGCGACAAGCTGGAGAACCTGTTCCTCGCGGAGCTGGCCCGATGACCGAGACGACCCCTGCCCCGCAGACGTCCCCGGTGGCCCCGCAGACGTCCCCGGCGGCCCCGGAGCCCGGCACCCAGCCGATGAAGCGACTCCTCACCTCCCTCGGACAGTACGTCCGTTCCGAGCTCCTCGCCTACGAGGCCTGCGGCCGCGAGCGCGCCGTCCACGGCGACTCGCCCGGCGGCGACGCCCAGTTCGACGTCGACGAGGTCGCCGAGAAGGCCGTGCTGGACTACCTGCGCGCCCATGCCCACGTCCCGATGGCCCTCTACACCGAGGACGGCTCGTACGTCGAGCTCGCACCCGACCCCGAGGTCCTCCTTGTCGTCGACCCGATCGACGGCACCCGCCCCACCTCCGCGGGGCTGGAGATGGGCATGGTGTCCATCGCGGCCGCACCGTACGGCGATGGCACCCCGACCCTCGCCGACGTCAACGCCGCCTGCCTGGTGGAGATCAAGAGCGGCGCCTGGCTCTACGGCGACGACACGGGCGGACTCGACAGCGGCGGCTTCACCGCCCCGGTACCGCGGCTGAGCCGGAACACCGACCTGACCCGCATGTTCTGGTCGATCGAGTTCAACGGCCACCCCATGGACCTGATGACCCAGGCCTACGGCCACCTCGTGGACCGGTCAGCGAACACCGGCGGCATCTTCGTCTTCAACAGCAGCACCTTCTCCATCTCCCGCATCATCACCGGCCAGCTCGACGCCTACGCGGACATCGGCAACCGCGTCCTGCGCGACCACCCCGACACCGAGGAGGACTTCCTCCGCGTCGGCCGCGGCTCGATCCTGCACCTCTTCCCCTACGACATCGCCGCCGTCGTCTACCTCGCCCGCCGGGCCGGCGTGGTCATCACCGACGCCTATGGCGACGACCTCGGCAGCACCTCGCTGGTGGACCTCGGCCCGATGAACCAGAAGTCCTGCATCGCCGCCGCCACCCCCGAGCTGCACGAGCAGCTCCTCGAAGCCATCCGCTGGGACCTCGGGCGCGCCGCCGTCGCGTCCGCGACGGAGGAATCATGAAGGCCCTGACGCTCACCGCCGACCGCACGCTCGCCCTGGTCGACCACCCCAAGCCCGAGCCGGCTGCCGCCGACGACGTCGTCATCCGCGTCACCCAGAGCGGCATCTGCGGCACCGACCGCAGCGTCCTCGTCGGCAAGTTCCCGGCCGAGACCGGCGTGGTGATGGGCCACGAGGCCGTCGGCACCGTCGACGCCGTCGGCTCCGGCGTCACCCGCTTCGCCGTCGGCGACCGGGTCATCGTCAACCCGACCCTCTACTGCGGCAACTGCCCCACCTGCCTCGAAGGCCACTGGAACTTCTGTGGCCACAAGGCCGGCACCGAGGTCGGCCTCGACTACGACGGCTCCTTCGCCGAGTTCATCCGCCTCCCCGAGCTGTTCTGCCACGCCATACCCGACGGCATGGACTTCGACCGCGCCGTGGTCGTCGAACCGCTGGCCTGTGCCCTCAACAACATCGAGGCCGGCCGGCTCGCCGCGGGCGAGACCGCCGTCGTCGTCGGCGGCGGCCCGATGGGCGTCGTCACCGCCATGGCCGCCCAGCTCCACGGGGCCCGGGTCCTGCTCGTCGAACCCGACCCGGTACGCCGCCGGCTCGACGCCGAGGTCTTCGAAGCCCCCGAGTTCGGCGGCCGCGTGACCGTCCACACCCCGGACGACCCCGCGCTCGCCGAGCGAGGCGACCTCGTCGTCGACTCCGTCGGCAACCTGCTGGAGCAGAGCATCGGCTACGCCGCCATCCGCGGCCGGGTCGTCATCATGGGTTTCAACAGCAACGCCTCCGCCACCGTCCGCCCGCTGACCCTGCTCCAGCGCGGCCTGCAGATCATCGGTGCCGGCGACTACAACAGCATGATCTTCCCCAAGGCCATCGAACTGGCCCGGCAGCTCCCCCTGGAGCGGGTCGTCACCCACCGCTTCGCCCTCGCCGACCACGAGGAGGCGTTCAAGGCCCTCGCCGCCGTCCCCGGCACCGACTACGCGGCGCTGAAGGTCGTCCTCGTCCCTCCCCACCCGGAGGCTGCCCACCCGGAAGAGGCCGCATGAACCCCGCCGCGCGCCCGCGCCTCGCCGAGGCGCTCCTACCCGGCACCACACGGCCCGTGGTCGTCGGCGAGTACCCCTACTACCGGGCGCACCCCGACAACTGGGCCGCCAACCTGCGCGAACTGCGCAGCTTGGGCGTGGACGTCGTCTCCTGCTACCTGCCCTGGCGTTTCCACGAGACCGGCGAGGACACCGACCGCTCCTTCGACTTCACCGGCGCCACCGACCCGCAGCGCAACGTCGTCGGACTGCTGGAGCTGGCCGCCGCCGCCGGACTGCGCGTCCTGCTCAAGCCCGGCCCCTTCATCCACGCCGAGGTCCAGCTCGGCGGCCTGCCCGACCGGCTGTGCGGACCGGCCCACACCCCCTACACCGGCCTCGACGGCGCCGTCCTCACCTCGCAGGGCAAGCCGCTGCCCAGCCTCCTCGACGCCGCGGTCCGGGCCGAGACCGAGACCTGGCTGAAGGCCGTCGCCGACGAGGTGGTCGCCAAGGCCGCCGCCCCCGCCGGCCCCGTCGTCGCCCTCCAGCTCGGCAACGAGGGCACGTGCGGCGACGCCCACCTGCCCGTGGACGCCCAGGACGCCTCACCCGCCGCCCGCGAGGCCTTCGCCCGCTGGCTGACCGGCCGTGGTCTGTCCGACGAGGCCTTCCTGGCCGCCGCCGACGTCACCCGGTGGACCAGCGCCCTGCGCCGGCTGTGGTCGCAGTGGTCCGGCCACGCCATCGTCGAACTGTGGGACCAGATCTCTGCGTTGTTCCCCTCCGGCCCCGCCCGGCTGGCGAACGTGCCGCTGACCGCCATCACCGCCCCGCGCGCCGCCCTCGACGCCTGGGCCGCACGACAGCGCGCCATCCGGGGCTCCCGGCACCTGGTCGGGCACACCGAGTGGGTCGGCAACCCGGCCCGGGACCCCGCCGCCTTCGGCTCCCACCTGGCCGGGATCCTGCTCGGCGACACCGACGTGGTCGAGGCGAACTGGGGCTTCACCTGGACCGACGCCTCCTTCGCCCGGCCGGCGACGCCCGTCTTCAACGCGCTGCTCGCCCTCATGCTGGGCTCGACCACCGTCAGCGTCTACACCGCCTGTGCCACCGAGAACTGGGGCCCGCTGGTCGACATGGACCCCGACGGCCTGCGCTCCGAAGGCGTCGACCCCGCCCTGCACGCCCCGCCGTACAGCCCGGGGGCGCCGCTCGCCGAGACCGCCGGCCACCAGGCCAACGCCGCGGGCCTGCGCCTGCTGGCCGCGTTCCTCGAACGGTTCGGCGACCTGCTGCTCGCCGGCACCCCCGACCGCGACGGGGTGGTCCTCGTCGACCGCACCCTGCCCGAGGCCGGGGCCTGGCAGCGCACCGGCCGCACCCCGCTCGCCGAACTGGCCGACGCCGTGCACCGGCAGCTGGCCGGATCCGGCCGGCAGATCGGCCTGGGCTGGCTCGACGAGCACACCGCGGCGGCGCCCGCCGACTCCCCGGTGCCCGTCGCCGTCCTGCGGGCCGGGCACCCCGGCTCCGACCGCCCCGGCGAGCTCACCCTGCCCGCGGCCGAGCCCGCCGACGGCGAAGTCGCCGCGTTCGTCGCCGACTTCGCCGCAGGCCTCCCGGCACCCCAGGGGGCGCACTGGCGGACCGAGCAGGGCAGGGCGCGCGTCCTGAGCCGGAGCGGCCCCGACGGCGTCCGCATCATCGGTGCCTTCAACCCCACCGACGGCGAGGACCGCATCACCGGCACCACCACCGGCACCACCGGCGGCGCCGACTGGACGCTGCGGCTGCCCGCCGGCGCGGCCGCCGTCGCCGTCGCCCGCGGCCTGCCCCCTGCGGGGCCCGCCCCACGCCCATCCCCGATGCCCTCCCGGCAGCCCGTGGCCCCCGGCCCACGGGACTCCTCCCACGAGCGAGACGGCGCCATGCAACCCACCACCCCTGCCGCACCCGGCCCCGAATCCGCACCCGGCCCCGCATCCGCGCACGCCCCGGACCCCGCACCCGCCCCGGACCCCGCGCAGGCCGGCGGACCCGTACCGCACCTGCGCCCGGCCGGCCCGCAGACCCTTGCCGTCCTGGACGACCTCATCTCCCGGGAACGGCCCGTCTTCGCGATGCCGTCCTGGTTCGTCACCGCCGAATCCGCCCAGGCCGGCCACCTCGTCAGCGAGTTCGTCCGGGAGCTCGGCGGCCGCCCGCCCGGCACGGCCTACCGCAGCTTCTTCGCCAACTCCCGCTACGAGGCCCTCCACGGCGCCGTCAAACTGCTGCGCCACCGGGCCGCCGCGACCGCCGCCCACCACCGCGGCCGCGTCCTCGTCCTGGACCCCGACGGCACCCTCGCCCGCCGCGCCGACCCGCTCGGCGAAGGCCCCGACCGGGCGCTCGCCCCCGGCCTGATCACCCACGCCACCGTCGACGGCCTGCGCGCCGCCCTCCGCGGCACCGCCGTGTGCGGGCTCGTCGTCCGCGCCCCCGAACGGCTCGACGGGGCCGCGCTGACCGCCGTCGCCGAGACGGCCCGCCGCGCCCGCGCCACCGGCGCCCGCATCGTCGTCGACCTGAGCGACCTCGACCCGTCCACGCCGACGGATCCCGCCGTCACCGCGCTGCGGCCCGACCTCGTCGTCCTCGGCGAGTCCCTCACCGGCCACGAGGTCCCCTTCGGCGCGTTCACCGGCACCCCCGACACCTTCGCCCCCTGGTCCACCCCGCAGACCGGTTTCCTGCACTCCAACACCTACGGCGGCAACACCGTCGCCATGCGCGCCGTCATCGCCCGGCTGCTGCCCCGCTGGGACGACGCCGCACCCGTGCACCGGGTGCTCGCCGCGGCCGCCGCCGACCGCGCCGCCACCCTCGACCTGTACGCCCGCCACGTGAACCCCATGGCGGCCCGCATGCAGCGCAAGCTGCACGGCGCGCTCAACGTCGTGCGCGCCAAGGGCTCCAGGATCACCGTCCGCCTCGACTCGGGCCGGGAACTCGACCTCGTCGACGGCCTGTGCGGCGCCGGCCTCGGCGTGGCCGGTCACAACCCCGCCGACGCCCTCGGCGACGTCGTCCGCGCCCACGACCCCGCCGCCCGCGACCACGTCCGTGAACTGGAGCGGGCGCTCGCCGAGGAGACCGGCCTGCCGCGCACCTTCCCCGCCGTCAGCGGCGCCTCCGCAGTGGAGAGCGCCATCACCCTGGCCCGCCTCGCCCGCCCCCGTCAGCGCCGCATCGTCGTCTTCAAGCACAACTACGGCGGCAAGACCCTCGTCTCCCTCCTCGCCACCGCCGCCGAACGCACCCGCGCCCCCTTCGGCCCCCTCTACGACGACATCCGCTACATCGACCCGTTCACCCCGCACGCCGTGGACGAGTTCCGTGCGGAGGCGGCCGCCGGGAACATCGGACTCGTCTGGATCGAACTGGTCCACGGCAGCTCCGACGCCTACGGCCCGATCCCCGGACCGCTCCTCGACGCCGTCACCGAGGGCCGCACGGAGCACGGCTACCTCGTCGGCGTCGACGAGGTCCTCACCTCCTACTACCGCTGCGGCACCCGCTTCGCGCACCACGGCCGGCTCCCCGACATCGACCTGATGAGCCTGTCGAAGGCCCTCAGCTACGGCTGCTTCCCGACCGGCGCCGCCCTCGTCTCCGAAGAGGTGTACGAGGCCGCCCGCCGGACGAACCCCCGCCTCGTCGAGGAGCTGCGCACCCACCACGCCCACGCCCTGGGCGCCCACTTCGCCCTCCAGGCCATCTCCCGGGTCGACGCCATCGGCCTGCCCGAACGGGTCCGCGCCCTGTCGGACACCGTCCGCTCGGGCATCGCCGCCCTGGACACGGGGCCGCAGGGCGTCGTCGGCCGCCGCTTCGCCGAGGGGCTGCTGGGCCGGCTGGAGCCCCGCGTGCCCGGCCCGCTCGCCAGGTTCGTGGACCCGCAGGGGGAGGCGATGACGTACGCCCTCATCCTCTGGTGGATCACCCGCGCCCGCGCCTTCGTCGTCTACGACGTCTTCCTGCTGCCGCTGACCGCCACCGAGCGGGAGGTCCGCCACGTCATGCGCGGCGCCCGCCGGCTCTCGCGCACCGGGCCGGCCCGGCTCCTCGCGCACGCCGCGCTCTTCCGCCTGGGACAGCGCCTGTCCCGGGCCCTGTCCCGCACCCCCACGCCCCCCAGGAGCACACCATGAGCACGCAGAACGTCGACGTGGTCCGCCGGTTCTTCCGGCTCTTCGAGGAGGGCCGGCTCGCCGACATCGAGCCGCTGCTCGCTCCCGACTTCGAGTGGGTCTACCACGGCCCGGCGGCCCTGCCCTGGGCCGGCGTCTACCGGGGCGTCGCCGGCTTCCGCGAGTTCTTCGCGATCGTCCGCGAGCTGATCCAGGTCCAGGAGTGCGAGCCGTACGACTACCTCGACGCCGGCGACCGGGTCGTCGTGCTGGGCGTGAGCCGGACCCGGGTCCTCGCCAACGACGCGCGCTACGAGGCCCAGTGGATGAACGTCTTCACCGTCCGCGACGGCCTCATCTCCCGCTACCTGGACCTCTACGACACCGCCAGCGTCGTCGCCGCCCTCGAACGCGACCCGCAGGAGGTGAGCGCAACCCCGTGAACGCCCCCGCCGCCACCCCTGCCCCCGCCCCCGCCGGCACGCTCGGTGCCGCCTTCGCCGACGCAGTGCGCAATCACCCGCGCCGCACCGCCCTCGTCCAGGGCGCAGTCCGCACCGACTACCGCGGCCTGGCCGCCATGGCCGCCGCCGTCGCGGGCCGGCTCGCGGGCCGGGTGGCCGCCGGCGAACCCGTCGGCCTCTGCGCCCGCCGCTCGCCCGGCACGATCGCCACCCTGCTCGGCACGGTGCTCGCCGGCGGCGCCTACCTGCCGCTGGACCCCGACGCCCCCGACGACCGGATCCGCGCCCTCGCCGCCGGCAGCGGCCTCCGTACGCTGTTCGCCGCCGAGCGGGACCTGCCGCGGCTGCGGGCCGTGCTGCCGCCCGGCGTCACCGTCCTCCCCGTGGACGAGCGGATCCCGGAGCCGTCGGGTGCCGGGGCGGCGGCCAGGCCGGTGCTGGACGCCGCCCCGGTCCGGCAGCGCCCGAGCTCCCTCGCGTACGTGATGCACACCTCGGGCAGCACCGGCACGCCCAAGGCGGTCCAGATCGAGCACCGCTCGGTCATCGCCCTCGCCAAGGCGCCCGAGGCCGGCCTCGGGCCGGACGACACCGTGCTCCAGCTGGCCCCGCTCCACGTGGACCCCTCGGTCTTCGAAATCTGGGGCGCCCTGCTGAACGGCGCCCGCCTCGTGCTCCCGCAGTCCGACCGCCCCGGCGTGCACGAGATCGGCCGGGAGTGCGCCCGGCAGGGCGTGACGGTCCTGCGGCTGGCCGCCCCGCTGTTCCGGCTGGTGATGGAGCACGCCGCGGCCGACCTGCGGGGCCTGAGGCTGTGCATCTCCGGCGGCGACCGCGCCGACGCGGACGCGGTGCGCACGGCGCTGCGCGAACTGCCGGGATGCCGGATCGTCAACGGCTACGGGCCGACCGAGACGACCGTGTACGCCTGCTGGCAGGTCTTCGACGGGCCGGACGACTGGGACAGCGGCTGGCGGCAGGTCCCCATCGGCCGCCCGTTCGCCGGCGCCACCGCGCACGTCCTGCGCCCCGACCGCACCCCGGCCGCTCCGGGCGAGGAGGGCGAACTCTGCATCGGCGGAACCGGCGTGGCCCGCGGCTACCGGGGCCGGCCCGACCTCACCGCGCAGCGGTTCGTGCCCGAGCCCGGCCGTCCCGACCGGACCGCCTACCTGACGGGCGACCGCGTCCGGCTGCTGCCCGACGGCGGGCTCGCCTTCCTCGGGCGCTTCGACGACCAGGTCAAGATCCGCGGGCACCGGGTCGAGCCCGCCGAGACCGAGCGGGCGCTCCTCGACCACCCGGCGGTCCGCGAGGCGGTCGCGGTCCCGTACGGCCCCGCCGGCGCCCGGCGGCTCGCCGCCTACGTGGTGCTGGCGCCCGGCGGCGTCCCGGAGGGGGAGGCCGGGGCGGTCCTCACCGCCCACGCGGCCCGAACCCTGCCCGCCCCGGCGGTTCCCGCCGCCGTCACCGTGCTGCCCGAACTCCCGGCGACCGCCAACGGCAAGCCGGACCGCCGGCTCCTCGCCTCCCGCGCGGACCGCGCCGACGCGGCCGCCCGCGCCTGCGCACCCACCGCCGACCTGCCGACACCCCCCGGCGCCGCCCGGACCGCGCACGCCCCGGCCGCGGCGGGGGACGCCGGGCGGGCCGTGGCCGCGCACTGGGAGGCCGTGCTCGGCCGCAGCACCGGACCCGACACCGACTTCTTCGCCGCGGGCGGCGACTCCCTGGCCGCCATGGCGCTCCTGGCCCGCCTGGAGCGCCACCACGGCACCGCGCTGACCATGGCCGAGCTGTTCGCCGCCCCGACGATACGGGCCCTGGCGGCCCGCGTCGCCGCAGCCGCCCCCCGCGACGCCGGCCTGCACACGGACGCGGGCCCGGACACGGGCACGGACGTCGGCCCGGAGTCGGCCCAGCAGTCGGCCCCGGAGTCGGCCCCGGACGTCGAACAGCCCGCCGAACGGCTGCCCCTGACGCCCGGCCAGCAGGGCATGTGGTTCGAGCAGGAGGCCGCCGGGAACGCCGAACGCTACGTCATCGGCCGCGGATTCCACATCGAGGGGCCGCTCGACCTGCCGCGGCTGCGGCACGCCCTGACCCGGCTGGGGGAGCGGCAGGCCGCCCTGCGCACCGTCGTCCGGCGCGACGCGGACGGCTGGCACCAGAGCCTGTCCGGCGACCCGGGCGCCGAACTGCACCACCACGACCTCACCGCCACCCCCGCCGACCGGATCACTGCCCGCGCCCGCACGCTGGTCGCCGAACACCTTGCGGCCGGGCCCCGCACCGACGGCACCCGCCTCCTGCGCACCCTCGTCCTCACCTTCGCGGAGGACCGCAGCCTGGTCCACTTCGCCGTGCACCACGCCATCGCCGACGACTGGTCCCTCGACCTCTTCCTCACCGAACTGTCCGCCCTGTACGCCGACCCGGCCGCCGCCCTGCGGCCCCTGAACCCGGCCTACCCCGACCACCTGCGCCGCGCCCTCGCACCGCGGCCCGCACGCCTCGCCGCCGCGACCGCCTTCTGGCGGGACGCCCTCGACGGCGGTGCCGCCGCCCTCGACCTCGTCACCGACCGCCCCCGGCCGGCCGTCCTCAGCGGTTCCGGAGACCGGGTGCGGCTGCGGATCGGCCCCGAGCGGCTGGCCCGCCACGCACGGGCCGCCCGCCGACACGGTGTCAGCCCGTACATGCTCCGCCTGGCCGGGGTGTACACCCTGCTGTCCGCGCACGCCGAACGCGACACCCTCACCCTCGGCACCCTGGCCGCGGGCCGGGACCGGGCCGGGGCGCAGGACCTCGTCGGCTGCTTCGTCAACCTGCTGCCCGTACGCATCGAGGCCGGCGCCGAAACCGCCGTCGCTGACCTGCTGGCCCGGGTCCGCGCCGCGTGCACCGGGGCACTGGACCACCAGGACGTGCCGTTCCAGGCGGTCGGCCGGGAGCTGTCGCCGACGACGGCGGGGCGGGCGGCCGTGCCCTTCCAGGCCGTCGTCAACCACCGGCAGGGCAGCCCGCGCCCGCTGGAACTGCCCGGCACCCGGGTCGCCCCCTGGGACGCCGGGGAGGACCCGGCGCGCGCCACGTTCGAGCTGGCCTTCACCTTCGAGGAGGCGGGCGGCGGCCTCGACCTGGAGGTCGAGTTCAGTACCGACCTCTACACCCGCGCCACCGCCCGGCGCCTCGCGGCCCAGCTGGCCGCCGTGCTCGACCGGCTCGCGGACGGCGACGGGCCGCTGCGCGAGGTGACGCTGTTCGAACCGGGCGAGGAGGAGCGGCTGCGCCGCGCACCCGAACCCGCCCCCCGGGGCGCCGACACCACACTGCCCGCGCTGTTCGCCCGGCAGGCCGCCGCCCGCCCCCACAAGACGGCCGTGACCGGCGGGGGCGTCCGCCTCACCTACGCCGAACTCGACCGGCTCTCCGACGCCGTCGCCGACCGGCTCGCCGCCCGCGGCATCCGGCCCGGCGACCGGGTCGCCGTCTGCCTGGAACGCTCCCCGCTGCTCGTCTCCACCCTCCTCGGCGTGCTGAAGGCCGGGGCCGCCTACGTGCCGCTCGACCCGGCGTACCCGGCGCAGCGGCTGCGCCACTGCATCGAGGACGCCGGCGCCGGGGCGCTCGTCTGCGCCAAGGACACCGCGGACGCGCTGCTCCCGCCCGGCCCGCCGCACAGCGGGCGCGCGGCCGGCCGCCCCGGCCCGCCGCCGGTCCTGGACGTCGAAGAGCTCACCGCCCTCGGTGACGCCCCCGACGGCGCCCCCGCCGCCCCCGCCGCCCCCGCCCACGGCCGTGCCCCCGGCGCCGGCTCCCCCGCCTGCGCCGATCGCGACGCACCCGCCTACCTGATCTACACCTCCGGCAGCACCGGCCGCCCCCGCGGCGTCGCGGTCCCGCACCGGGCGGTCGCCAACACCCTCCTGGCGTGCCTGGACCGCCACCCCTTCACCGCGGACGACGTATGGCTCCAGCTGACCTCACCCGGGTTCGACGTGGCCGCCTTCGAGCAGTTCATGCCGCTGGTCTCCGGTGCCACCCTCGTGTACGCCGACGACGCCACCCGCGCCGACGGTACGGCCCTGACCCGCACCCTGCGCACCGCCGGCGTGACCGTCATGGTGACCGTCCCCTCGCTGCTGCGCGCCATGGACCGCCCCGACCTGGCCGGCGTACGGGTCCTCCTCGTCGCCGGCGAGCCCGCGGACGTCCACGACACCCGGCACTTCGCCTCGCAGGGCCGCACCGTCGTCAACGGCTACGGCCCGACCGAGGCGGCCGTCCTCGCCACCACCCACCGGGCGCACCCGGGCGACGACCGCGCCCGCGTACCCGTGGGCACCGCCCTGCCCGGCACGGCGGCCCACGTCGTCGACCGGCACGGGCGGCTCGCCGCCACCGGCGTCCCCGGCGAACTGTGGCTCTCTGGCGCCGGCCTCGGTGACGGCTACCGGGGCGACCCGGACCGGACCGCCCAGCTGTTCACCACCCACCCGGCCCTCGCGCACGCCGGGCGCTGCTACCGCACCGGCGACCGGGTGCGGCGCCTGCCCGACGGCTCCCTGGACTACCTCGGCCGGCTCGACCACCAGGTCAAGCTCCGCGGGTTCCGCATCGAGCTCGGCGAGATCGAGGCCGCGCTGGCCGAGCACCCCGCGGTCGGCGGGGCCGTCGCCGTCCTGGTGGGCAACGGCCCCGACGCCCAACTCGGCGTCGGCTACGTCGGCTCCGCCACCCCGGAGCAGGCCCGCGCCCACCTGGCCCGGCTGCTGCCCGACCACATGGTGCCGCGCCTGGCCGTGCCCGTCCCGGCCCTCCCGACCGGAAGCCACGGCAAGGCGGACCGGCCCGCGCTGGCCGCCCTGCTGGCCGGCCACCGGCGCCGGTCGCAGGCGCGGGGGGCCGCCGCAGCCGCGTCCGTCCCGGCCGACGGGACGGAGCGGCGGCTGCTCGCCCTGTGGGAGGAGGTCCTGGACGGGCCCGCCGGCTCCCCCGACGACGACTTCTTCGCCCGCGGCGGGCACTCGCTGCGGGTCATCCGGCTCCTCGGCCGCATCGAGCGGGAGTTCGGCACCCGCGTGCCCGTCGCCGACTTCCTCGCGGCGCCGACCGTGCGCGCCGTGGCCCGCCGCCTGACCGGTTCCGGGCCGGCGGCCGGACCGGGCACCGCGCCGGTGGGCCCGGGCGACGCCCGCCTCGACCCGTCCGTGGTCTTCGCCGGGCGGCCCGGACCCGTCGATCCGGCCGACCCGGTGCTGCTGACCGGCGCCACCGGGTTCGTCGGCGCCCACGTCCTGGCCGAACTCCTCGACCGGACCACCGGACCGGTGCTCTGCCTGGTCCGGGCCGCGGACCAGGTCACCGCCCGCGAGCGGCTGGCCGCCGCGCTGCGCCGCCACGGGCTGCGGGCCGACGCCGCGGACCCGCGGATCCGCCCCGTCCCCGGCGACCTGGCCCTGCCGGGCCTCGGCCTGGCCGGCACGCCCTGGGCGCAGGAGGTCCGGCAGGCGGCGACCGTCCTCCACCTGGGCGCCGCCGTCCACCACGTCTCCGGCTACCGGCACCTGGAGGCCGCCAACGTCCGCGGCACCGCCGAACTCCTGCGGATCTGCGCGGAGGGCCGGCCGGCCCGCTTCCACCACGTCTCCACCCTCGGCGTCTTCCGCGACGGCCCGGCCGGGGCTCCACCGCGCACCGTCACCGAGGCCACCTCCGCGGCCGGGGAGCGGCATCCGCGCGGCCGCGGTTACGCGGCCGCCAAATGGGCCGCCGAGCACCTCGTCGCACAGGCGGCCGCCCGCGGTGCCGACACCCGGATCCACCGGCTGGGCCGGGCCGGCGGCAGCACCACCGGCGCCGTCAGCGAGGACGACTTCCTCAGCCGCCTCCTCACCACCTCCGCCGCCCTCGGCTGCCACCCCGACGACCCGCGCCTGGCCACCGACGCCCTGCCCGTCGACACCATGGCCCGCGCCCTGACCGCCCTGGCCCTCGCCGGCGGCCGGCCCGGCGCCGTCCACCACCTGCACCACCCCCGGCCCACCCCGCTGGCCGACCTGATGGCCGTACGCGACCGGCGCACCGGCCGCACCACCCCGGCCGTGCCGCTGCGCACCTGGCTGCGCCGCCTGGACGACGCCGAGGCCGCCGGCACCGCCCTGCCCGCGCTCGCCTACCGCGAGCACCTGCGCGACCTCCGCGACCACCCGGCCGCGGGCCGCCCCCACTTCCGCAACGACGCCACCCTCGCCGCCCTGCACGCCCTCGGCATCACCGCGCCCGCCCTGGACGACGCCCTCGTCGGCCGCTGGTGGCAGACCCTCGACCGGAGCACCCCCGATGACTGACCCGACCGCGGAACCGCACTACCCGATGGACCGCCAGTGCCCGTACGCCCCGCCCCGGGAGGCCACCGCCGTCCGGGAGGCGGGCACGGTGCCCCGGGTGACCCTGTGGAACGGGGTGCGGCCCTGGCTCTTCACCCGCTTCGACGACGCCCGCACGGTCCTGTCCGACCCGCGGTTCAGCGCCGACAAGAGCCGCCCCGGCTACCCGCTGTCCAGCGCCGTCGCCCTCGCCGAGACCGCCGTCGAACCCACCCTCCTCGTCATGGACAACCCGCAGCACGACGCCGTGCGGCGCCTGGTCCTGGGCGAGTTCACCGTCAAGCGGGCCGAGCGGTGGCGCCCCGCCGTGCGCGCCGTCGCCGACGACTGCATCGACCGCATGCTCCAGGGCACCGAAGCGGACCTCGTGGCGGACCTGGCCCTGCCGGTCGCCCTCACCGTGATCTGCGAGTTCCTCGGCGTCCCGGTCGAGGACCGCGACCTGTTCCGCACCCTCACCCACACCATGAACGTCGTCGCGGGCAGCACCGAGAGCGCGGCCACGGCCCGGCAGACCCTCCAGGACTACCTGGAGGACCTGGTCGCCGACCACGAACGGCACCCGCAGGACGGCTTCATCGGCCGCATGGCCGCCCGCCACCTCCCCGACGGCACCATGACCCGCCGCCAACTGGCGGCGATGGCCCTGCTCCTGCTGACCGCGGGACACGACACCACCGCCAACATGATCTCCCTGGGCGTGCTGACCCTGCTGCGCCACCCCCGCAGCTTCGCCGCCCTCAACACCGCCGGGGAGAACACCCGGATCGCGGCCGACACCGTCGAGGAACTGCTGCGCCACCTCTCCGTGGTGCAGCGCGGCATCCGCCGCATCGCCGTCGAGGACGTACCCGTGGGCGACCGGCTGGTCCGCGCGGGGGAGGGCGCCATCGCAGCGATCAACGTGGCCAACCGCGACCCGGAGCGCTTCCCCTCCGGCGAGGAGTTCGACCCCGCCGCCCGAGCCCACGGCCACCTCGCCTTCGGGTACGGGCCCCACCAGTGCATGGGCCAGTCCCTGGCCCGCGTCGAACTCCAGGAGGTCTACGCCGCCGTGGCGCGCCGGATCCCCACCCTGCGCACCGCCGTGCCCGAGGAGGAGCTCCGCTTCAAGTCCGACATGGCCGTCTACGGGCTCCACGCCCTGCCGGTGACCTGGTGACCGGGCGCCCCCACGGCACCCGTCGCACCGCCGCCCCGATCCCCCCGCCCCCGAAGGAGCCGACCCGATGAAGGTCACCCTCGACCCCGAGCGCTGTGTCGGCGCCGGCCACTGCGTGCTGTCAGCCCCCGAGGTCTTCGACCAGGACGACTCCGACGGCGTCGTCCTGCTCCTCGACCCCGAGCCCGGCGAGGACCTCGCAGCGGCCGTCCACGAGGCCGCCGACCTGTGCCCCGCCCGCGCCATCCTCGTCGCCGCCGCCGACGGGAGCCCGGCGTGACGGCCGCCGACGTCGTCGGTGCCGACGTGGCCGGCGCCGACCTGGCCGCCGCCCTCCGCGCCGCCGTCGGCGACCACGGCCTGGTCACCGACCCGGACGCCACCGCCGGATACGCCCGCGACATGATGCCGCTGGCCCCGCACGGCCGGCCGTACGCGGTCGTGCTGCCCACCACCACGGAGCAGGTGCAGGCCTGTGTACGGGCCTGCGCGGCGGCCCGCGTCCCGATCGTGCCGCGCGGCGCCGGCACCGGCCTGACCGGCGCCGCGAACGCCGTCGACGGCTGCGTCGTCCTCGTCACCACCCGGATGGACCGGATCATCGAACTCGACCCGGACAACCGGCTCGCCGTCGTGGAGCCCGGCGTCATCAACCAACGCCTCAAGACGGCCGCCGCCGCCCACGGCCTGTACTACCCGCCCGACCCGTCCAGCCTGGAGACCTGCACCCTGGGCGGCAACCTCGCCACCAACGCCGGCGGCCTGTGCTGCGGCAAGTACGGGGTCACCGGCGACTACGTCCTCGGCCTGGAGGCCGTCCTCGCCGACGGTTCGCTCCTGCGCACCGGCCGCCGCACCGTCAAGGGCGTCGCCGGCTACGACCTGACCCGCCTCCTCGTCGGCAGCGAGGGCACCCTCGGCGTCATCACCCGGGCCACGCTCGCCCTGCGGCCGCTGCCCGCCGCCCCCGGCACCGTCGTCGCCGCCTTCGACTCCGTCGCGAAGGCCGGCGCCAGCGTCAACCGGGTGGTCCGCGCCGGCCTGGTGCCCTCCCTGATGGAGATCATGGACGCGACGTCCCTGCGCGCCTCGTCCGCCCACCTCGGCACCGACCTGGCCGGCGCCGACGACCAGGCCCTCCTGCTGTGCCAGACCGACGCGGCCGGCTCCGTCGGCGAAGCCGAACTGGACCGTCTGGAGAAGCTGTTCCGGCAGTCCGGCGCCGTCTGGACGCACGCCACCCGGGACGCCGCCGAGGGCGCCCTGCTGCTGCGCGCCCGCCGGGTGAGCCTGACCGCCCTGGAGGCGCAGGGGGCCTGCATGACCGAGGACGTCGCCGTGCCCCGCACCCGCATCGCCGAACTCATCGAGGGCTGCGCGCAGATCGGGGACACGGCGGGCCTGACGGTCGCCGTCGTGGGCCACGCCGGCGACGGCAACATGCACCCCACCGTGCTGTACGACCGCCATGACGACCGCGAGCAGGCCCGCGCCCGCACCGCCTTCGACGCCATCCTGGACCTGGCCCTGTCCCTCGGCGGCACGATCACCGGCGAGCACGGCGTCGGCAAGCTCAAGCAGGACTGGCTGGAGCGGGAGATCGGACCGGTCGGCCTGCGCGTGCACCGCGCCGTCAAGGCGGCGCTCGACCCGGCGGGGCTGTTCAACCCCGGCGGCATGCTCCGCCCGGCGGGAGACCCGGACCGGCCATGACCACCACCACCCGGCGAACCGTGGCCGGGTCCGCCGCAGACCGTACGACGGGCCCGCTCTCCGGCGGCGTCAACCGCGCCTCCATCGCGGCCCCCCGACCGGCCGCCCACACCTGGCACAAGGAGCACACGTGCACAAGCGCGACCTGACCCCCTTCATCGGCGTCGAGTACACGGGCCTCACCCCCACCGAGCTCACCCGCCCCGAGGTCTTCGACGACGTCCTCGACTCCCTGCACCGGCGCGACCTCGTCGTCGTGCGCGGCATCGACCTGACGCCGCAGCAGCAGATCGCCGTCGCCGCCCGCCTCGGCCGGCCGGTCCCCTTCCTGCTGGCCGACTGGCGCCACCCCGAACACCCCGAGATCCTCGTCTCCTCCAACGAGCGCAGGGCGGGCCGGCCCGTCGGGATCGAGCGGGTCGGGCACTTCTGGCACCAGGACTCCTCCTTCGAGGCCGACCCCAGCACCTACACCGTCCTGCACGGGGTCAACGTGCCGGGGGACTGCGGGCACACCGTCTTCGCCAGCGCCGCCGACGTCCACGACCGCCTGCCGGCCCACTGGCAGGCCCTCCTCGCGGACCGGATCGGCCTGCACACCCTCACCAAGCAGCAGCGCATCGCGCCCGAGCACGTCGGCCTGTCCATCGCCGAGGTCCAGGCCCTGGTCGCCCGCCAGTACCCGGCCGTGCAGCACCCCGTCGTCCGCCGCGACCCGCACACGGGCCGCCGCTTCCTGTACGCGGCCCGCGCCTACACGGACCGGGTCGTCGGCCTCGACGCCAACCAGAACGAGGCGTTCTTCGACCTCGTGGACACCCTCCTCGCCGACCCCGAGCACACCTACACCCACCACTGGACGCCGCACGACCTGCTGCTGTGGAAGACCGCGACCACCTACCACGTCGCCACCGACGTGCCGCCCGGCGTCTCCCGGACCGTCCACCGCGTCAGCGTCGCCGCGGCCGCCTGACCGCCCCGCCGCCCGCCCGTCCCGCCCCCTCCCCGCAGAAGGAATCCGACCATGGCAGCCGCACCCGCCGAGCCCGACCCGCCCACCGCCCACCGGCCGGGCGGCCGCGCCCCCGTCGGCGTGGTCGTCGACGGCTACTCCGTCGGCAAGTACCTGCCCGCCGCGTTCCGCAGGCTCGGCGCCGACGTCGTCCACCTCCAGAGCACCCCCGAGTTCCTGGACTGCGTACCGCCGCCGGACCTGCGCCCCTACCTAGCCAACATCGTCCAGGACCCGTCCGATCCCGCACGCACGGTGCGGGAGCTGGCCGCCTTCGGCCCCTGCGGGGTGCTGCCCGGCCAGGAGACCGGCGTTCCGCCCGCCGACAGGACGGCGGAACTGCTGGGCCTGCCCGGGAACCCGTCGCTGACCTCCGCGGTGCGCCGCGACAAGTACCGGATGATCGAGGCGCTGCGCGCCGCCGGCATCCCCTGCGCCGACCAGCTGAAGTCCGACGACGCCGGCGAGGTCCTCGACTGGGCCCGCCGCAACGGCTACCCGGTGGTCGTCAAGCCGCTCAGCTCGGCCTCCACCGACAAGGTCTCCGTCTGCCGCGGCCCCGGTGAGGTCCGCGCCGCGGTCGCCGAGATCCTCGGCAGCCGCGACATCTTCGGCCGCCGCAACACCGAGGTGCTCGTCCAGTCCTTCCTCGACGGCACCGAGTACATCGTCGACGCCGTCCGCGGCCCGGCCGGCAGCCGCCGCGTGTGCGGCGTCTGGCGGTACGAGAAGACCCTGGCCGGGACCCGGCCCGTCTACGACCGGGACGTCCTCCTCGATCCCGGCGCCCCCGAGGTCGAACCCCTCGTCGGCTACCTGGACACCGTCCTCGACGCCCTGGACATCCGCTTCGGCGCCGCCCACGCCGAGATCATGCTGACCGCGGCCGGACCCGTCCTCGTCGAGGTGGGCGCCCGCCTCGACGGCCTCATGGACCCCGGCCACCACGACTCCTGCCTGGACGGCAACCAGGCCGACCTGCTCGCCCTGGCCTGCGTGCGCCCCGACGAGTTCACCCGCCGCCACCCGGGCGACACCCTGTACCGCAAGCACCGCGAGGGGATGGTCGTACACGTGCAGACCACCCGCCAGGGGGTGGTCGAGGCCGTCGACGAGGACGCCCTGGCCGCGATCACCGCCCTGGACACGGTGCACCTCGCCGTGCCCCGCCTCGCCCCCGGCGACCGCATGCGGCCGACGACCGACCTGCTCTCCAGCCCCCTGCGGGTCTTCCTGACCGGCGACAGCCCGGAGCAGCTCCTCGCCGACCACCGCCGCATCCGTCGCATGGCCGACGCCGTCTTCCGCCTCGCCCCGCACTGACGGGCCGCCCCGCCCCGCCCGCCCTTCCCCAGCCCCTTCCCGCCCCCGAGGAGCCCCATGGGTCCTGCGATCCGCGGCGACCTGGCCGCCGTCCCGGACTACAACATCCCGGCGACCGCACCCGACGCCATCCTGCTCAACTCCAACGAAGGCCCGCTGCCGCCGCCACCCCACGTGGTCGAGGCGATCGCCCGCGCGGCCGCCGAGGCCCACCGCTACCCGCAGTGGTTCTCCGACACCCTCACGGACCGGCTCGCCCGCGCACTGGGCGTCCCCGAGGCGGGCATCGCCGTGGGCTGCGGATCGGTCGGCCTCTGCCGCGACCTGGTCCAGGCGTTCTGCGCCCCCGGGGACGAAATCGTCTGCGCCTGGCGGTCCTTCGACGCCTATCCCGTCTTCGCCCGCGTCGCCGGCGTCCGCACCCGCACGGTCCCCCTCGACGCCGCACACCGGCACGACCTGGAGGCGATGCTCGACGCGGTCACCCCGGCCACCCGGATCGTCTTCGTCTGCAACCCCAACAACCCGACGGGCACAGCAGTCGGCGCCCGCGAGCTCGGCGCGTTCCTCGACCGGCTGCCCGAGCGGGTCCTGGTCGTCCTGGACGAGGCCTACCGCGAGTTCGTCGACGACCCCGCCGTGCCGGACGGCATCGAGCTGGCCCGGCACCGCCCGAACGTGGCCGTCCTGCGCACCTTCTCGAAGGCGTACGCGCTGGCCGGCGTCCGCATCGGCTACTGCGTGGCGGCACCGTCCGTGGTGTCGGCCGTCCACAAGGTGGCCGTGCCGTTCGCGGTCAGCAGGATCGCCCAGGCCGCGGCCCTCGCCGTCCTGGACCGCCCCGAGGAGCTGCGCGACGGTACCGCTCAGGTGGTCCGGGAACGGGCCCGGCTGACCGAGCGCCTGCTGCGCGACGGGCATCCGGTGACGCCCTCCCAGGCCAATTTCGTGTGGCTCCCGCTGGGGCGGCACGCAGCGGAGTTCGCCGGGTTCTGCGCCGAACAGCGGGTGCTCGTCCGCCTCTTCCCCGGCGAGGGGGTCCGCGTCACGATCGGGCTGCGGGAGGAGAACGACGCCTTCCACGCCGCAGCGGCCCGCTACCGGCTGCACCCCCCTGCCTGAGGTCGCCCCCCGGAACTGCTGTGGGAGGAGAACCTCAGACAGGTACGGCCGGCCCCGTCAGCGCGTGGCGATCCGCGGGAGTGCCGCGCCCTGGTAGCGGGCGCCGGCGTTCCAGAGGATGAAGGAGTTCATCTTGTTCGCTGCCGCAGCCTTGATCTGTTCGGCCACCTCAGCCGGCCCGTAGGTGCTGCCCATCGAGAAGTCCTGCAGCCACGGGATGATCTCGGTCTGCGTGCCCTTCGCCTGGCGGGCGAAGTCGGCGAGCGAACGCTGCACGATCGCGTACGGGGCGGTGTCCGGCTCTGCGACGCCGTACTCTCCCGGCCCCCAGTGGGACGGGTAGACCATCGGTGCGATGTAGTCGCTGACCTTGACCAGGGAACCGATGTCCTGTGCGATCTCGGTGGGGCGGGTCGCGGCGATGCCGAAGACCGAGACGCCGAGGTACTTGGCGTGCGGACGCAGCGCGGTCCGGGTGTCTGCGACGAACGAGGTGATGGACTGCTCGGGCGTGGCGGTACCGATGCCCGGGAAGCGCATGTCCGTCAGTGGGCCGTCCGGTCGGCGCACGTAGTCGTAGAGGATGTCGTCGAAGCCGAGCCGAGCCGCTTCGACGGCGAGGTCCTGGTTGTACTTGCGGACCGTGGGGTTGGCGAAGTTCGTGAAGGACAGGGCTCCGTAGTGCCCGCCGTCGTAGGGTTCTCCGTCCGGGGTCAGCACGAGCTGGTCCTGCTTGCGGGACTTCCAGGAGGCCGAGGCGAGCTTGGGGTCGCGGAAGGCCACGATGCGGCCGATGGCCTGGGCGCCGGCGGCGTGGATCTCGGCGATCGCCTTGCGGGCGTCGTAGTAGCCCTTGGCCGCGCCGATCTGGCGGGCCAGCGGCACCTGCGACGCGTACCCGACCTCGCCGTCCTCGTCCTTCACGTCCAGCTCGACGGCGTTGAGCTTGCCGGCGCGGACCAGAGCGAGGATGTCGCCGCGCAGCGTGTCGTCGCCCCAGCCGATGGCCGTGATGTGCGCGGCCCGGATCATGGGGCGGCGTCCCCGGGCGGACACGTCCTTCGTGGTGGTGTTTCCGGCGCGGTCCACGGCGGTGACCCTGACGAGGGGTGTGCCCTTCGGCACCGTGACCTTGAAGGCGCCGGCCTTGTCGACGGGGACCCTTTTGCCGTTGACGCTCACGTGGGCGTCGGTGGAGGCGCTGCCGGCAAGGGTCACCGGGGTGGCGTTCTTGACCTGGGGGTCGGCCACCTTCAGCTCGGGAGCCGTGGCATCGACAGTGAAGCCGACGACCTCGCGGTACGAGGCGAAGGGGAGGCTGCTGTCGCCGGTCACCACCAGGGTGTGCCGGCCTTCCTTGAGCTGCGGGAGGACGAGTTTCAGGCGGGCGCCCTCGGCCGTGACGGGGACCGCCGCACCGTCCAGGGTGACGCGCAGCTCGTCCCTACCGCCGGCCGCGTCGGCGGCGAGGTAGGCACTGACCCGTGCCGCCGCGCGCCCGTTGAGGACCACGCCGTCGCTCACACCCTGGATGCGCGGACCCGGCGCGAGGAACGTCCAGGCTCCGACGCCCGCTCCGGCCAGTGCGACCGCTCCGGTCGTCGCTATGAGGGCGCGCCGATGGGCCGAGCGCCGCAGACGGAGGGAGGGGCTGGAGTGCGACATGCGTGTGGGGAACATCTTGAGGTCCTTCGTGCCGTGGGCGTGGGCCCGATGTGCCTGCATTCATTGCCGCTCCGTGTGCCGGTCGCCTCGTTCTGCTCAGATTTCACACGTACGGCCGCGATCGCTTCCGGCGCGGCGGCTACGCCATGCAGGGGACAGTGCGGTATGGGGGCTCCCGTCGCAGGTAGTCATGGCGCGACCCATCGCCATGGAGAGGCTCCTGATGCGCCACCCGCTCGCCCCGCTCGCCCCGCTCGCCCCGTTCGTCCCGCTCGGCGCCCTGGCGTGCGCCGCGGCCCTGCTCGCCACCGGCTGTTCCACGGGGCCGTCACCGTCCGCCGGGCCACGCCATGCTGCCGCGTCGTCGGCGGCCAGCCCCGTCGCCGCGAAGGGCCCGGCGGAAGTCGGTGCCAACGAACTCGGCCAGGTGCCGGTGCTGATGTACCACCAGCTCACCGAGGATCCGGCCAGCGTCTACGACCGCACCCCGGCCGATTTCCGGGCCGAGTTGGAGCGCCTCGCTCGGGAGGGCTACGTGCCGGTGACGGCACGGGACTTCCAGACGGGCCGCATCGACATCCCGGCGGGCACGCACCCCGTGGTCCTGACGTTCGACGACTCGACCAACAGTCAGGTGCGCCTCGGCCCGGACGGCCGCCCGGTGCCGGACACCGCAGTCGCCATTCTGGCGGAAACCGCGAAGAAGTACCCCGCCTTCAAGCCGGTGGCGACCTTCTTCGTCAACGCGGACGCCTTCTCGGCCACGGGCTCCGCCAAGGCCCTGGCCTGGCTGAAGGAGCACGGGCACGAGGTCGCCAACCACACCGGCCGCCACGAGAACCTGCGCTCCCTGGACCAGGCGGACGCCGCGAGGGCGATCTCAGCCGGCCAGGAGGCGATCGAGAGGGCCGTGCCCGGGACGCAGGTCACCTCGCTCGCCCTGCCCTTCGGCGCGATGCCCCGGCCGGCCGGGCTCGCCACGCGCGGAACGGGCTACCGATACGACGGCGTGTACCTCGTCGGGGCCAACCCGTCGGTCTCGCCGTTCGCGAAGGCCTTCACACCCGGCGCGATCCCCCGGATCCGCTCAGCGGGACACGACGACGAGGACGCCGAGTTCGGTTCGTCGCATTGGCTGGACGAGCTCGCTGCCGGAAAGAGCCGGTACACCTCGGACGGCGACCCGAACACCGTCGCCTTCCCGAGCGCCTCGCAGGACGAGCTGTCGCCGGCCTTCGCGAAGCGGGCGCGGCCGTACTGACCCGCGTCGGCAACGCAGGCGGCGACAGCACCCCCGACCCGACCCGAAGAACGTCCTGCACGACCGGGACCGGGTCGGGCGGCCCGGGGGCCGGGAGGCCGGTGCCCAGGGTCAGATGTCGAGGAAGCGGACGTCCTTGGCGTTGCGCTGGATGAAGTGGCGGCGGGCTTCGACGTCCTCGCCCATCAGGACGGAGAAGAGGTCGTCGGCGACGGCTGCGTCGTCGAGGGTGACCTGGCCCAGGACCCGGTGGTCGGGGTCCATGGTGGTGACGCGCAGTTCCTCGGCGTTCATCTCGCCCAGGCCCTTGAAGCGCTGGACGGAGTCGTCCTTGGTCCGGCGGCCGTCCTGCCGGCCCCGTTCCAGGAGCAGGATGCGTTCGCGGTCGGAGTAGGCGTATTCGACGTGGTCCCGGCTCCACTTGATCTTGTACAGCGGGGGGCGGGAGAGGTGGACGTGGCCCTCCTCGATCAGTGGGCGCATGAAGCGGAACAGGAAGGTCAGCAGCAGGGTGTTGATGTGCTGGCCGTCGACGTCGGCGTCCGCCATCAGGATGATCTTGTGGTAGCGGAGTTTGGCGAGGTCGAAGTCCTCGTGCACGCCCGTGCCGAGCGCGGAGATGATGGCCTGGATCTCCTGGTTGTGCAGGATCCTGTCGATGCGGGCCTTCTCGACGTTGAGGATCTTGCCGCGGATCGGAAGGATCGCCTGGTATTGCGGGTTGCGGCCGGATTTGGCCGAGCCGCCGGCGGAGTCTCCTTCGACGATGAAGACCTCCGACATCGCCGGGTCGTTCGACTGGCAGTCGGACAGCTTGCCCGGCAGCGCCGCCGTCTCCAGCAGGCCCTTGCGGCGGGTCAGGTCGCGCGCCCTGCGGGCCGCGACCCGGGCCGTGGCCGCCCGGACGGCCTTGCGCACGATGTCCGCGGCCTCGTTCGGGTTGCGGTCGAACCAGTCGGTCAGATGCTCGTGGACGATCTTCTGCACGAACGTGCGCGCCTCGGTGTTGCCGAGTTTGGTCTTGGTCTGGCCCTCGAACTGCGGCTCGCCGAGCTTGACCGAGATGATCGCGGTCAGGCCCTCGCGGATGTCCTCGCCGGAGACGTTCGCGTCCTTTTCCCGCAGCAGCTTCTTCTCCCGCGCGTAGCGGTTGGCCACGGTGGTCAGGGCCGTGCGGAAGCCCTCCTCGTGGGTCCCGCCCCGATGGGTGTGGATCGCGTTGGCGTAGGAGTACACGCTGTCGGTGTACTGGCCGTTCCACTGCAGGGCTACCTCGGCCGACAGCAGCCGTTCCGGGTCCTCGGCGGCGATGGTGATGACCGAGGGATGGACCGGCTCGCCCTTGCGGGCATTGAGGTGGGCGACGAAGTCGGTGATGCCGCCGTCGTAGCGGTAGGAGACCGTCTTCGCTGCCGGGTCCGAGCCGGCGTCGTCGGCCGCGGCCGTCGCGCGCGCGGCAGGCCGTTCGTCGGTGAGGGTCAGGGTGAGCCCGCGGTTGAGGAAGGCCATCTCCTGGAAACGCCTGGCCAGCGTCTCGAAGGAGTATTCGGTGGTCTCGAAGATGTCGCCGTCTGCCCAGAACGTCAGCGAGGTGCCCGTGCGGGGGGTGGCCTCATGGCGGGCCAGTGGGGCGGTGGGAGCGCCGTCCCCGTAGTCCTGCGTCCACCGGTAGCCGTTGGTCCAGATCTCCGCCGACAGCCGGGTCGACAGGGCGTTGACCACCGACAGGCCCACACCGTGCAGTCCGCCGGAAACGGCGTACCCGCCGCCCCCGAACTTCCCGCCCGCGTGCAGCACGGTCAGCACCACCTCGACGGCCGGCCGCTGCTCCACCGGGTGCATCCCCACCGGAATGCCACGGCCGTTGTCGACCACCCGCACGCCGCCGTCGGCCAGGATCGTCACCTCGATCCGATCGGCCACCCCCGCCAGTGCCTCGTCCACGGAGTTGTCCACGAGCTCCTGCACCAGGTGGTGCAGCCCCCGCTCCCCCGTGGAGCCGATGTACATCCCGGGCCGCTTGCGCACGGCGTCCAGGCCGTCCAAGACAGTGATCGCATTGGCGTCGTACGACGCCGCCCCCACGTGGCCGGGCTGCGGGGATTCGGGGGTACCGGTGGCGGCGCGAGTGTCGTAAGTGGTCACAGATGCTCTCTTTCGGGCATGGCAGACCGCGCTCCCGCACCACGGTGCGGGAGCGGCCGGACAGCTGGCGGAGACGGTGCGGGCAGCCCGAACAGGGCCCCGGAGGCTCAGGGGCCTCGGGGCTGTTGACTGCCGGGACGCTGTCCAGGATACCGGGGGCGCCCCTCACCGGAGGGGCGAAAATGCCTCCATGTGCCGCCGTGCGGCCCTAAGTTCACGAGATTCAATCCCCCCCCACCTCGACTCCGCGAAGAAGCCGCAGGGCGCCCCTCAGGAGCTTTCTTGGTGCCTTGCCGCACAGAGCCCCAGGCGCTATTTCCGGCGTGCCCCTCAGCCGGAGCGGTCGGCGTCGCCTCCGCAGGAGAGGTCTTCGACGCGCCGGACTGAGCTGCACCCGTAACGGACCGACCCACACCCCTCACGTCAAGCCCTGCCCATGTCGGCAACGCGGGTGCGGGCCCTTCGGGGGCTTTGGGGTCACTTCCCAAGGCCCCGTCGGGGTACGGCATGTTCATGCCCCTGACGCCCTGTAACATACATACATGCATGTACGAAACCAGTTGGGTTCGGACCCGTCGGCCGGGCGGGGCTCCGCCAGTCGTCCTCGTTCCAGTCAGGCCGAACGCAGCGCGCAGACCCGCAGCGCCCTGCTGGAGTCCGCCGCCCGGGGCCTGTCCCGGTACGGCTACGGCAACCTCGTGCTGGCGGAGGTGGCCGGCGACGCCGGGTACACCCGGGGCGCCCTCTACCACCAGTTCAAGGACAAGCAGGACTTGACCCTGGCCGCCCTCCAGTGGGTCCTCGACACCTGGGAACAGGAGGTGGGCCGCCTCGTCGGCCAGGAGTCGGAGCCCGTCGCGGCGCTGCTGGCCATGGCGCGCGGACACGCCGTCTTCTGCCGACGCGACTTCGCCCGCATGGCGATCGCGCTGAGGCTGGAGTTCACCGGGCAGGACCATCCCGTCGGGCGTGAGGTGGAGCGCAGCTACGACGAGCTCGTCACGCACTGCGTCCAGCTCATCGGCGCCGGCCGCGCCGCAGGAACGATCCCGTCCGGCCCTCCGGCCCGTACTCTCGCGCTCGCCTTCGTCGGCGCCCTCGAAGGCACCGCCGTCGCGTTGGCCGGCCAGTCCCCGCACGACGAGCTGCTCGCCGAACGCGCTGTCGCCGGCGTGCTCGGAGTCGACCCCGCTGTCCCCGACCGGACGGATGACCACCGATGAGAGTCCCGAGATCAGCGCACACGTCCCGGCCCTGGCGCATCCACGAGATCGCCCCCGACTTCCGCGTCGAGGACGTCTGGGTCCTGCCGACGCCCGGCGGCCCCGACGACCTTCCGCTGCTGGTGGAGTGGTTCGCGAAGGACGACGGCCCGAATCCGTTCTCGGGTGCCGCCCGCGTCCTCTTCGCGCTCCGCTGGCACGTCGGGAGGGTGTTCGGCTGGGACAAGGCCGGCTCGGGTGTCGGTTCCCGGGTGCCGACACTGCGTAGCCGGTTGCCGGAGGATCTGCGCGAGGGCCCGTGCGGGCCGGATCTGCCGTCGGTTCCGTTCACCTCGGTCTACCTGACGGCCACCGAGTGGACGGCCGAGAGCGCAACAAGACCGTGCACACCGTGATGCACATCGGCTGGGTCCCGGATGACGCCGACGGCCACCGCGGCCAGATGACCGTGCTCGTGAAGCCGAACGGCCTGCTCGGCAGGGTCTACATGGCTGCGATCGCGCCGTTCCGGTACCTGATCGTGTATCCGGCGCTGATGCGCATGATCGGACGGGCGTGGCGGGTCGGCACGCCGACCTGACGTGCGGGCAGCACAGCAGGACGATGACCAACCGCCGCCAGCCGATGAGGACGTCGCTGCTCGGACGCGCCCGGGGTGGTTCAGAGAAGTCAAGGAGATGAAGGTGGAACCCGGAACCAACCGTCCCACTGACCGCGACGAAGCGAACAGGACTGACGTAGAACTGACCGTCCGTCGACAACATGACATTCCCCCGGCGATCCGTGCTCTCGGCCCGGCCGACCCCGACTACATCGACGTCTTCACGCTCCTCACGCATGACGCCTCGCACAGGTCACCGGAGCAGTGGGCGCGTGCGGCGTTCGAAGACGTCGCGGGACTCCCGGGCCAGTTCATCTGGCGGGTGCTTCTGGGCCTGCGGCTGCAGCGCCGGGCAGCACCGGACCACCTGGCCGGATGGAAGATCGCCGACCGCTGCGACAGATGGATCAGGCTCGAAGCCCACTCCTGGATGCTGACCGGCCACCTCGTCGTCCAGGTCGGTGACGAGCAGGTGTCGATGGCCACCATCCTCTGCTACGACCGGCCGATGGGGGCCCGCATCTGGTCGCTGCTGTCCGCAGTACACCGCCGACTGGCTCCCGGCCTGCTGCGCGACGCACACAGGGTTCAGCAACCCGGGCCGCGCCGGTGATCCCGTCCGCGAAGTACAACGCGACACGCCGGGACGTCGCCCGCCGGGCAGTGCCACACCGCGCCTGACCGGTCGGCCGTCGGGCTTCGCGCTGTGCTCGGAGGCCTCATCCCCCACAGGCGGCTCGGCACCGGCCAACCAGCCCACTGGGCACGGGGGTTGAGGCGCCCGTGCGGTGACAGCGGGCGTGCGCATCCGTACGCTGGGTGGTGGCCGGGCGGTGTTGCCCGGGTACACCGGGGGTGCACATGGACACGCCACGCCGATGTGCCAAGTGCCGCACCGAGCTCGTCGTCCGGCGCGACACCTACCGGGAGGCGTTCCGGGACCAGCTCGGCCTGATCGGCGAGATGCGGTCGTTCCCCGGCATCGTCCTCACGACGGCGCTGGGTCCGATCATCCGGGCGTGGCGCGGGAAGCGCCTGCACTGCCCCCGGTGTGGGTGGGAGCGGCAGGTCTGGCGGTAGCAGCCCGTGCCCGCCGTGCCCCGGACCACTACGGGCCGGCTGCAAACCCTCAACGGGGCATTCGTCCCATGAGGTCGGCGCGGGAACCCTTCCTGACCCCGCCGGACCGCTGTGACCTCGTCCTGACGGCGCGTGCCAGCAACCCGAGCAGGAACGCCTGAAACAGGTACGAGAACACGAGGACGCAGACCATCACGACGTCCCCCTGGGCCCAGGCCCCGAGGGATTTGACCACTGTGACCAGCACGACGAGCGTGGGCAGACTGAGCAAGCCGCCCAGCAATCCCCCGACGTAGCTGCCGTTCACTCCGAAGCCGAACCCCAGGAAGAAGGCAGCCAGGCCGAGGTAGGACCCCGACAGCCAGTTGCAGAAGGTCAGGCGCACGAACGTGCGCAATCCAGCACGCATGGTTCTCCGTCAGTAGCTTTCCGGCAGGCCAGCGTACTCGTACGCGGTGAGAGGCCCGCCGCCGGTGAGCTGCACCGGCTGCGCCACCGCGAGCAGCCTGGAGCTTCGAACCTCCCCGAGCCCCGCCGCGGGACGGCGCCCGAGCAGGTCGATGCCGCGCAACACTCAGGCGCTGAGGTCTCCCCGCCGTGTGACCCGCCATGAAACCCGGAAGCAGGTGTTCGTGTGACCTGTCAGGCGGTCCACAGGACCGGGAACGACCGTGCTGAAGCCCTCAGGGAGCGAGGCGCCACCACTGGTCTGCGTACTCCGCGCCGCAGGACGTCTGCGCTGCGGGCCGACCCGCAGCGGGGCCCCGCACCAGCAGGCACTTGGCGGGGCCGATGCTGCGCAGCATGAACTGCCCGCTTCGGGCGCCGGTGCCCCACAGCAGTTCCCAGCGCTGCCCTTCGTACCGAGGGGTACAGGTGAGCTGGTGGACGGGGGCGTCGTTCTCCGGGCCCGTCGCGGCCAGGCACCGGCCGCTGTACCCGTTGCGCAACGTGCGGGTGGCACCGCCGTCCGCCCGCGCCAGCATCCAGGTCCGGTCGGCGGAACCGGTGCACGTGTCCTGCACCGGCACGAGGCGGTCGTCGGCGCCGGCCACCCGCAGGCACAGCCCGCTGTCGTCGTTGACCAGCCGCCCCGTGAGCACCGAGGGATCCGCCTCGGCCGTGCCCGGCGGCGCTGTGCCCGGCGGCGCTGTGCTCGGGCCCGGTGCCGGTGCCGGGGCTGTGTTCGTGGGGGAGGCGGTGGGCCCCGGGCTCGATCCTCCGCCCACCCGGACGGCGATCACGGCGGCCACGCACACCAGGGCGACCGCGCAGGCGGAGAGGACGCTCGCGCGGTGCTCGTGGAAGTTCACCTGGAGGTTCCCGCTGCCGCGCTGCACCCCGGCCGGGCCGTGGAAGGCTTCCCCGCGGCGGCTGTCGCCCTCGCCGGACTCGGCCCCGGTCACGGGCGGGAGTCGAACCGGTTCACCTGGACGTTGCCGTCCCCGGACTGGACCGCCGCCGGTCCGAAGAACACGTTCCGCGTGACACCCCCGCCCGCCGGGCGCACGGCCTCCGCGACCTCGTGCAGCAGCGCGCGGAGTTCCGCCGCCACCGCGGCCCGCTCGTCCGGTTCCAACTGCTCCAGCAGGTCCTGGGTGCGCGTCCGCCAGGCCGCGCCGTGCCTGCTCCGCTCCTCGCCTCTTCGCTCTTCCGGCCCGTCGCCGTCCTGCACGGCCGCCGCCGCCAGTTCGGCGGCGGTCCGGTCCAAGCGCTCCAACTGCACGGTCTCCTGGGCCCGGTTCCCGCGGCCGAGCAACCGGGCCAGGCGGCTTCGGAACTCCTGCCAGACCTCCGTCCCGGCGGCCTGTACGACGCCCGACCCCACCGATGCCGCCAGCGCGACCGCCGCCTCGTCCAGCATGACGCTCCCCTCTCGCCGTACCCGCGCAGTGCCGCAACGGTAGCCCTGCCGCCGTGGCCGCAACACCCGAACGGACACCGAATCCAGCCGAGTTCGGCTCCGATGAGACGGCGGTCAGCTGACCTGACGTGTTTCCACACACAGGCGTGCGCCGTGCCGGAGGAGGCTCGGCCCAGGCCAGAGCGGCGCTGGCGCTCGATCCACCTCCCCAGCTCGTCCCCCTCGAACCGCACGCCTGGCCGAGGCCGTCGACTGCTTCGAGCACGAGCGCTCATATGCCATATTACGGGCATACTCCCTGTGAAAGGTGTGTCATGAAGCTCGCGGTATTCGGTGGTACGGGGCTGATCGGGTCGCAGGTCGTCGAGATCCTGAACGCCGTCGGGCACGAGGCGGTACCGCACGCGCAATCCACCGGAGTCGACGTCATCAGTGGCCAGGGACTGGACGAGGTGATGGCGGGGAGCGACGTCATCGTCAACCTGACGAACTCCCCGACCTTTGACGAAGCCTCCCTGGGCTTCTTCCAGACGTCGATGGACAACCTTCTGGCCGCGGGCCGAAAGGGCGGGGTGGGCCACTTCGTCATTCTCTCGATCGTCGGCGTGGACCAGGTGCCGGAGTTGGACTACTACCGGGCCAAGGTGCTTCAGGAGGACATCCTCACGGCCGGACCGATCCCCTACTCAATCGTCCGTTCGACGCAGTTCATGGAGTTCATCGACGCGATCCTGTCCTGGACTGCCGACGGCGAGACCGTCCGGCTGCCCCCCACGCCGATCCAGCCGATCGCCTCCAAGGACGTGGCCCGCGCGGTGGCGGAAGTCGCCGTGGGCACCCCGCTGAGGGGCATCCGCAACATCGCCGGTCCCGAGGTCTTCGCCCTGGACGAGCTGGGCCGGATCACCCTGTCCCACAAGGGGGACAACCGTGCCGTCGTCACCGACCCCACCGCCGGCATGTTCTCCGTCGTCAAGGGCGACGTCCTCACCGACAAGGACGCCCACCTCGCCCCCACCCGCTACGCCGACTGGCTCTCCTGACCCGCTCGTGCCCGCAAGAACGCAGACCGTGTCACGGTGCAGGGCGTGGGGGGATCCGTGTGACGAGCAGTGGTCGGTGCTGGAGTCGTCGTTGCCTGCGGCGGGTGCGCTGCGCAGGGCCGGGAACCGGCGGCGGCGGATCGGTGGGGCCCTGTGCCCCATGACCACCGACTTGCAGCCAGTGCTGTGACCGCGACCGTTCACTGGGGTGCATGGATTGGGGACGTGTATGAGTAGTGTCTGTTGGATGGACAGCACGATGAATCTGCCGACAGAAGAAGATCTGGAGCTGGTCGAGTTCGCCCAGCGCATTGTTGAGACCAACGGCGACGGTGAGGTGCATACCGTCGGGGCAGCCGTGCGAGACGCACAGGGCCGGATGTTCGGTGGCATCAACCTCTATCACTTCACGGGCGGACCTTGCGCGGAGTTGGTGGCGCTCGGGCATGCGCGTGCTGCGGGAGCGCGTGACCTGACGGCGATCGTTGCCGTCGGGGACACGGGGCGCGGCGTGCTCGCGCCGTGTGGTCGGGACCGGCAGGTCCTGCTGGACCACCACCCAGGTATCCGCGTCCTCGTGCCGACAGCTGGCGGCATTCGCAGTGTCGCGATCACCGATCTCCTGCCTCATGCTTATGTTTGGGGGGAGCAGTCTGCAGCGTCCGACGGAGCGCCCTGCTCGGCGGGGATACAGACCCTGTATTTCCATCGCACCTATCTCGATGCTGTACGCACTGGGCGGAAGACGACCACGGTGCGGTTCCGCGACCCCGTGGAGACGGGCCCGGTGAACATGGTGTTCGAATTGGATGACGAGGTAGTGCTGTCCGGTGTGGTCACTCACATCACTTCCAAGAGCGTTGCCGAGCTGACCGAAGCGGACGCCGTCGCCGACGGGTTTCGCGATCTCGCCGAGCTGCAGGACAGGCTGCGGTTCCACTACCCCGACATCAAGTCAACCGATGACGCCACCATCGTTCACTTCCGCCTGGCGCGTTGACTGTCTCCGCCATCGAGTGAACGAGGCGATTGGCCTTGTTCGTGCCGCTCCTTGCAGGGGTCTGCCACCCCGGCGGATGGCTTTCTCGCTGCGGATGCGGCGCGTTCGCGGCGTTGGGCGGCGAGGACGTCGGGCTGGCGAGCGTTCTTGTTGCGCCAGCGCGGATAAGCGCGCAGGCCCTCGTCTGGACGGTGTGGTTGGTTCATCCGTCAGTTCGTGTGGGCGGAGAGGTTGTCGAGGATCACGTAGATCGGGGCGCCGTCCGGACGGGCGGCCCGGACCGTTCGCATGGCTGCCCAGGTGTGGTCGATGCCCTTGCGGCGCTGGTTGATTCCCCACATCTGGTCGTCGCCGACGGTGTAGCAGCCGTGGAGGTAGGTGATGCCGTGGGTGCGGCGGAACGTTGCCGGCATCCGATCGGGCCTGCCTCGTTCGGCCCAGCAGGAGCCGGCGGTGGGACGGATGCGAGCGGTCCGAACTCGTCGAACGCGAACGTGCGGTCGGGCCGCTCGTTGATCGCGTACTCGATCCTGGCGAGCTTGGCGTCGAAGTCCGCATCCGGGGACTCCTTCCTACCTGAGCCGTGTGGTCCAGCGGCCTGCGATTCTTCGAGTTCGGCGGGGCTCGCCTTGGCCAGTGCTCGGGTCGGCCGCTTCGGTAGGGCGAACACCACAACGCCATCGTTCAAGGGGGAAGTGACCCGTTCCGGCCACGCCGCGGGGCAGCGGGGTGACCGCTGACCGAGCTGCGTGAGCGATGGCGGACCTCAGCGACCCGGGCTTTCGGCGCCTGCACCGTCTACCGGCTGGCGGAGAGTGCGCGGGCGGCGGCCGCGGCGGTGTCGGCGCGGGTGCGGCAGGGGGTCGACGTTACGCAGGCACCGTCGGCACGGTCGCCGTGGTGTTTCGTCGGCTGGCCGGGCGGGTGCAGTCGTCGACGACGGCCGGCACGATCTGTTCGTCCAGGCAGGGCTGGTAGGCGCGGCCGCGCAGGAAGAAGGCGAGATGGCGTCGGGTTTCGGCGAGCAGGTGCCGGTGCTTGAACGCGCTGCGCACCACGTCCCGTACGACCGGGCCCGCCTCGCCGCCGGCGCCCTGACGGCCCGGGTCCACGTCGTGCGCCGCTCGGACCGCCTGAGCACCCGGCCGCCCTGGCCAACACCGTTGCCGTGCCCGCTTCGTCGACCAAGAACGATCCGTGTTCGGATCCCACGTGGCGAGCATAGACTCTGACGGTGATCGAGATCCTCGACAACCTGGACATGCTCTCCCGGCCACACCTCGACCTCACGACCGTCGAGATGGGCGGCATAGCCCTGGGGGCACAAGCCACCAGTGTCCCACGCCAGCGCATCATCGAGGCTCGGTCTTCCATAGTCGCCCGGTACCGCGGCGGGACCGACGTCGACAGCGAGTACTACGACGCCGAGGGGCGTCGGCTGACCCTCGACGCGGTCGTCGACCACGCGGCCCGGTCAGACGGATTCCTGTACTGCGCCGACGAGCTCACCTACAAGGTTCGAGCCGGGTCGGTCGTCGGCTTCGCGATCTACGGCCCGCATCTGTCCCACTTCGCCCACCTGAACTCGTACGAGGAACTCCTGGCCGCGTTCGGCAGACCCGACCGGGTGCACGAAGATGAGGCATACGGCGACCTCATGGGTTACGACAACTACTACTGGGGCGCGCAGAAGCATGTGAGGTGGGACGCCTGGGACCACCGAATAAGCCTGATCAACCTCGGTGCCTTCGAGGGAAACACAGGCCCGTGAACGGACCTTCCGAATCCACCCCGACGCCCCGGTCATGCTCAGCTCCCCCGGCACCGGCACCGGCACCGGCACCGGCACCGGCACCGGCACCGGCACCGGCACCGGAGCGGGTGCTTTTCTCTTGGCCGATATCGGCGACGACCGCGCCCGCTTCGCCACCGCTGGCGGACTCATGGCATACGCGGGAGCTGCCCCGATCACCCGGGCTCGGGCAAGCGCAAGTACGTCCGTCATCGGGGGACGGGGCTGGAGCAGCCGGGAGGTGCCCGGCACCGAGGGAAGCCGACCGCGTCGGGTTGTCGGTGGCGTCCTGGATCATGTCCGGGTGACTCATCGAACGCAGGACACTACTCCCGCCGGACCCGAGACCGGGCTCGCCTGGCTCGCGGCGCCCCGCTGGATTCCTTTCGGCGGATACAACGTGGTGATGGCCCGGGGGCTGACCCCGGACGAGCTGGTGCAGCGGCTCGCGGCAACGGCCTTCTGGGAGGCACCCGCCGTTGTCCATCGGGCGTCTGGCGAGCACACCGCCGAGGAGGTGGGAAACCTCGACCTCTTCGATGTCGACTCGGACGTGCACCTGCGTTACGGCGAGTACGCGGGCCTGTCGTTTGCGGTCATGTACGGCCCGTGGTGGGGCGAGTTCAACGAGCTGGGTCCGGTCTCGGCGGACGGCGCGCACGTCTTCCAGGTGACGTTCGAAGAGGACAACGGCAAGCCCGTTCCGCCGTTCTTCGCGTACCACCGCGATGGGCATCTCGCCTGCTCGTTCAATCTGCATCTGGACGGGTCATGGGGATACGACGGTATCGACGGGGACCCGGCGGTGGCGGCGGAAGTGACAGCGGCCATGGCCGAGGCCGGACTGCCCGTTGCCGGCCGAGAAGGCTACCCAGGCGAAGAGGGCGAAGAGCAGATGCGGTGCACACTGCTGGGGATCCTGGGCCGTCTTTTCGATCTCTCCCTGCCCCGCGAGCAGATCCTTCGGGGTTCCCTCGCCACAGCCACGCTGACGACCTGATGCCATGACCCGCGGAGCCCGGGAGCCCGGCCCTTGGCCAGCCCGAGGTCCGTCCGTGTAGGCCCTTCCCCCCATCGCTTCGAACGCAAGGGTTCAGGCTCTACCGGCGGGCGGTGCTCACCGCCCGCGCGGAAAGCCGCTCCCCGCTCCCCGCTCGCCGCCCTCGCCGCCGCCCACGCCCCCGTCGTCCCGGACCAGGACGAGGTGCTGCTGCTGGAAGGGGGGCGGATCGCTCGGGTGGGCCGGACTGCGGTGGTGAACTGGCGTCGCCGGCCCGACGGCGGCCCTCACCGGCGGCAACGCCTGACCCGCGCGGTCCCGGGCCCGGACACCCCATGGCGTCCGGCCCCCGACTGGGGGTCTTCCGCGACGGTCGTCCCCGCTCCCGGGGCCGTGGCTGTGGTGTCAGTGGGGCGGGCTATCCTTCCCGGCACCGCACACCGACCGTGAGGATCACCAGAAGTGACCGGCCTGTCCGCCTTCCCGCTGCCCTTCCAGAGCTCCCGTTCCCAGGCGTTCGCGACGCCCCGGACGTTGCGGGAACTGCAGATGATGCAGTGCAGCTCGCACCTGCGCGCCAAGCCTGCGTGGTTCGACAAGATGAACGACGCCGACATCGTCGACAGGTGGACGCGGGAAGCGGTGGCCCAGGGCCTGACCGAAGCGCAGGTGCGCTACGTGCTCGCCGAGCTGGCGCACTACGCCGCGTCGCGGGACGCGCGGACCGGCATCGAGGTGTCCGCGGTCGATGGGGTCTGGCAGTCGGACACCCTCGTCGACGAGCAGCTCGGGTCCCGGTTGCGGGAGGCGGTCCGGGTCCTGGAAGAGGTCCCCGACGCGGAGCGGGACTGGCATCCCGGATCCGGGGGCCAGGTGCTGGATCTCGTGCACCCCTCACTGTTCTGCCTGGTCCGGGAGGTGAGCGGAGGGCCGGAGCGGGCCTGGCAGAACCCGACGAACCACTACGCGAAGTACGAGTTCTCGGAGAGGTTCCAGTGGCTGCCCACGGACGTCGACGTCAGTGACGACGGCGCCGTCGCCTTCCGCTCGTACGTCAACAACGTCCACCCCGAGGTGCATCGCGCACTGGCCTCCGTCCTGCCGGACGTGTTCGCGCGCCTGCGCCCGCTGTTCGAGAACGTGCTCACCGACCTGCGGCACCCGCGGCCCCTGCGGATCGAGGCCGATCCCTACGGCTGGTACGACGCGGAACCGGAGTATCCACGCCAGTCGTCCTACAGTGACAACGCGGCCTACATGGATGCCCGCGCTGCCTGGGAAGAGGCCTATGAGGCCTGGTGGGAGAACCGCCGCCCGATCGTCCCGGACGCTCCGGCCTTCAGCCCGCCCGCACTGCCCGACGCATCCGCCCGGGTCGACCTGCGCGGCCGCCGACTCCAGGTCATCGTCAAGCTCGCCACCGTCCACCTCACACCGGACAAGCCCGAGTACCCCGGCGGTTCGTGGCACGTCGAGGGCATGCTGAACGAGCGGATCGTCTCGACCGGCATCTACTACTGGGACAGCGAGAACATCACGGAAAGCCGTCTGGGATTCCGGGCCGCACTCGACGACCCGCATTACGAACAGAACGACGACGCCGGGCTGCGCGAGGTCTACGGTCTTGAGGACGAAGACGCGCTGAACCAGGTGCTGGGCTCGGTACCGACCCCTGAGGGCCGCTGCGTGGCGTTCCCCAACGTCCTGCAGCACCGCGTGGACGCGTTCCGCCTCGCGGACCCCACCCGCCCGGGACACCGCAAGATCCTCGCGTTCTTCCTGGTCGACCCGGCACAGCAGATCGTCTCGACCTCCGACGTACCGCCGCAGCAGCCCTGGTCCGACACCTCGACCATGACGCTCGCGCAGGCAAAGACGTACCGCGAAGAACTCATGAAGGAAAGGAAGTTCTTCGTCGACGAACACAACGAGCAGCTCTACGAACGGGAGTTCTCCCTCTGCGAGCACTGACCCGCAGGTACGGGACCCGGCCAGGGGTTGTCGCCGGTCAGTGAAACTGTACTGATGGGCGTCAGCTGCCCTTCACCGGTTGGAGGCACGGGTCTTCACCGGCTTCGTGGCGCTGACCTGGGCGGGATGCCGGCGGAGGTTGACGTATTCCCGGTGCAGGTTCTTGCCGTTTCGCGGGTAGACGGCATGGCGTTCCTGTGGGGATCAGGACAGCCTCGGGCGTCAGAGGCCCTCACCTGGGCGTGGAACCGGGCGAAACACGACAGGAACACGACAGGAAGGAGACCGCCCTCGCGCGCCAGGCGGCACGAGAGACCGAACAGCGCGCTCAGGCTGCTCGCCGGGCAGGTCCCTGGACCAGCGGTCTAACCGACCTCAACCACCCAACGGCCGGCTAACGAGATGGGGTGTCAGACCCGGTCGGTACCGTCTGTCCGTGTGAGACCACCTCAGGAACTCGACACCGTCGACTGGACGTCGTGCCATCACGCCTACGGTGCTGCCACCGACGTACCGGAGTCGATACGGGCTCTGTACGCAGATGACGCGGACCGGGCCGAGCGGGCCGTGCGCCTCCTCTTCAACAAGGTGCTCAACCGGGACTCGGTGTATCCGGCGACCGTGGCGGCCGTGCCGTTCCTCGCGCACGCCGCCGTGCACGCCGTCCACGAGCGGGCGAGTGCGCTGGCCTTCCTGGCAGGCGCGGGAGGCCCTGGCCCGCAGCCCCAAGCCGGCCTCGAGGAAGAGGGGTATGCGCAGGTCACGGCCGAGGTACCGGGCCTGCTGCACCTCCTCGCCGACGACGACCCGAAGGTCCGCCTCGGCGCGGTACGCGTCGCACGCTGCGCGACCGGGCAGAGCTTCCCCGCGGCGCTGCGCGAGCTGACCGCCCGCTACGAGGCCGACCCCGTCGCCGAGGTCCGCGTGGACGCGCTGGCCGTTCTCACCCGGCTCGACCCCGACCAGCAGGCGGCGGGCCGGCGCCTGCACGACGCCCTCACGGACCGTCTCCCCGCCGTCCGCGCTGCGGCCTCCCTCGCACTGCTGGAAAGGACGCACCCGCCCTACCCGCCGGACCTCGTCGCGGTCCTGGCCGAGGCCGTCGCGACCGCCGACGGCGACCTCACCGTCGACCAGGCGGCACCCCGCCACCTGGCGGAACGTCACCGGCGCCAGATCCGCCGCCGTTCCCCTTTCACACCACGGCTCTTCCCCGGGATCGGAGACACCGACTCCCGCCTCACCGACATCGCCGAGCAGGACGCGGACGCCGCCGCCGCAGTGGCGGGCGGCTTCGTCACGCGAGGCGACGTCGACGGCCGCGGCTCACGCCGTGCCCACGAGCTCTCCGTCACCTGGCGCGACCGCGAGAACGACACCCTCGCCCTGCTCACCGCGGCCCTGCCGCACCAGCACACGCCCTTCGACCGGTCCCACCTGCTGTACTCCATCGCCTGCTGGACACCCTTCGCCACCCAGCCGCAACCCGGCCTCGCAGACCATCTCCTCCGGCAGGAACTCTGCGACAACTCCGAGACGGCCAACCGCGCCCAGCTCGCCCTCGGCCGCCTCGGCGACGAACGCCTCCTCACCGCCGTGCCCGACCCGTGCGCCGAAGCGGTGGCCGCACTCGCGGCCCGCACCCGCCACCGCGACCACCAGCGCCTCGCCCTCCAGCGGCCGGCGTACCTGGGCTTCGACGACTTCCTCGCCACCCTGGCACCGGACGACGTCCACGCTCTCCTCCCCGACCTCAAGGCCGTACTGCACCGGATGAACCCCGCCGAGCCGGACCGCCCCGAACTGGAGCTCGTCCGCCTGTTCGGAGACTGGGGCGTCCAGGACCCTGAGCTGTTCGGCCTGCTCGACGAAGCCGCCCGCAGCGGCCACGACGAGCTCGCCGCGACCGCAGCCGTATCCGCCGCCCGCCTCGGAGCCGACCCGGAACCGGCCCTCCGCGTGCTGAAGCAGGCCATGGCCGCGGACGACGCCAGCTACCACTGCATCGAGGAGGCGGGGCGTCTCGGCCCGGCGGCGGCACCGCTGCTGCCGCTCATCGAGCCGTACCACGGCCACTGGGACGAGTGGGCGCGGCTGCGCGGGGCCGAAGCCGACTGGCGCATCACCCAGGACCCCGCGCGAGCCGTTGCCGCGCTCACCGGACTCGTCGAGCTCCCCGCCCACGTGACCAGCGGGTATGCGTACACGACGAGCGTCCGCGCTGTGGAGGTGCTCGCGCGCATCGGCACGACACCCGACGCCCTGCGCCGGCGCGTCGAGCACTGGGCCACCTCGCCCCGCCGAGTCATCAGGCCCGACGACTTCTTCGACCCCGTCCATGAGCAGCGCTGCCTCGACGAAGCCCTACGCGAGGCCGCCCTCCACCTGCTCCCGCGTTGACGGGATCCAGCACGTGGCGGGTGGCTACTTCGCGGCGGCCGCCAGTGTGGGCGACACAGAGAACAAGCTGAGCGTCCGCGCGCGAGGTCAGGCCGGGGTGCGCAGCCCCGCCAGGAGCCGGTCGAGCGCCTGCTCCGCAGCCTGTGGGTCCCCGCTTCGCGCGATCCAGAGCGCTGCCTCGTTCATCGCCCCCGAGAGCAGCCGGGCCAGGGGCTCCACCGGCTGGTCGGCGATGATCCCGGCTGCGGCGAGCGCCGTCAGGGCGTCCGCGAGGTGCCGGGCAGAGTACTCCTCGTCCAGGGCCCGCCACTCGTTCCAGCCCAGCACGGTCGGCGCGTCGACCAGCAGGATCTGCCGCACCGCCGGGTCGGTGCCCGCAGCCAGGAAGGCCCGGCAGCCGGCCCGGAGCTGCTCCCAGAGGTCCTCGTACTGCTCGGCTGCGGTCGCGACCCGCTCGCCCAGTTCCTGCTGGACCTCGGCGACGACGGCCCGAAAGAGCCCCGCCTTGCTGTCGAAGTGGTGGTAGGCGGCCCCCTTGGTGACCCCGGCGGCCCGCGCCACCTCGGCCAGCACCACGTGGTGGTACCCATCGGCGGCGAACCGCCGCCGCCCTTCGGCCAGCAGCGCCTGCCGCGTGGCCGCCCGCTGCTGCGCCCGGTTGACCGCCATCGCCCACACCGCCCTTTCCATTTCACATACCGGGGGTATGCTAACGCCACTATTCACATACCCCGGGTATGTGAAATGGATCTGAGGGAGCTCTGCCATGACGAACGAACTCACCACCATGCCCACGACCAAGCTCGGCGGCTTCTACCCCGTGCTCGCCACCCGGGACGTGGCGGCCTCCCGCGACTTCTACACCCGCCACCTCGGGTTCGAGGTGACGTTCGAGGCGGACTGGTACGTCAGTCTGCGCCGCCCCGACGCCCCGCAGTACGAGCTGGCCCTCCTCGACAACGCCCACCCGACCCTCCCTGAGGGCCACCGCGTCGCGCTGCGGGGCGGCTTGCTGCTGAACTTCGAGGTGGACGACGTGGATGCCGAGCACCAGCGGCTCGTGACGGCGGCCGGCCTGCCCGAGGTACTGCCGCTGCGCACGGAGGAGTTCGGCCAGCGCCACTTCATCCTCGCCGCCCCCGACGGTGTGCTGATCGACGTCATCACCGTCGTCCCGCCCACCGAGGAGTACGCCGCCCAGTACACCGACGCCCCATTCCCCGTGTCGAGCTGATCCACCAGACCGTGCAGTCAACAGACCACCCGCGGTACCCGGGCAGGTAGGGGGCGTTCAGGCGGGCCCGGCGGCGGCTGCGCGGTGTGCGGAACGGTAGCGGCCCGGGGAGATTCCATATCTGGCGGTGAAGGCCTGCCGGAGCGTCTCGGCGGACCCGAAGCCGCACCGGGCGGCCACGCTCGACAGCGGAAGCGTCGTCGAGGTCAGCAGGTGGGCTGCGGCCTCAGTTCTGGCGCGTCGGACGTACCGGCCGGGAGGTAGCCCCAGGTGTTCAACGAACAGGCGGTTCAGGTGACGCGGGGCCACTCCAGCGAGCATGGACAGGGCCCCGGCCGACAAGTCGTGGTTCGGGTGCTCAGCGATGTGCTCCACCAGTCGGCGGATCACGTCGTCGCGGGGCGGAGGGGCGGCGGTGAACAGGCTCACCTGCGCCTGGTTTCCCGGGCGTTGCAGATAGACAACCAGGTCGCGGGCAACTTGGCGAGCCAGTTCGGAACCGTGGTCCTCCTCGATGAGGGCAAGGGTCAAATCGATCGCGCTGGTGATTCCCGCCGCCGTGTAGACGTTCCCGTCCTTGATGTAGAGGGGGTCTGGATCCACGGTGACGGCGGGATGCCTCGCCGCGAGCTGGGCTGCGAACCGCCAGTGCGTGGTGGTGCGGCGACCGTCGAGGAGGCCCGCGGCAGCGAGGACGGCGGCCCCTGTGCACAGCGAGGCCACCCGGCGGCTCTCCCGTGCCAGCCGACGCACGTGTCCCACCAGCCGCACGTCCTGCGCGGCACGTTCGAAGCCGATGCCACCCGAGACGAAGAGCGTGTCCAGGGGGCCCGTCACCCGTTCCAGCGATTCCTGGCTGAGCAGGAGGATCCCGGAACCACAGTCGATCGGTGCGCCGGCCGGTCCGGCCAGCCGGACGCGGTACCGGTGGGCGAGGTCCCCGATCCGGTTCGCCATCTGCAGCGCGGTCGTGACGCACGCGATATCCAGCAACTCAGCCGCTTCGTACCCGATCACCAGCATGAGCCGTTCCCCCATGAGGTGTGACCCTATGCCGGACGGACCTACATCCCAAGGTTCGTGACAGGAAGAGAGCACGAGAGCCCACGACCGGCCTGTCGGCCGCGACCGTGGGTGCATGGACCTTCCCCGCGGCTCCCGCGCACGCAGCACGACCGACGTCCCGCCCGACGGCAAGGCCAGCAAGGTTCGCGTTCTCCTGACCCGGTGTGCACGGCGCTGGCCCACCTGGCTCGCCGTGGCCCTCGTCGTCATCACCTTTGCCGACGGTGCCGCGCCGTTCGAACTGCTCGCGGCCCTCCTCGTCGTTATGCCGCTGTGCTACCTGGCCTTCGGGGCCAGGCGCCGGGAGCTCGGCACACAGCGCGCCCTGGCGGTCCAGCTGGCTGGCCTCGTGGTCTTCACGTCCGTGGGGCTCTTGGCGCTCGCGGTGGGCCCGCCGGGCGCTGGCTACGTCGTAGCGGTCGGCTGGTTCGCCCACGGCGTGTGGGATGTAGTGCACCATCGCACAGGCAAGGTCGTGCCGCGGGCCTGGTCGGAGTGGTGTGGTGTCGTGGACTTCCTCGGGGCGGCGGCGATCGTGCTGCTGACCTAGGCCCTTTCTTCGAGGACAGTCCGAACTGCATGCACCGACCACGACTGCTGTCGGTACGCCTGCGGCGCCCCGTGCCCCATCACGGGTGCGGGCCAGTGCCTCGTGATGTCTCCGCCGATCGAGGTGATGGCCGTCGCCCTCGCTGGTGATGATCAACGCCTCGCAGAGCTTGGTATCGGCTGAGTTTGTCGTTCTCGTTGAGGTGCTCGGCTGCCGCAATCGCCGAGTCGAGTACCCCGCTCAGCCATTTCTGCGGAGCTTCTCGTAGATGCCGGTCGCCCTCCTCCAGCAGCAACCGACCCTGGTGTCCGGGCGCAACTGGAACGAGCAGGAAGTACTCCTTGACGAAGGCCTGCCACATGCCCATCCACGGCCAGTCCGGGACTCCTGAGAGCGCCTGCCCGGCTGCCTGCAGGGATTGCCATGCCCCTGTGAAGTCGCCAGCCTGCCGTTCCAATCCGACCAGACTCAGCAGCTTGCTGGCCTTGAGACTCGACTCCGGTGGGCTGTCACAGAGCGCGATGGCTTCTTTCTGCACCGCCACCGCCTCGGTGAGGTAGCCGAGTTGGGCCAGGTGGAACTGCAGTGTATTGAGCGTGTCGTCGGTTCGAGGCTCGCTGGCGGCCCACTCGGTCATGAACAGGCGGGATGCCTCGCGTTCGCCGAGGCGCGCTGCGTGGTAGGCCCATGCCTTCAGACTCTCGTCGGCCGGGTCGGCTGGGAACTGTTCGCGTTGCTGATCCAGCCACCCCTCAACGGCGGCATCGGTGTGGCGGTCCGAGGTGATGTCGCCCAGGATGCGGTCACGGTCGGGGTGGGTGCTGGCTCGTACCAGCTCGGCGGTAGCTGCGGCACCTCCGGTGAGCAAGTGGTTGAGGTGATAGCCGAGAGCCGTGTCGAAGCTGATGTTCTTCGCGGTCCAGTGCAGCCAAAGGTCCTCCGCCTGCCGGTGCTCGGCGACCAGGAAGCCGGCCAGCGTCAGGTCTGGGGCCAGCCCCCAGGGGACGGCCTCCTGATAGAACGTGGTCTGCTGTTGGAGGAGGAAGCGCAGGAGCGGTAGGTCCTGGGGCCGGCGGTCGTATTGCAGTGCCCACAGAACCGCGAAGCGGGCGGCTCTGTTGCGATCGGTCACGGGACCTTCGGGGGTGTCCTGAACGCCGCAGTAGGCGAGGTCCGCCCACGTCGCGGGGTCCCGCCGGGCTTGTTCGAGAGCGGTTCTGGGTCCTCGCAGGAGTCGGTCCTGCTCTTCGGCGGTACTCATCGTCGTCCCCTCGCTTGGTCTCTTGTGGTTCTCTCGGCTCGTTGTTCTCCGCCTTTGCCTTGCCCAAGCGGACCCGGCATGGACCGAACTCGCCGTACTCGGCTCCGTACGGGTTGCGGCCGAAGTCGGCGGCGTCCAGCATCCGCGTCTCGTTCCGCCGTGTGCCGAAGGCGTACGCGGTCTTGAACAGGGTCGCGTCACGGAAGGCCGGCAGCCCGCCCTTGCGGCTGAGGGCCCGGATGCGGGCGACCTCGTCGTCAGCTCGAACACGACTCGCGGTGGCCGGGATACCACGCCGCGCTGCCGACTGGGAGGGACCGCGCCGGAGCGCAGGCGGAAGTGGAGTGTATCGGGCACCGCTGAGACGCCGTCCAGCCAGGTGAGTTCGGTGAGGTCCGCCCACGCGACGACGGTACTGGTCGGGCGTCCTTTGGTGAGCACGGTCGCCGTTCCGTTCCACGTGGTGGCGTCAGTCGCCGGCCCGGGAGTCATCACGCCGGGTTCCGAGACCGCCGACGGATCAGACCCGCCGGGAGGTGATCTACGCCTCGCCGAGTTCGCCGCTTTCGGCCAGGGAGACCACAGCTTCAGGTCACCCCTGCCAAAGGCTGGGCCGAAGAGACGCGGCCACCTCACCCTGGAACCCAGCACGGTCGCTGCCCACAGGGGCGGCACGTAATCGGAACACTTCGGGGGAGGAAGCACGTGATGGGGTTACGAACACGAATGCGCTGGGCTGGCATCGCGGTGGGCGCTGCGGCGGCGGTCGCGGTGACTTCTGGGCCTGCGGCGGGTGCCGACCAGTGGCGGCCGCGGCCGGGCACCTTGTACATCTCCGACCTGCCCAAGACCGAGTCGTGGCGTGCCGCACCGGTCTCGCGCGGCTGGGGCGACACGCACGAATGCCTGGCACCCTGGCCGGAGAACAAGCCCGAGGTCAACGTCTGGCACCGGGACTTCAGCACCGCGGAGACCGCCTACGCCCAGCAGAAGGTGGTCGTCTTCGCCACCGAGGCCGAGGCCATCACGTTCGCAGCGGAGACCCGCAAGAACTACGCCGAGTGCGCGAACCGCCCCCAGGAGCCCGGGGTGACCGCTACCGGCTACGACCACGGCGTGCTGGACGTGGAGGAAGGCGCCACCCTGCACGGGATGTACACCTTCGACGCTGAAGCCTCCGATCGCCCGCACTTCAACTACCTGTGGGGCGTCGGCCGCGACGGAGACACCGTCACACTGAACATGTGGCAGAGCTACTGGGGCGATCCACCGGTGACCGCCTGGAAGAACACCCTGCGAACCGCGGTGAACAAGCTGTACTGAGCACGCTGCGCGCCGGGCGGAACACGCTTCCCCGCCCGCAACGCCACCCGTCTTCCGGAGTCCCCGCCAGTCTCCTGAGTCAGGAATTCTGTTCAGATGTGTAGGCTTGGCTTGTGGCACGTACCGGGCGGCCGAAGGCCGAGTTGACGCTGTCGGATGAGGAACGCGCTGCGCTGGAGGGGTGGGTGCGGCGTCGCTCCACGCCGCAGGCGTGGGCTTTGCGGTGTCGGATCATCCTGGCCTGCGCCGAGGGCGCCTCGAACAAGGATGTCGCTGTCCGTCTGGGATCGACGCCTCATGCGGTCGGCCGTTGGCGGGCCCGTTTCGTGGAGTACCGGATCGCCGGCCTGGGAGACATGCCGCGTTCGGGCGGTCCCAGGTCGGTGACGGATGAGCAGGTGGCCTCTGTGGTCACCAGGACGTTGGAGTCCACGCCGAAGAACGCGACACACTGGTCGACGCGGTCGATGGCGAAGGAGATGGGCCTGTCCCAGTCCTCGGTCTCACGGATCTGGCGGGCGTTCGGCCTGCAGCCGCACCGCTCGGAGACCTTCAAGCTGTCGACCGATCCCTACTTCGTCGACAAGGTCCACGATGTCGTCGGCCTCTACCTGGACCCGCCCGAGCGGGCGCTGGTGTTCTGCGTGGACGAGAAGTCACAGATCCAGGCCCTGGACCGGTCCCAGCCGGTGCTGCCGATGATGCCGGGGGTCCCGGAGCGGTCAACGCACGACTACGTCCGCGCCGGCACGACCACCCTGTTCGCCGCACTCGACGTGGCCACGGGCAAGGTGATCGGCTCCCTGCACCGCCGCCACCGCGCCGAGGAGTTCAAGAAGTTCCTGGTCAAGCTCGACAAGGAAGTGCCCGCAGGCCTGGACGTCCACCTGATCTGCGACAACTACGCCACCCACAAGACACCGGACATCAAGAAGTGGCTCCTCAGCCATCCCCGATTCCATCTGCACTTCACCCCGACCGGGTCGTCCTGGCTCAACCTGGTGGAGCGATGGTTCGCCGAACTCACCAACAAGCAGATACGGCGAGGCGTCCACAAGTCAGTCCAGGCCCTCGAGAAGGACATCCGAGACTGGATCGCCGTCTGGAACACCGACCCCAAGCCCTACGTTTGGACCAAGACCGCAGACGAGATCCTCGAACGCCTCGCCAGCTATCTGAACAGAATTCCTGACTCAGAAGACTAGGGCGCGGCTCGCCCGCCGCCTACCTCGGGCGGTAGCTCGGCCAGCCCGGCCCGGGCCGCCTCCGCCCAGAGGGGCGAGTCCCACGCGTCCGCCACCCGCGCCGCTTCGCGGTAGTGGCACCCGGCCTGCTCGGGGAGGTCCAGGAACCGGGCCAGTTCACCCAGGGTCTGCGCCACGGGCCGAAGGACGAGGCTGAGGCTGCTCGCGCCGCCCGCCAGCTCGCGCAGCGGCAGCAGTTCCTCGTAGACCTCGGCGGCGGCCGCCGCGTCACGGAAGGCGATGGCGGCCATGCCGCGCAGCCCGGCCAGGATGGGGTAGGCGAAGTCGCGTCGCAGCGGCACGCGCTGCGCGAAGATCTCCCGGGCCTCCTCGGGGCGGCCGCCGGCGAGCAGCGCCATCGCCGCGAGGGCTTCGTTGTGCGGCTTGTACCGCTCCCACACCGCCAGCAGCGTGGGCAGCATCTCGTCCAACCGGCGCTGCTGCAGGCGGATGCACCCGATGCTCAGGGCGGCGAGCCCGCTGAGGTCCACCGCACCGCGCGCGCGGAGTTCCGCGACCGCCGTCCCGAGGGCCTGTTCCGCCTCCTCGAACCGGCCCTGTGCCATGGCGAGCATGGGATGGCGCAGCCTGGCCACCGCGAACGCGCCCTGGAGCTCGTACCGGCGGGCGATCTCGTCCGCCCGTACGAGGCACCGCTCCATCTCCGCCGGGTCGTTGCGGCCGGCGGCGATCCGAGCGGCGACGTAGCAGCTCATCCAGGAGTACTCGGGGCTGTCCTGGGCGTCGGCGACGTCGGCGAGCTCCCGGTGCAGCTCCCGGTACGCGGCGGGTTCGAGCTCGCCGTCGACCTTGCGCAGCAGCGAGGTGAGGACCAGACCCAGCAGACGGGGCTCGCCCACGGTCCGGGCGAGTTCCACGGCCTGCCGCGCCACGGCCACGGCACGGGGGTCGGTGTCGTCGAGCGCGTCGGACAGCTGGTCGAGGAGCAGACACCGTTGAGGGACGGTCAGCCCAGGGTTCTTCAGCAGCTCCTCGAGCTCCTCGACGGCCTCGGGGTCGGACGCCGCATAGGGGCGCACGCGCCAGGGCGTCGGCTCGGTCCACGTCGTGTAGGCAGCGGTCAGCAGGTCGGCCCGGCCCTCCGCACGAGCCACCCGTACGGCCTGCTCCTGGGCCTCGCGGGCGGGTACCACAGCCCCCATGCGGATCCGACAGTCCACCAGCTGTCCCAGCAGCGTCACCCGCAACGAGGCCAGGTCCTGGTCGGCGCATGCGGCCGGATGGTCGGTGAGGAGGCCGAGGGCCGCGTTCAGCAGTGCCTCGGCGCTCTGCGGGGCGTAGCGGCGCACTGCCTGCTCGCAGGCCAGCCGGGCGTGGTGGACCGCGGGCCCGGCGTCGGAGGTCACGACCGCGGCCGCCCGGAGGAGGTGGTGGGCGATGGCGGCGATGTCGTCCGAGCCGAGGGTGATCAATCCCCGGCCCAGGCGGGAGTGCATCCGGGCCAGCCGCAGTCGTGTGAGGTCCCCCTCCAGGGCATCCCGTACGAGGGCGTGGGTGAAGCGGACCGTGCCCGGTCGCGGCTCGGTGAGCAGGCCGGCGGTGACTCCCGCGTCGAGGGCGTCGAGGAGCTGCTCGGGGTCGCTGTCCGCGGCGTGGACGAGGAGGGCGACGGGAGCCTCGCGTCCGGCGACGGCCGCCAGCCGCAGCCCGGCCGTGACGGTCGGCGCGAGCAGAGCCAGCCGTCGCCGCAGTACGTCCTGGACACCCTGCGGGACACGGGCGAGAGCCTGGTGTTCGCCCTCGGCGGCGAGCAGGAGCGCACTCTCCCGAAGATGGAAGGGGTTGCCCCCGGCCCGTTCGGCCAGGGCCGTCGCGGCGTGATCGCTCATGGTGGCCGCGCCGCGCCGCAGCAGTTCCTTCGCCTGGGCGTCCGACAGCCCGCTGAGCCGCAGCCGTACGGGCTCGCAGGCGGCCAGGCGGGCCAGCGCCCCGGTCAGATCGCCCTCTCCGGTGCGGTACGAGCCCACCAGGAGCAGTGGTACGTCGCGCAGCTGCTCGGCGCAGATCAGGAACAGCTCGATGCTCTCCTGGTCACCGCGGTGCAGGTCGTCCAGCACGATCGCGAGCGGCCGCCGCAGCGCCGTGTCGCGCAGCCAGCCGAGCAGCGCCCTGTGCAGTCGGTAGCGCCGGGCCGGACTGCCGTCCGGCTGCCCGGGTTTCCCCTCCGTGCCCGGGGCCAGCAAGGGGGCGAGCTCCTCGGCGTACGGACCCGGGGGCGCGTCCTGCGCCAGGCGCGGCAGCATGTCGAACCAGGCTCGGCCGGGCGGGGCGCCGTCGGTCTCCGGGCACTGCGCTGCCCCTACCAGCCAGCCCTGCTCAGGCAGTTGACGGACGGTCGCCTCCAGGAGACTGGATTTCCCGATGCCGGCCTCACCGGAGATGAGGGCCACCTGGACACGGCCTGCCCGGGCCCGGTCCGCAGCGGCGGCGAGCCCGGCGAGGTCCTCGTCTCGGCCCAGGAGCCGGTCCGCCGTCAGCGACGTCGCCCTCCCGCCTCCGGCGGGACCAGCCGGCCGCCGGTCTTGCCTGCCCGCGGCGGCGATGGCCGGCCCGGAAGGCCAGCTGGCGGTGGCGGTGGCGGTGGCGGTGGCGGATGGCCCGGTCGCCCGGCGGAGGACGTCCAGGCGCTGGTGCAGCAGGGCCTGCTCCAGCTCCAGCAGGGCGGATCCGGGCGCGACGCCGAGCTCTTCGCCAAGGACACGCCGGGCCTGCCGCAACGCGGCCAGGGCGTCCCCTTGGCGGTCGCGTGCCCACAGTGCCAGGGCCAGCAGTCGCCAGCCCTCCTCGTGCAGCGGCTGCTCCCGGGTGAGCGCGCCCGCGTCGGCGAGGGCGCGCGTGGCCTCGCCGACGGCGAGCCGTGCCGCGGTGAGCCGTTCGCGGGCGGTGCGGTGCACCTCTTCCAGGCGGGCGCGTTCGCCCGCGGTCCACGGTTCGTTCGAGAACTCGGCGTAGGGCGCTCCGCCCCACCACGCGAGCGCCTCGGACAGGCCCTCGGCGGCGACGCGGGCGGGCAACTGCGGAGCCGAGCAGGTCAGCACCCGGCTCTCGAACACCCAGGCGTCGACCGCGTCGGCCTCCAGAGCGAGGGCATAGCCGTAGGGCGCGCTGAGCAGCAGTCGGGCAGGCGTGCGCGGGGCGCGTTCCGGTTCGAGGACGCGACGCAGGCGCGCGATGTAGGCGTGAAGGGACGCCTGTGCGCTCGACGGTACGCGTGTCGGCCACAGCCGCTCGATGATCCGCTCGGTGGGCACGACCGCCCCACGGGCGAGCAGCAGCTGGACCAGAACCATGCGGGCGAGCCTGCCTCCGGCATCGACCGGGCGACCATTGACCTCGACCCCGAACGAACCGAGCACCTTCACTGTGACCATGACAAGGCCATCGTAGACGGCGCGCCACCACGCGCCGGTTGCGGTCGGTGCGGTCCAACGCTGGTTCGGGCTGCCGTTGCAGTCCACTGATTGACGCCCGCGCCGTCGATCCCGGCCAGGTTCTGCCCGCCACTCCGGCCGTGCGTCTGGTGCGGTGGGCGGTGGTACGCATCGTGGTGCCCGGTGCGGTGCGGTGGGGTGCGGTGCCGACGGTGGTGCCCACCCGATGGGTGCGGTGCGACCACTGCCGTCCACGATGCGCACTGCACGAGGGAGAGATGCACCGGGCGGCTCCGGCCGGTGCGGGGTGGGCATCGAGGGCCTGGCCCCCTCCGACCGCCTCCAGCTGCCGCAGGACCTCGGCCACGTCCTCGTGGTCGTCGGCGAGGAACTGGCACGACGAAGTCGACGACGGAACGGGCGATGCCTTCCGCCGCGTCCGGCCGAGCCTCCGACCACGTCCGCAGGGAGGTCACCAGGACCCGCCCGATGGCCTCCAGGGCGAAGGTCGCCGTGGACGGCTCGCCCGCCTCCGGGTCGGGCGGGCCGGTGACGGGGACGACGATCCGCTCGACGACGTCGACGAGCAACTCGGCCGTCCGCGGCTCGCCGCCGGCGATCGGTACGTGGCGGGCGTGATCCGGTCCGTGAGTCGACCGCTGGGCCGGGACGCGATAGGTGGAACCTGGCCAGGCATGTGGGAACTACTGGAGACGTGTCGCAGTCCGGACAAGGTCGGCGACGGCTCTGGACCGGCTGTGCGGTGGCCAGGCGATCACGGTGGTGACTGTCGGCGCGTCCAGCACGGGCACTGCCGCGAGGTCACCGTGCAGTTGGGCTCGGCACGACTCCGGTGAGACCGCGCAGGCACGGCCGAGCGCGACGAGCTGCAACAGCTGCGCGTGGTCGCGGACCTGCGGGCCGGGGCCGGGCGGGTAGGTGCCGTCGGGGTCGGGCCAGCGTGGCAGGGGCAGGCCCGGCAGCTCGGTGATGTCGGCCATGTGCACATGGGCCCGGATGGTGAGCGGATGCCCGGCCGGCAGGACCACAACCTGGCCTTCCGTACTGAGTTCTTCGGTGTCGAACCCGGACGTCGAGTCGAACGGACGGTGCAGTAGCGCCACGTCGGCCCGGCCCGCGCGCAGGAGTCGTTCCTGCTCGGCCGGCCCGCACAGGATGACCTCGACCGGGACCGCCCCGGGTTCGGCGGCGTACGCGTCGAGCAGTTTCGCCAGCAGTTCGCGGGACGCGCTGGCTTTCGTCACAAGGACCAGGCCGGGACGCCCGGTCGCGGAAAGGGCAGCGCGGCGGGTCCGGCGTTCAGCAGCGTCGACCGCGTCGAGGGCCGCGCGGCCCTCGGCCAGCAGCACCGAACCGGCCTCGGTCAGTGCGACAGTGCGGCTGGTCCGATCCAGCAGCACTGCCCCGAGCCGGCGTTCGAGCTGCTGGATCGCCCGTGACAAAGGCGGCTGCGCGATCCCGAGCCGCCGCGCGGCGCGCCCGAAGTGCAACTCCTCAGCGACCGCGACGAAGTAGCGCAGTTCCCGGGTCTCCATACGACCACGCTACCCCGGATCGATACCCGGACGGTATCGTCGCCCACCCGATCGGTCTTGGACCCCAGACGGAGTCCGAGGACAGCATGGTCCCCATGAGTGAACGAACGATTGCGCTGGTCACCGGCGCGAACAAGGGAATCGGCTACGAGATCGCCGCGGGCCTGGGCGCCCTCGGCTGGAGCGTCGGCGTCGGCGCACGCGACGATCAGCGCCGTAAGGCCGCGGTGGAAAGACTGCGCGCGGCCGGCGTCGACGCGTTCGGCGTACCACTGGACGTGACCGACCACACGAGCGTGACCGCCGCCGCACGGCTGATCGAGGAACAGGCGGGGCGTCTCGACGTGCTCGTCAACAACGCCGGCATCGCCGGCGGTATGCCGCAGGAGCCCACCCAGGTCGATCCCGCCACCATCCGGACGGTCGTGGAGACCAACGTGATCGGCGTCATCCGCGTCACCAACGCGATGATGCCGCTGCTGCGCCGCTCTGCTGCACCGCGGATCGTGAACATGTCCAGCAGCGTCGGCTCCCTCACCCGGCAGTCAGGAACCGCCGCCGAGCAGACGGCGGGTCCGGTGGCCGTGGCGTACTCGCCGTCCAAGACGTTCCTGAACGCAGTCACCCTCCAGTACGCCCGGGAGCTGAGCGGCACGAACATCCTGATCAACGCCGGCTGCCCCGGCTACGTCGCGACCGACCTCAACGGCTTCCGCGGCGTGCGCACCCCCGAACAGGGCGCGGCGATCGCCATCGCACTCGCGACCCTGCCCGACGACGGCCCGACCGGCCAGTTCTTCGACGACGCCGGCACAGTGCCCTGGTGATGAGCACGGCGGTCATCACCCACCAGGTGAGGCGGCTTCGCCCGAGTCGGGGACGAACCGTGAAGGACCTGCTAGTACTCCAGCTGTAGATCGTGATCTTCATGGCTGAGAGGCCGCTTGCCCCTGGTAGTGGCAGTCGCGGGAGCGAGCTTGGTGCCGGCGTCGCCACTGTGACCAGCGCAGTCGATGCGCGAGGTGATGAACCGGACTGATCAGTGCCGCGAACAAGTGCTGGATCTCGTTGCCGGTCAAGGGAATCAGGCCGTGAGGGGCCGGGCGGTCACGGCGTTCGGCGCCTGCGGTGACGGTGAGGAAAGCGTGGGCAAGCATCGCGAGGGTGACCCACCGGTGCCATGAGGTCCAGCGGCGGACCTGGTGCTCGTCGAGGCCGGTCAGGCCCTTGCTCGCCTGGAATGTCTCCTCCACCGTCCATCGCCGTCCAGCCACCAGCACCAGGGCCGACAGGGGGACCAAACAGGGCGAGTGGCAGCGGGAGAAGGCGAGTTCGCCTGTTCGGCGGTTGCGGCGGACCAGCAGGCGCCAGTGGCCGAGGCTCCCGACTGGGCCGTGGACGCCGACCTCGGCCCAGTCGTGATACCGCTCGCCCTTCGCGCCGGCGTGGTCGTAGTCGTGGCTCTGGAAGGAGTGAGGCTTCCCGTTGATGTCAGCAAGGCCGACGCGCGGTCCGTCGTACCACTTCAACTCGGCGTACACACGCTCGAAGCCGTCCGCAATCAACTGCCCTTCGTTCCAGGTCTCAGCCACGCGGGCAGGCTGCCGGCGAGCGGCTTCCGCATGCATGATCACGATCTACGGCTGGAGCGTCCTCGACACCAAGGATCTCTCACCCGTGGGCCGACGGCCTCTCCGGCGTCACCTACTGCCGAGACATCGCGGACATCCACGACGCCCTCGTCCGGCGCCGGACACGCGTCGCCGACGAACTGGGCATCGGCGCCGACCCGAACGCCATCGGCCCGCGGCTGCTGACCCCCTCGAAGAGGTCAACGCCGCGATGAAGCAGCTGGCCCGCTACTGGGAGGAGTCCCGCGAGTCCAGCGACCCGAAGACCTCCCCGGCCGTCGACGTGCTCATCGAGATCCTCTGCATGGGCCGCCAGGTCTGCATGCACGTCCTCCTGGTCGCCCGGTCCGCGACTGCCCGCGCCCTCGGCGGCCCGGAGGTCCGCGAGGAGTTCGCCCCCCGTATCCTCGCCCGCTACAGCGTGAACGCATGGCGCATGCTCGCCCCCGAGGTCCACCCGGCGCCGAAGCCCGCGCCCACACCCCCGGCTCGCCGGGATCCCGCACGACGCCCGCCGGATCAGCGCCGCTCGTACAGCGCGAGTTCGGGCAGGAGGCGGAACGCCTCGCGGGCCGCGGCCAGCGCCTCGTCCCACCGGTGCAACCCCTCCAGCCTGCGGGAGAGCGTGTACAGGGCCTTGGCGAGGTCGGGGACGTGGGCGGGCCGGGTGGCGGCCAGGGTGCGGTAGACGGTGACGGCTTCCTCGAGGGCGGCGAGGGCCTCCCCCGGCCGGCCGGACTGCTCCCGCCGTACGGTCACGGCGATCAGGCTGCTCGCCAGGCCTTGCAGGTGGGCGTCCGGGTCGCGGGAGGCGAGGGTGCGGCGGATGCCGAGGGCTTCCTCGAGGGCCGCCAGGGCCTGCTCCGTGCGCCCCACGGCCGCCAGCCGGGTGCCGAGGGTGTGCAGTTGCACCGGCAGGTGGGGCAGGTGGGCCTCGGGGTAGGCGCGCGTCAGGCCGCGGAGGATCCGTACGCACTCCTCGGTGGCGGCGAGAGCCTGCTCGGGCCGATCCAGGGCCGCGTGGAGCGCCGCGACCGTGCTCAGGCTCGCGTTGAGCGCCATCAGGTGGGCGTCGGGATGGATGGCGACCAAGCTCCGGTGAATGGCCAAGGCCTCTTCGGCGGCGGCCAGGGCCTCTTCCTTCCGGCCCGAGTCCTCCAGGGCCCAGGCCAGCCGACCCAGACTCTGGGCCAGCTGGGGCAGGTGGGCGTCGGGACGGGTCCTGGCCATGGCGCGGCTGAGCTGCACCACGCGTTCGGCCATCGACAGGGCCCCCTTCAGCCAGCCCATCTGCGCACCTTTGACCGCCATCTCGCTCAGCGTCGCGACGTGAGCGGGGGAGTACGCAGAGCCTGCACCGGCCATGCCGTCGTGCAGCCGGGCGGCTTCGATGAGCGCCTCCATGGCCTCCTCCTTCCGGCCCAGGTCCCACAGGCGTTCGGAGTGGACGTTCAGGCTCCGGGCGAGCTGGCGGGCCTCGGCGTCCGAACCTGCCCCGGCCTCGCGACGCAGGCGCACCGCCTCCTCGGACGCGGCCAGCGCCGCCTCCTGCCGCCCGAGATCGCCCAGCAGGGCGGCGAGCTTGTTCAGACTCTCGACGAGGTCGGGGGTGCGGCCGCCGCCCAGGCCGCGGGAGAGCGCCACGGCCTCTGTGATCGTGGCCAGGGCCTCCTCACGGCTCCCGAGGTCACGCAGCCGGTCGGCGTACGCGTTCAGGCTCGCGATCAGGGGGACGGCGTCCGCCAGGGAACGGGCGACGGTGACGGCTTCCTCGGCGGGGGCCAGCGCCTCCTCCCGCCGGTCCAGAGCCGCCAGGCGCGAGGAGAGGGAATGCAGGCTCCACACCAGGTCGGGGGTGTGGGGGAGGCCGCGGTGGCGGGCGACCAGGTGCCAGGCCAGGTCGCAGGCCCAGACGGCCAGGCGCTGGCTGCGCGGGACTCGGTCGTCGAGCTGCCTGAGGGTGTCCAGCGGGGTCCGGGGATCCGCGGCGATCTGCTGCAGGCCGGCCACGAGCGGGCCGGGACGTTCCACTTGGGTGGCGGCGGCCATCGCCGTGGGTGCCAGGACGGTGCGGTGCCGGACGCACAGCGCGGTCAGCTGGTCGTCGAGCTGCCCCGCGAAGACGGCGTGCGCGGCCGCGCGGCTGTAGAGGGTCAGCAGCCGGCCCGCCTGCTCTTCGGTGATGCCCGGTACGAGGTCGTGGGCGAGCCCGGGGTGCGCTTCCAGGCGGCGGCCGATCAGACGCTCCGTCAGCCGGTCGGGCTGCAGGCTGCCCCACGGACCCGAATCGGCCGACGGATAGAGGGCGGCGATCCAGGCCAGGACGGCATCGCGGCGGTCGCGCGGCTGGTCGGCCAGCCCGCCGACCTTGCGCAGGACCTCGGCGGCCTGATCGCGGCCGGCGGCCCCCACCAGCAGGGCGGCGGCGAGCGCGGCATCGAGGGTGGCCGTGCTCAGCGCCGGACGCAGACCGCAGGCAGTCGCGCTCTGCTCCCAGTAGCGGCGCTCGTGCAGGAGCAGGCGGTCCTCGACGCCGTCCGCGGGTCCCGCCCCGTCCTCGACCGGACCGGGGTCGGCGGCGTCCAGCAGATCGGCCAGGGCGGTCATGTGCAGGGTCAGCGCGTTGTCCATGCTCGCCCGGTTCACCTCGAGGGAGGGGAGGGCGGCGGCCAGCGCCGGCCAGTCGGGCCCCTGCCGGCCGCGCACCTCGGGCAGCGCGGCCGCGAAGGCCTCCGCCGCCCGCCGGTACGCCTCCGGACGCGCGGCCGCATCGCTCTCCAGCGCCGGCAGCGCGGCCACCGGGGTGCCGTCGAGTAGTTCTTCGGCGGTACGGCTCACTGCCTGCGCGCTGGCCCACCAGTCCCCGGCCGTCCGGGCCAGCAGGAAAACCTTGAACGGCGTGGCACCCCCGTGCTCGGCGGCGGCCTCCAGGATCGCGGCGAGCTGTGCCGCGCGCGTCTCCGCGTAATCGAGCACCACCAGCAGCGGCTTGGCGGCCCGGCCCACCGCCCGTAGTTCTGCCGGAGTGGCACCGGCGCGCGGCCACAGCACCGCCCAGCCGTCCGGAGCCAGGGTGGCGGCGAGCTGGTGGGCCAGCCGGGTCTTCCCCTGCCCGGCCGGGCCGTGCAGCAGCCAGCTGCCGAACCCCTCCTGCCGGCACCAGCGAGCCAACCGGCCCAGCAGTTCCTCGCGGCCGTGGAACGCCACGACTTGCCGGCCCGCCTGCAGCAGCGCCGCCGCCGAGCCCAGACCGCCGGCCGGCGCGACCGGACCGGCCTCGGCCACGTCCTGGAACTCGACCGCTTCGAGCACCATCGCACCGGCGCAGTGCTCGGCCAGCACGGCCCGGAACTCCGCGTCGTGGTGCAGCACGTACGCCGGCACCACCGAGAGCGCGGCATGCCCGGAGCGGCCCGCGTCGGCCGCGACCACCCCGGTCAGCAGGCGGCCGCAGAACATCGCGGCCCCTGACAGCCCGCCCCACGGCGACGACCCGTCGGTCGGCCAGACCGGCGGATATGGGCCGAGGTCCATCACGTGCCGGTTGGCCACGAAGCCACTGCCCGGATTCACCGTCCCCGCCAGCTGCGCGGCCTCCACCGCCGCCCCCGGCCGCTGCACCACGTCCGGTACGCCCCAGGTCGCGCTGGGCTGGCCGGGCTGCTCGGTCACCAGGCGGCCCCAGTGCACCCCCGCGCCCGCCGGTGGCCGCCACCTCGCGTCGTCCACTTCCACCAGGGCCGCATCGTCGCGCCCGCCGGGCGTGCCGCACCACACCACGGCCCCGCCGAACACCGCGTCGCCGCCCGGCCGGAACACCTGCACCAGCGTGCCGCGCCGACCGGCCACGTGTGCCGAGGTCAGCACCAGCCGCGGACCGATCACGTACCCCGATCCCGGCCCGCCCGGTCCTCCGACCGCGACCAGACGATCCCGCCTCATCGCATCCCCCGTTCCGTACGGCGACGCCCGGTCAGTCCTGGATCCGGCCGCTCATGTCGCCGGGACCGGCCGGCCGGTCCGCGCCCCCGCTGACCAGCAGATCGCCGCCGGCGGGACTCCTCGGGGTGAGGGTGAACGACACCCGGTGCGTCCGGCCGCGGGCCACCCCGGCCTCCGCGTCCGCCGTCACGGCCCACACCCGGAAGCCCGCCTTCGCCCGCGCATCGGCGCGCAGCTCGACCTCGAACTCCATCTCCACCGGCCCGACCACGAACGAGATCTCGTGTCCCGCACCGCTCGCCGCGGCCTCCAGCAGCTCGTCCCGCACCGCCGCCACCGCGTCCGCCAACCCGATCTCCACGCATCCCACCCCGTCCCCGTCGACTGCACCTCTGCCAAGGCCGAGCGTAGGGGCACGGCACCGCCCTGCGCAGGCGGTCATGAACAGTTGTCCGAGTCCGGACGGGGGCGCAGGGCGGTTGCCCGCTACGGCAGCGGGGCGAACGGGGCGAGGGACGCGCGGGCGCCGGGCGTGTCCAGGCGTTACGCGACGTTGGTCGCGTAGCAGGCACCCCCCCGCGCACGGCACCGTCCGCTGCGCCCAGGGGCGGGCCCGCCTCATCCGTGCCTCTACGAGCGCCTCGACCGCCTCACCGAAGCCGCCGCACCCAGGCCCGCCAGGGCCCTGTGAACCACCGCGCCTGGAGGCCGACTTCCTGAAGGCGCGGTGCCGGCACCATCCCCGGCCGGACCCGGCCCGGGGCCTCAGCACCACCCGGCACCGAGAGGGATCATCATGAGCACCACAACCACCGAGCTGCGCCGGTTCCTCACCATCACCGGCCAGCGCCTGAAGGCCGGCCGGCCCATGCCCGAGATGTTCTCCCCGGCGGTGGACGCCGCCTGGCACGACATGCACGGCACCACCGACTACAAGGTCCTGTGCCAGGAGACCGCCGGCCAGCCGATCCGCCACGTCGCGAACATCGGCCACGGCCCGATCGCCTGGGTCACCGCCTACGAGGCCGCGTACGGCCCGCTCCCGGACATCTGGTTCACCAACGCCGACGGCACCGTCGACGAGCTGGCCTTGAGCTGGCCTTGGCCCGCTACCGCGAGACCGGCACCGTGGTCGCCGAGTGGGACTGCGGCCCCGCCGGCGGCGACGGCGACGACGCCGCGCCCGACCAGCCGGAGACCGCCCGCCGGTGAACACCTACCCCACCACACCAGCGCCCCGGCCCACCGCCGGGGCGGCTGCGCCTCGTCGAAGCCAGCACCCCCACCCCGACCACCATCGACATCACGGCGTACGTACGACAGATGACCGCCCACTGCCCCTACCTGGCCCCCTCCCTCCAGCAGGGCCTCACGGCCTGGACGGTCTACCAAGCAGGCGGAGGGCGAGCCCGCTGCGATGGAGGCGGGGCTGTTCCACGCGGGCGTCCAGGCCGCGGAGTGGCTGCGCCCTCTGCTGAACCGGCCGCACGGCGGCCTGCGGGCCGAGATGGTGCTCTTCCAGCACGACGACGTGATCGTGCACTGCCCGGCCGAGGAGGCCGAGGCCGTTGCCGAGGCGGTCCGCGCCGTCGGGGACCGGGCCGGGCGGATCACCTTCGGCGACACCCCGGTCCGTTCCCGTTCACCACGGCCGTCGTGGAGTGCTACGCCGACGCGAAGGAGTCCAGCTCATGCCACATGGGGTCGGTGGCGATGTGCTGCAGCAGCTCCAGCGTCAGCGCGGGCGTCTCACGGGTGGCCGTGCCGCTCTGGTCAGCGGCGTTGTAGGCGGTCACCGTCACCCGCAGCCCGTTCCCGTACCGGGTGTCCACGGTCCACGGGACCACCCCGCTGCCCTTCTCCGCAGGCCCCTGTGTGACCTTGGTACGGATGCGGTCGTTCGGCGAAGGGACGTTGCCCTCGAAGTCCGGAGCGCCGGTCTCCTTGACGACGACGAGCCGGACCAGGGACTTACCCTTGCCGTCGTCGACCACGACGTGGCCGGACCCTGACTCCCCGCCCTTGGAGATGACCGGGACCTTCATCTTGGTCACCATTTTCTCCAGCTGCTCCACGGCCTTCAGATCCCGCAGCGCGTTCGGATTCGCGGGCGTCCAGCCCCGCGGTTGCTGCGCGGCCGCGGGCAGGTCGTTCAGCGCCGGGTGCCACTTGTCCGAGATGACCACGGCCCTCAACTGGGCGGGGCTCAGTGGAGGGTTGGGGCGAGAGGCCTTCATGGTCTCCATCGGCAGAGCATTCTTTTCGGACAGCTCGACGAGGAACCCCTGCGGGGTCACGAGTGCGGCCCGCCATTCCTTGATGTCTATGCCGGGGTTTTGGGCCGCGTAGCCCTGCTGGATCAGCAGCCTGGAGCCGTCGGCCAGCTGCTCCGTTGTGCAGTCGTCGTCCGGCCGCGTGGCTTTCTTCGTACACATGGTCGTGGTGTTGGCCATGCTGCCGTTCGGGTCCATCCGGCTTAGGACGAGCCTGATCGCCGCTCCACCCTGGCCGTCGTCGTACACGCCGCTGACCCCCGCGCCGCCGCCGCCGGTACCGGTCGCATGCTCTACGGACAGAGCCCCTTCCGGCAGCAGCCCCTTGAGCACCTCGACCAACTGTGAGGAGGAGACCGCGCCGGTACCGCGGGGCGGCTGCGGCGGCGGCTCCGGGGTGCCGTCCCCGCCCCCTCCCGACGGTCCGCCCGACGGTGTCGGCGGCGTCGCGACCTCGACCCGGTCCGTTCCGCCCAGCAGGCCCCCCGCGTAGGCGCCGGCCGCGCCGATCAGTGCCAGGGACAGCACCGATCCGCCGATCAGGGCGGCCCGGCGGCGGGCGACGAGCCGCCGTCCGCGCCGCTCACCGGCTTCCACGAGGGCGTGCCGGTCGGCCGTGAAACCGTCCCCCGCACGCCGGAGGGCTTCACCGAGCTCGTCTTCAAAGGACATGGGGAACCAAACCTTCCGTTCTCAGGAGTGTGCAGAGGACCGAACCGGCCCGACGCCGCCCACCGCGGGCGAACCGGACCGTCTCCGTTTTCAGAGGCCCGCGAACTCGCCGATGCTGCCGCCCAGTTGCTCCCTGAGGCGGCCGAGCGCTCTCGAGGCCCGGGTGCGGACCGCCGCCGAGCTGGTATTCATCGCGTTGGCGGTCTCCTCGATGCTGCGGTCCTCCCAGTACCGCAGCACGAGCACCGCCCGATCCTTGGGCGCGAGCCGCCCCAGCGCCTCCAGCAGCGTCACCCGCAGCGCCGGATCGCCGGAACCGGTGGCCACCGCACCTGAATCGGGGAACTCCCCGACCGGGCGCTCGCCCGCCGACCGCCGGCGCTGGTGGGTCAGGAAGGCCCGGACCAACACCGTCTGCGCGTACGCCGCCGGATTGTCGATGCGGGAGCTCCGCCCCCAGAGCAGGTACATCCGCCCCAGGGTCTCCTGCACCAGATCTTCCGCGAGATGGGTGTCCCCGCTGGCCAGCAGGCAGGCCGACCGGTACAGGTGCCCCGATCTGCCTTCCGCGAACTCACGGAACCCGTCTCTGCGACCCTGCCGCATCTACTCCCCCTCGCGTCGTCTCACCCCATCGACGCGATGACGGCCCGGAAATGTTTCACCCGAGTTCGTGGAAGTAGACATGGAACCCCTCGCGTACGAAGCCCTCCGCCTCGTACAGCCCCTGCGCGACCTTGTTGTCGTAGGCGGTCTCCAGCTGCACCCCGGTCACCCCGGCCTCCCGCGCCCGGCGCAGCACCTCGCGCAGCAGCGCCCGGCCGGCGCCGGTACGTCGGCCTTCCGGGGCCACGTACAGGTCGTTGAGCACCCAGGCGGTGTCCATGCTGAGCGAGGAGAACGCCCGGTACACCTGGGCGAATCCGACCGTCCCGACGCCCGGTGCGTCGGCGAGCAGGACCAGCGACTCGTCCTTCGCGATCCGCTCGGCGAGGAAGGCGCGCGGCCGGTCCGGATCGGTCACCTCCACCTCGTAGAAGTCGAGGTACCCCCGGAACAACTCCGCCGCGGCGTCTACATCCGCCTGACCCGCGACCCGCAACTCGATCCCCGGATTCTGCTGCACGTCCATCCCCTTCGTCCGTCCCTGCGCGCCGGACTCATTGTGCGCACAGGAACGGCGCTTCCACTTCTGCCTCGGCAGGTCGTGGAACAGGTCGTGGACCGGCCTGTGAGGCGGTCGATGACCTGGCGCAGGCGACCGAGGATGCCTTCCCATCGCACCCGGACGCGGCGATCATGCTGAGCTTCCCCGGGATCGGTCCCCAGGTCGGTGCCCGCATTCTGGGCGAGATCGGCGACGACACCACCCGGTTCGCCACGGCCGGGGGCTGAAGGCGTACGCCGGCTCGGCCCCGATCACCCGGGCCTCCGGCAAACGCCACTACGCTGGACGCCGGTTGCATCGCCAAGAACAACCGCCTCAACCACGTCGGCCACCTATGGGCCTTCGCCTCCCTCAGCGGTTCAAGCGGCGCGGACGCCCACTACCGGCGCCGCCGGGCGGGCGGAGATTGGCACATGCAAGCCCTGCGACACCCTGTTCAACCGCATGATCGGCCAACTCCACCACTGCCTTCAGACACGAGTTCCTTTCGACGAGTCCATTGCCTTCCCCACCGCTTGTGCTGGACAGGCGGACTGAGGAGGGGAACTCGGTCGTGACGGGTGCTGTTGGTGGGATACAACAGTCGGTGTGACGGTCTTCTACTGTGCCAAGTGCGGTGCCGAACTTACCCCGGACCTGCAGAAGCACCAGGGCATCCCGGATATTTCGCTGCACGACAAAGACCGGCACAGTACGACGCGGCTCGCGCCTTCGACGGTCCCGCGAGGCAGCTACGCCATCGATCCCGAACCCTGGGGCGCTCCCTTCGTGGCACCAGGCACCCAGGCAGCACGCGCACTTGTGAGCAGGGCTCTGCTCATGCCGCCCGGCATGACCGACATGGTGCCCGCCGGCCCCCGGAACTCCGTCATTGTGCACCCGGAGGACGTGCCGAGCCTGCAACTGGCCAGCTCTCTGGGCATTCACCACGGTTGCTGCGGACCTCTCGGATCGGGAGGCCCCAACATGACGTGCGTGTGCGGGGCGGCCGTGGGAACTCTTGCCGCGGACTGTATGGGTCCGCACGAGCTACATCTGAATCCGCTGCGGACCTACGCCTTCACGCCCGACGCACCCCCGTGATCACGAACCACGTGACGCCTCCAGACCGGTCTCCCCTCGGGCGCCTTGACTCCTTAGCTGCATGAGGTGTCTTTCCCACGCGATAGCCGAGGGGAAGAGGTGCCGTCCATCAGGGCCGGGCCGCGGAGCTCAGGCCGGCTGCGCCCGGAGTCCGGCGAGGGGAGGGCGCCGGCCCTTGCCGACCGTGCGCAGCTGCGCCCAGTCGACCTCGGGGTGTGCCCCGGGCAGGTCGTCGACGTGCCCGGCGGCGAAGCGCGGGACGTCGACGGCGCCGGCCTTGCTCGCGCCGAACTGGACGCGGCCCCAGGAGACCGGAGCGATCCAGCCCAGGCGGCGCATCCACTCGAAATCGACCCGGCGTACGCCGAGCCGGGCCGCGGCCTGCTCCGGCCCGAGCGGGGCCTCACAGTCCAGCAGCTCGGCCAGGCCCTCCCGTGCGACGACCTGGTCGACCTGATCGGGGTTGAGGGAGCTGTACCGGCGGTGGCCGCTGAGGTCGGTCAGCAGGCCGAGCGCGATCAGCCGCTCCACCGCGTAGGACGACACCGCAGGCGGCTGGCCGGGCTCGTTCGGCCTGCCCAGCGCTGCCGCGATCCGGTTCGCCACCTCGTACGGCGAGATCGCCTCGCGCGGCATCGCAGCCCGCACGGCGCCCGCGTCCATCGCCTCCACTACCTGCCGCGACCACGCGAAGCCGCTCACGTCCGGATCCGGGACCATGCCCACGTGCTGCGCCCAGCGCAGCACCGCGACCGTCGTGTGCAGCCGCTTCGCGGTCTGGGCCGCGTCGTACTCGGTTCGCTGAGCCATGGGATTCCTCGCTCTCACTCGTTGGCTTTGCACCTTGGCGACAGAACATGACAGACCACCCGAAAACGTGTCAATACCTCCTGAAATCAGGTGAGTTGGGCCGACACGACTAGGACCGCGCCCACGTACGCGAGGGCAGATTCACTCTTTCGGCGGGCTGGATGCTGTCCTCCGCGGGCCGAGGCCCGCCCAAGGGTGGGGGCGGGAGAGTCCGGCCGTCGGGTGGGGGTACCGCTGTGATCGTCCGGCTCCTGGGTGGCCCCGCTTGCCGGTCGCGTGCTGGAGACCAGCGACGCCCCGTGGACCGGAAGCTGGCTCACCGCCGATGAGGCCGACTGCGGCCTGCACGTTCCCGTGCACTGAGGGCCGGCGTCCGCGCGGAGGGGTACATGTACCGGTATGGCTCGTGAACGGATCCGATGGCCCCTCGTCGTGGAACGGGCACGGCAGATCGTGGACGGGTACGCGCTGCTCAAGGTGACCTTGAGGCAGGTCATGTACCGCCTCGCAGCCGAGGGCGTGCTGCCGCACACGCCGCCGATGTACCGGCGGCTGTCCGCGCAGCTGGCACAGGCCGGCGGGAGGGCCGCTTCCCCGACCTGATCGACACCGTCCGCGAAGTCCACGTCCCGCCGGCCTGGCCGGACGCGGACGAGTTCGTCGCCGCGATGCCCACCTGGTTCCGCCTGGACCGCACCACGGGCGAAGCAGGCCCTGTACGTCGCGGCGGAGAAAGACACCCTCCGACAGCAACTGACCGGCTGGCTCGAGTTCGCGGGCATCCCCGTGCTCGTGGTCCGCGGCTTCAGCTCCCAGTCCTACGCCGACGTCGTCCGCGACCGCGTCGCCCATGAGCAACGCGAAGCCCACCTTGCCGTGGTCGGCGACTTCGACTGCTCCGGCGAGGACATCGAACGGGACTGGGTGGAACGCACGGTGCTGCTGGAGCTCGGTGACCCGGGTGCTGCTCACCTACGAACAGGTACGCGCGTACGGGCTCCCGGCGACCGAGGGCAAACACGGCGACCCGAGGTGGCCGGCCTTCGCATCGAGCGCCCGGTGCAGTGGGAGGTGGAGGCACTGGAGCCGGACGAACTCCAGCGCCTGGTTCTCGCCGCCGTCGCCCCCGTATATCGACCGCGACGTCCTCGCGCAGCAGATCGCCCGCGAGGAACAGCAGCGCGGAGCCCTGGCCGACTTCCTCGGTGGCTGGGGCGCGGAGGGCAGGACGTAGCCCCGCTGCCTGCAGGCGGGTGCCCTGGGCTGTGCAACGTGGTCGAGCGCAGCCGTGTGTTGCGGGCTTGACCTGGCGCAACGCGTGCAACGCCCCGTTGCGCGAGAGCGTTGCACCGCCGTGTTGCACCCCCTCCCGAACCCCTGCTGCCCTGGTAGCGGAGCGCGGTCTGGTGACTGCTTGTGGGCGCTGTGTGTCGGCGAGAATGCCGGGTCGGCGAAACGGTTCACTACAGTGCCGCCGAGAGGAACCTGCTCATGAGTACCCCCACCCAACGTCCTGCAGTCGCGACCTGGGCCCCGTCACAGTCGGGACCGTGCGTGCGCTGGTGTGTTGACTGAACCTTCTCGAACCCGGCCCTTCACTCCGTAGTGACCGACCGCGGACCTGTGCCAGTCAGGCCCGGGAGGAGGAAGGTGCCCGCTGCTGGGCGGGCTCGGGCCGGTCGCTGCGATTCCTGATCTTCCGGGCCGTTGGTCCCTCACCGCCCTGGAACCGCCTGCGGTACGTCCGGGAATCGACGTCACCGAAGACGAACAGGCGTCGTTCTCCTCGTGTCCGCCGTGGTGGCGGGCGATTGGAAGGAGGAGCGCACTCGTATGACCGTGTATTTCGTCGGCGCCGGGCCTGGGGCGGCGGATCTGATCACAGTCCGGGGCCGAGAACTCCTCGGTCGCTGCGGTCTGTGTCTCTACCCGGGGAGCATGACCCCCACCGATCTGCTCGCCTTCTGCCCGCCGGACGCGAACCTCATCGATGCGTCGAATCTGCCGCTCGGCGAAGCCGTCGCACGGATCGTCGCGGCGCATCGCCGGGGCCTGGACGTCGTGCGCCTGTGCTCTGGAGATCCGTCGCTGTACAGCACGGTCGCCGAGCAGATGCGCCTGCTGGACAAGCAGGACGTGCCGCACGCGGTGGTGCCGGGCGTATCCGCCTTCGCCGCGTCCGCCGCCGTTCTGGGCCGGGAGCTGACCGTCCCCGGCGTGGGCCAGAGTCTGGTCATCACGCGGGCTCGGTCGAGGCCGGGCTCGATGCCCCCAGGGGAGACACTGACGAACTTCGCGCGGACCGGGACGACGCTCGCGATCTATCTGGTGATCAACCATCTGGAACAGGTCGTCGAGGAGCTGGTCCCGTACTACGGCGAGGACTGCCCGGCAGCGGTGGTCGCGCAGGCGAGTCAGCGCGGTCAGCAGGTCGTGCGCTCGACGCTCGCGCGCATCGCTCACGACGTGCGGGCCGCTGGGGCGGAGCGCATCGCGACGCTCCTCGTCGGCCGGACCCTCGAGGCCGAGGGATTCCCGGACAGCTTCCTGCACTCTGATACGAATGGATGAAGGCGCTTGATTCCCACAGCTCGTATTCCCGTTCCCGAGGCGCGACCGTTGTCGACCGAGCTTGATCTGGCGGGACGCCGAGTGGTCGTGTTCGGAGGGGAGCCCACGGCGCTGCGGCCCCTCGCGCGCCTTAGCCGTACCGGTGCGGACATCACCGTCGTGGCGCCTGCCCTGTGCCCTGCCATCGGGGCCATGGCCCAGGCGGGCCGCATCCGGTGGCACGAGCGGTCATGGCAGCCCGCGGACCTGGACGACGTCTGGTTCGCGGTCGCCTGCACCCCAGACCACAACGAGGAAATCGCCCGGGTCGCCGAGCAGAAGCGGGTGTTCTGCACCCTCGTGAACAGGCAAGCCGCGGCGGACGACGCCCGGCCGGATCATCCGGGTCCGGGCGTGGCCCTGATCGGCGCCGGACCAGGAGATCCGGACCTGATCACCGTGCGCGGCCGCGATCTGCTCAGAGCCGCCGACGTGGTCATGGTCGACCGGCTGGCGCCGCTGGAGCTGCTGGCCGACCTGCGGCCGGAGGTCGAGATCATCGACGCGGCCAAACTGCCCTACAGCCGGACTATGGCCCAGGAGCACATCAACGAGGTCATGGTGGACCGGGCACTGGCGGGACGGTTCGTGGTCCGGCTCAAGGGCGGAGACCCGTACCTGTTCGGGTGCGGCTTCGAGGAAGTGTCCGCCTGCGCCAAGGCAGATGTGCCGGTGACCGTGGTGCCGGGCGTGAGCAGCGCGCTGGCGGCACCGGCGCTGGCCGGGATTCCGGTGACCCACCGGGGCATGGCCCAGGAAGTGACCATCGTGTCCGGGCACGTACCCCCTGATCACGCCGCAGGCCTCGTCGACTGGTCTGCTCTCGGCCGGCTCAAGGGCACGCTGGTGATCCTCATGGGCGTCACTCACGTGGCCAAGAGCAGCGAGCTGCTGATGCGAGCCGGCCGGGACGCGGCCACACCGGTACTCGTCGTCCAGGACGCAGCCACCCGCTTCCAGCGCATTCTGCGGTCCACACTGGCCAACCTCGCCCAGGACTGCGCTGTCCACAGCGTCGCACCGCCCGCTGTGTTCGTCATCGGCCCGACAGCAGGGCTGGAGGTACCTCAGGCACCTGCCGCGGCCGAAGCCCCGCACGGGCTCGTGCCCTGAGGGAAGCTGTGCGGGTCGGCCACCCTCACCCGGTGGCCGACCGCACTGGTGCGCGCACTCCTGCCCACGATCCCGGCTCCGGACAGCCAGCGCACCTCGGTGCCGCCTTGAGCGCCTACCGATTGACTGGGCTGACCACAGGTGGGCTTGGTGCAGAGAAGTCATAGAACATGTTGTCGATATGGGGTTGGCGGGAACCCCCTCTGCCAGGAGTGCCGTGCCCGGCTCCTGGAGTCACAGCAGAAGCCAACCCACCCTGGAGCCTGACGTCGCGGGGCCTTCTGGCCGCATCGGGCGCGCTGGACCGTGCCCGGCGGGTGACGCTGGGACCAGGCACGGAGCGGCGGTGAAGGAGGCCAACCCCCGAGTGTTTCTGACCCCTCCCTTTGAGCCGATGCTCGCCCAGGCTGCCGAGTCTGTCCCCGGTCCCGGCGTCCTGGCGGGCGGCCTGGCCCTGGAGCAGAAGTTCGACGGCCACCGCGCCATCCTCTTCACCCCGGTCGGCCCGGACGGCAGGGTGCTGCTCCAGACCCGGCGTGGCTCCCTGGTCCAGGACCGCTTCCCCGACCTGGTCGCCGCCGCCCAGCAGCTGCCCGACGGCCTGGTCCTCGACGGCGAACTCGTCGTCTGGGACACCGCTGTCGGACGCCTGTCCTTCGAAGCGCTCCAGCGCCGGGCCGCCGCCCGCGGCCGCACCGCCGCCGCACTGGCCGCGAAGACCCCGGCCTTCTTCATCGCCTTCGACGTCCTTCAGCAGGACGGCACCGAACTCCTTACCCGGCCCTATCACGAGCGCCGGCGAATCCTCGAGGACCTCTTCGGCACCCACCAGCTGAGCGCGCCGTGGACGCTGTGCCCGATGACCACCGACCTCGCCAAGGCGAGGGAGTGGCTGGAGACGTGGACCGACGTCTCCGGGGTGGAGGGGATCTTGCAGCCAGGGTTTGGTATTGACCGATTGACCACTACGTTGCCGGTCTGCCGCTCTACCTGTCACGAACGCCTCCGTCTCAGAGCCCTGCGCAGGTCACGCCGAATCCTGTAGCAACGCCTGCGCTCGATCTCTACAGTCACCGCATGGCCACCGAGGACGAGAACCCACGTCACCCCGACATCACTGCGATGCTCAAAGGCCAGACCAGTGCCTGCAAGGCAGCGCGCGACGCCATCGCCGGCGGCGGCGAGGTCATGCTCTACGACGGCCAGGCCCCGCACTGGATGGTCTTTGGCATCGCTGCGACAAGGCTGAGGAGGTCGTTGAAGATCGGCCTGACAACCCTCGGCCTTGACGAGACCGTTGAGATCCTCCGCACTCGGCACCGCGACGAGCAACTGCGCACCGGCAACATCGTTGCAGCAGACCGATCTTGGTTCTTCACCCTGTACTTCGACGCCACCGGGACCGAGCTCCTGGCGTGCAGCGGCGTCAAGAACGAGCGTCCCTCACGGAGGGGCGGTCAGAAGCTCCAGCTGTAGAGGCCGCCACCCGTATTCACCGCAGACGCTGCGAGGCGGGCAACGCCTTGCAGGACTGCCAGCAGGTCATCGTCGGTCATGTCGTCTCCGTCCTCGGATCGGAGGCGCGTAGTCCAGCGGCCTGCGAGTTCTTCGAGTTCGGCGGAGCTCGCGCTGGCCAGTGCTCGGGTCAGTCGCTTCGGCAGAGCGAACACCTCAACGCCATCGTTCAAGGGGGCGGTGACCCACTTCGGCCACGCCCACCCTAGTGTGATGCGCCGGAAATCTCAGGGCTAAGTCTGTAGCCTGTTTTTATGCCCCCGGGTCCTCGTGCTGTTGAAGTCCGCCTGTCTGATGAAGAGCGTGCAGAGTTGTCCCGCTGGGCCGGTGGGACGGTGGCGCCGCGGTTCGCCGAGCGTGCTCGCATCGTGCTGGCCTGCGAGGGTGGGGTGCCGAACGCGAGAGTCGCCGTGGAAGTCGGTGTGACCGCGACGACGGTGCGGAAGTGGCATGGGAAGTTCGCGGCGGAGGGCATCTCGGGGCTTGAGGACGGGATGCGCATCGGCCGGCCGAAGGCCGATCTCGTTCTGAGCGAGGCCGAACGGG